>NZ_JBSTYM010000009.1:0-158143 GCF_054052445.1 Aeromonas crassostreae | reverse complement strand
ACCCTCGCTGCGTGAAGCCAAGACCACAGAAGTACAGTGTGAAAAAAGCCAATAAAAACAATGCCAGTCAGCCTTAACTGACTGGCATTAGGCCTGCGGGCCCCTTTGTTTTTGACGCTTCCCTGCGTTAGCATGCGCGCCATCAATTGGCATCGGAGCAAGCATGGCCTCATTACACTACAAATTCGCCGCGATGAACTCGGGCAAGTCTACCCAGCTGATCCAGGCGCACTTCAACTATCTCGAACGCGGCATGCACCCGCTCGCCATGACGCCGGCCATCGATGACAGGTTCGGGCTCGGGGTGATCAGCGCCCGGGTCGGTCTGGAGTTGAAGGTGGAGGTGTTCAGCGACAGCTGCGATCTGTTCGAGATGGTCAAGGCACGCCATGCCGAGCAGCCCATCGATGTGTTCATCGTCGACGAGGCGCAGTTTCTCACCAAGGAGCAGGTCTATCAGCTGGCACGGGTGGTGGACGAAGCGGACATCCCCGTCATCGCCTACGGGCTCAAGACCGATTTTCGTGCCGAGCTGTTCCCCGGCTCTTACCATCTGCTCTGTCTGGCAGACAAGGTGGAGGAGCTCAAGAGCATCTGCTGGTGCGGCAACAAGGCGCACATGAATGCCAGGGTCAATGCCGATGGCCAGGTGGCGCGGGACGGCGCCCAGGTGGAGATTGGGGGCAATGCCCGCTATGTCTCCCTGTGCCGCAAACATTATCTGATTGGTCAGGCATTTCGCTGAGGCGCTCGACGCCATGAGGTAAAAAGGCCCGATTGGGCCTTTTTATTGCGCGGGATCTCGATGCCTGAGCCCGGTTGGCTCAATCAAATTCGCAATCGACCGGGGTGATGATGGGATCCGCCACCGGCAGGCGGTGGAACAGCTGACGAAAGTGTTGCTGGACCCGGCCGATGTCGACCAGCGACATGCCTGAGGCGAAGCCGAACCAGACGTAGAGACCGGTCAGATCGCGAAACATGGGGGGCAGGTATTGGGGGGCGGCGATCAGTCCCTCCAGATAGTGCTGATAGAGCACCGGGATGTCATCCAGGGTGACCTTGCCTACAAACAGCATGGGCAGTATCTCGGGCACCCCTTCCAGCACGGCGCTGCGGATGAAGTTGACCGTTTCCACATACCCCTTCACATAGGAGAGATCCTTGGTGAAGCAGGCACCGCCAGCCACCATGCCGCCGCGAAACACCCGCTGGGTGATCTTGTAGGCATCATGCTCACTCGCCCCCTTGTCCAGGAAGTGGCGATAGAGTTCGATGAAATCGGCGCCATTCTCGGCCATGTCGATGGCCATGACCCGATCCGAGATGCGTTTGGCCCGATCCGGGAAGGAGCTGAAGGTCAGCGTCTCGATCAGCACAGCCAATCCTTCCTGACAGGCGGTGATGCGCGGCGACCCGGCGCTCAGCCAGGTGGCGTAGGGTTGCTGGCGGCCATTGAGGGTGGTACCGACATGCACCCAGCCCTCGTGGACCTCGAGCACCTGCAAGTCCAGCTCGGAGAAACGGGCATGGCTGCTCAGCTTGATGTAATCGCCCCCGGCGGCGGCGTCCGAGACGATGCCATCGCTCAGCTTGACCTGCACCTGACCGTCGCGAAAATAACCGGAAAGCTTCTCCTGCAACCGATCGACGGCGGCTTGCCCCTCGAACTCCTTGGGATAGGGCCGCACCAGGTGGCGTGCGCCGGGCAGGGAGAAGATGTCGCACAATCGCTCCCCCAGTTCGCGCAGGGTTTTGCGATCGCCGCGCAGATGGTCCCGGGCCGAACCATAGAGGTGCTGGCTGTAGCGCAAAAAGTCAGGTTGGCCGCGCTGGCGCAGCATCTCTATCACCACCATGTATTGATCGACGTTGGCCTGGAGGATGCGGCCAAGCTCATCGTGAGGGCCGAGTTTCCTGCGGATCCTGTCCCTGAGTTCCTTGAGCTCCAGATACTTGTTGCGCGGATCGAAACCGAGGGCCAGCCGCTGATAGAAGTCGGCATCGATGGCGGGCAGGGTTTTCCCCCCCTTGGCCAGGAAGTCATGGCCAATACGATGGGGCCACTTGATCGCGTCCAAGATGCGGATCGGCTTTTGCAGCACCAGCAGTTCGTCGGAGAGCGACTTCAGGTGCAGGCGATATTTCTCTTGGATGGTCATCGGTACTCGGTTGAGGGCGGAGGCTTGGGTGGGCTGAGTATAAGGTACTGTTCGTGCCAAAAAGAAGCGCAAACACAGCAGGGGAGGGCCTCTGCTTCAGGTTGGCCACAAATTGGTTTAGACTGCGCCCCTCGCTATCCAGAGTTTCGAAACGTCATGATGAATACACCCAGCTCCGAAATGATAATGCGTTGGTTGCAGCAGGCTCGCATCGAGCATTATGTCTGCGATCAATGCCATGGCATCCACATCGTCTCCCTGCAGTCCGTGGAAGGCATTCAGGAGAGCCGCGTCTTCGTCGAGGAGGAGGGGCTGCTGTTCTCCTCCGAGCTGGAGGTTCGCCCCTCGGCCCTGTTGCCCCTGGTGGCCGAGCTCGGCCGGCTCAACATGCAATACCCGTCTCTCAAGTTGTTTCTCGACATCATAGATGACAACCTGCCGCGCCTGGTGGTAGGGCATACCGTGTTTACCAAGGCAGGTCTCACCGTCGAGCAGTTCATTCTGTTCGTCCAGAGCACCATAGCCGCAACCCATGACGTGGTCGCCGAGTGCGAGCGCCTGGGCTTTCTCAATCTGCCTGAGATGGTGGTCGAGCCTGGCGCTGTACATTAATCCGGCGGTCAGTCGTCAGATGGACAGAAAGCCGTTGACGGGCGAGCGGCTTTCCCCTAAATTACGCCCCGTTCCAGCGCAACAGCGCAGCGAACTCGTGTTGGCTGAACACGTTAAATAACAGACCAGAATTTGGTGAGGTGTCCGAATGGCTGCCCACCGACGAAGTCGGAATAGAAGCACGCAACGCGTGCTCCGAAAGCCACTTCAGAGAAGTAAAAAATTTGGTGAGGTGTCCGAGTGGCTGAAGGAGCACGCCTGGAAAGTGTGTATACGGCAACGTATCGAGGGTTCGAATCCCTCCCTCACCGCCAAATTAAAAAAACCGACCTCAGGGTCGGTTTTTTGCTATCTGCAGCGTTTGCCTGCGCCGTGGCGCCAGCCATAGACCCAAGTCTTGGCAGCTTGGCAGAAGGGGGGAGGCCGCATCTGCCCGGCTCGGAAGAGGGAGCGCTATTGGCAATAAATAAAAAATCCGGCCTGATATGAGGCCGGATTTTTTATTTATCCATCCTGGCTCAGATGTTTTGCGCTTCGTTTGGCACAATAACAGCGGCATGATTCCCCTTCGGACCCTGCTGCAGTTCAAACTGCACAGCCTGGCCCGCCTTCAACGTCTTATAACCTTCCATTTGAATGGTGGAGTAGTGGGCGAAGATATCGTCACCGCCCCCTTCCGGACAGATAAACCCAAATCCTTTTGCGTTGTTGAACCACTTGACTGTTCCGGTTGCCATACTTCTACATCCTTTTATTGATTACCCTGAAGTCGTTGAGTAACCTGCGCCAGCCCATTATAACTAGCTATATCTACCCAATAATGGTGGGGCGCCGATTAGCAAGTAACCAATTTAGTCCAACTGAGAGTCGAGTCAAGAAGTTGTTAACAAGCCCTGTGATCCAGTTAACAACTCTATTGACAGCATGATGGCGGACGGTAGTAATCTAGAGGTACCCAAGCACAGCCATGAGTAAGCAAAAAGAACTCTTTGTTAATGAAGAGATTGCCGAGTCTGAGAAGACCAAGTTGCAGCCACCGCCCATGTACAAGGTGCTGCTCAACAACGACGATTACACCCCGATGGAGTTTGTGGTCGAGGTGTTGCAGCGGTTCTTCCGGATGGATCTGGAGAAGGCAACCCAGATCATGTTAAGTGTGCATTATAGTGGTAAAGGGATCTGCGGCACCTTCACCGCCGAGATAGCGGAGACCAAGGTGGTCCAGGTCAACACCTATTCACGTAATAACGAACATCCACTGCTATGTACGATGGAAAAGGCCTAAACGACATGACGTGATGACAAGACGACACCACATTGTTGCTGTACTGAGGGGAGGTGCCTATGTTGAACAAAGAGTTAGAGAAGACGCTGAACGAGGCTTTCAAGCTCGCTCGAGATGAGCGTCACGAATTCATGACCGTCGAGCACCTGTTGTTAGCCCTGCTGGATAACAGCTCAGCCCATGAGGCCTTGAGTTCATGTGGTGCGGATGTGGAACTGATGCGCAAGGAGATCGGTGCCTTTATCAGCCAGACGACACCGCTGATCGCTGCCGATGACGAAGACCGGGAGACCCAGCCTACCCTGGGCTTCCAGCGTGTACTGCAACGTGCGGTATTCCATGTGCAATCCTCGGGCCATACCGAGGTCAGTGGCGCCAACGTATTGGTCGCCATCTTCAGCGAGCAGGAATCCCAAGCCGCTTATTTCCTTAAGAAAGCCGACATCAGCCGGCTGGATGTCGTCAACTTTCTCTCTCATGGGGTCCGCAAGGACAGCAAACCCGACTCCCCGCCCAATAGTGCCGAGTCGGACGACGACGTCTCTGCCGCCCAGATTGAAAGTTTTGCCACCAACCTCAACCAGCTGGTGCTGGAGGGGAGGATAGATCCCCTGATCGGCCGGGATCAGGAACTGAGCCGTACCATTCAGGTGTTGTGCCGCCGCCGCAAGAACAATCCCCTGTTGGTGGGAGAGGCGGGCGTCGGCAAGACGGCCATTGCCGAAGGCTTGGCCTATCGCATCGTCAAGGGGGATGTGCCGGAGGTGATTGCCGACAGCACCATCTATTCCCTGGACATGGGTTCTCTGCTGGCGGGCACCAAGTACCGCGGTGACTTCGAGAAGCGCCTCAAGGTATTGCTCAAGCAGATCGAGCGTCAGGAAGGGGCCATCCTGTTTATCGACGAGATCCACACCATCATTGGGGCGGGGGCGGCCTCCGGTGGGCAGCTGGATGCGGCCAACCTCATCAAGCCCCTGCTGTCCAATGGTTTGCTCCGCTGTGTGGGCTCGACCACCTATCAGGAATATGCCCAGATATTCGAAAAGGATCGCGCACTGGCGCGCCGCTTCCAGAAGATCGATATCGTCGAACCCACGATAGATGACACCACCCGCATCCTGATGGGACTCAAGAGTCGCTATGAGGCGCACCATAGCGTCCGTTATACCGCCAAGGCCATTCGCGCCGCGGCCGAGCTTTCGGCGAAATATATCAACGACCGTCACTTGCCTGACAAGGCCATCGACGTGATCGACGAGGCGGGTGCGGGTCAGCGGCTGCTGCCGGCGAGCAAGCGTAAAAAAGTGATCAACGTGGCCGAAATTGAGGCTATCGTGGCCAAAATTGCGCGGATCCCGGAGAAGTCAGTCTCTTCTTCCGATAAAGAGGTGCTCAAGAATCTGGAGCGCAACCTCAAGATGGTGGTATTTGGTCAGGACAAGGCGATCTCTGTGTTGACCGATTCCATTCGCCTCGCTCGCTCCGGTCTGGGCAATGAACACCGCCCTGTGGGCTGTTTCCTGTTTGCCGGCCCGACCGGGGTGGGCAAGACGGAAGTGACCCAGCAGCTGGGCAAGGCGCTCGGGGTAGAGATGCTGCGTTTCGACATGTCCGAATACATGGAGCGGCACACGGTATCACGCCTGATCGGCGCTCCTCCCGGCTATGTCGGTTTTGAGCAGGGGGGGCTGTTGACCGACGCGGTGATCAAACATCCCCATGCGGTCTTGCTGCTCGATGAGATAGAGAAGGCGCACCCGGATGTGTTTAATCTGTTGCTGCAGGTGATGGACAACGGGACCCTGACCGATAACAACGGCCGTAAAGCCGATTTTCGCAACATCATCCTGGTGATGACCACCAATGCCGGCGTACAGGAGACCCAGCGTAAGTCCATCGGCTTCCAGCAGCAGGATCTCAGTCATGACGCCATGGAGGTGATCAACAAGACCTTCAGTCCCGAGTTTCGCAATCGACTCGACCACACCATCTGGTTCAACCATCTGGATATGGCGGTGATCTACCAGGTCGTCGACAAGTTCATTGTGGAACTGCAGGTTCAGCTGGACGCCAAGGGCGTGTCTCTGGAAATTTCGGAGGGAGCCCGTCACTGGCTGGCCGAGAAGGGCTATGACAGGGCGATGGGAGCCAGACCCATGAGTCGGGTCATTCAGGAACACCTCAAGAAACCCCTGGCCAATGAGATCCTGTTTGGCTCACTGGTCGATGGGGGTATCGTCAAGGTTGAGATGGTAAATGATAGCCTCAGCTTCGATTTTCAGGTCGATGTTGAAGCCGTGTCCCACTGATAAAACGCCATGAAACGACAAAAAACCCCAACCATCAGGTTGGGGTTTTTTGCTGAATTCCTGGCTTAGCGAGAGCGGAAAACAATACGACCCTTGGAGAGATCGTAGGGAGTCAGAGCGACTGTCACCTTGTCTCCAGTCAGGATACGAATGTAGTTTTTGCGCATCTTGCCTGAAATATGAGCGATAACCACGTGACCATTCTCCAGTTCCACACGGAACATGGTATTGGGCAGGGTTTCCAAGATAGTGCCCTGCATCTCAATACTGTCTTCTTTAGCCATTGAATCCTCTTGATAAGCCACAACAAAAATCCGCTGGATCATGCCGGATTTAAGCCAATGTGTAAAGTTTACTCGGGCTTGGTGACGATATTTTTCCATTCACCCTGGATGAGACGCTCGTGGGGGAGGAAGCGACTCTTGTATTTCATCTTGCGGCATTTTTCCACCTGATACCCCAGATAGAGCCAGTGACGCCCGGTTCTGCGCCCCAGATCCAGTTGGCTCAAGATGGCAAAGGTGCCGAGGGAGCGATCGGCAAATTCGGGATCGAAGAAGGTGTACATGGCGCTCAGGGAGTGGGGCAGGAGATCGGTGACGGCGACCCCAATCAGGCGGTTGTCCAGACGGATCTCCAGGTAGAGGGGAGGCATCCAGTCGCAATGGAGGAACCCTTTATACTGGCTGCGGCTGGGCGGATACATGCTGCCATCCCGATGACGCTGGCGGATATAGCGCTCGTACAGCTGATAATACTCGGGCTTGTCGTCATAGCTCAGCACCAGGTTGAGGTCCTGATTCTGCTGCGAGATACGTTTCTGGCTGCGGCTGGGGACAAATTGCTCGTTGTGGATGCGCAGCGACTGGCAGGCGTTGCAACTCGGGCAATGGGGGCGATAGATGTCGTTGCCGCTACGCCGAAAACCGGCGGTGAGCAGGCGCTCATAGCCATTGGCGTTGAGCAGTTCGTTATCCATCAGTACCAGCAACTGCTCCTGCTGATGCTCGAGATAGCTGCAGGCATGCTTGGGGGTCAGGCCGACCTTGAGGATCACTTCTTCTGTCATAGGCTAATGAACCTCGCTTGCCAGCATCCCTCACGGAGCGTTTGTTGTCGCAGCGTCGCCAGTGTCGCGAGGAAGTGGCTGCGGGGCCACTCTTCGATGCCCAGCGTGGCCAGGAAGTGGTTCTGCATCTGGCAGTCGATGAGGGCGCCATCATGGCACTCGAAATGACGGCACAGTGCCCACATGGCGACTTTGGCTCCGTTGTCGATCCGGCTGAACATGGATTCACCGCAAAAGAGGCGCCCGACGGCGATGCCGTAGAGCCCGGCTTGCAGCTGACCATCTTGCCACACCTCCACCGAGTGGGCGTGGCCCAGGCGGTGAAGCGCCTGGTAGGCGGCGATCATCTCATCGCTTATCCAGGTGCCGCTGGCGCCAGGCCTGGGAGCGGCGCAGGCGGTGATCACCTCATTAAAGGCACGGTTGATGGAAATATCGAATCTGTGGCGGCGTAAAAATTTCTGCAGACTGCGACCGACATGCAGGCGCGAGGGTACCAGGACACCGCGGGGATCCGGTGACCACCAGAGCAGGGCCTGGTGGGGTTCATTCCAAGGGAAGATCCCGTTGTGATAAGCTGCGAGCAGACGAGGAGCACTGAGGTCCCCCCCGATCGCCAGCAGGCCGTTGGGCTCATCCAGCGCGTGCTTGGGGTGAGGGAACCGGTTCGGCTCATCATCCAGTTGGGTCAGGTAGCAAGACATAGCATCGAGAGGTTTCGCAGATGAAGGCCATTATCCTGATAGTATCCAGCCTGCTGTGCTTTGTCACGGCGCAGGCCGGTGCCGAGGTGTACCAGCGCAATACGGCGCGGCCGGTCAACCAGGTGGTGTTTGGTCAGGTGGAGACGATGCGCAACATCACCCAGCGCCAGGTGATCGAGTCGGCGCAGTCGGGCTGGAAGACATTGGGCGGGGCCCTGATCGGTGGCCTGCTTGGCAACCAGTTCGGCGGCGGTCATGGCCGGGAGATTGCCACCGCAGTGGGGGCGCTGGCGGGCGCCGGGGCCGCGCAATATTACCAGTCCGGCAGCGAGGTGGTGGAGAACAAGCTGGTGGAGCTGCTCATTCGCAGCGATCAGGGGGCGCTGGTCAATGTGATCCAGGACTTTGACTCGGCCATGGTCTTCGCCCAGGGGGACAAGGTGCGGATCCTCTATTTTGATGACGGGGTGCGGGTCGACAAGACCTACTGACAGGACAAGCAGGGAGAGGGACAGGCAGTGAGGGGAGAATCACCCGGCTGCCGCCGCAAGGGGCGCCGGGCGGTACTACACGGAATGGCTGTGCGAGGGGCGTTCAGAGAGCCTGAGCGACTATCTTGTCGCGGCCGGTGTTCTTCGCCTGATATAGCTGGCGATCCGCCTCGCGCAACGCCTCGTCCATGGAGAGCCGCCCGACGTTGATGACACCAAAGCTGGCGCGCACGAACAGGGGGTGCTCCCGGGAGAGTGGCTGCTGCCGCATCTGCTGGCGCAGTCCTTCGAGGCGCTTGAGCAGGACGGGCACGGTGCAATGGGGTGCCATCAGGGCGAACTCTTCGCCGCCGAACCGGGCTATCATGGCATCGGGGAAGAACTGGGTGAGCAAGCGACTCAGGTGGCAGAGCAGCATGTCGCCGATGGCATGACCCCAGTGATCGTTGACCTGCTTGAAATGGTCCACGTCGAGCACGCACAGGGCGAGCTGCGTCTGCAGCCGCTGATGCTCCTCGAACCACTTCTGTCCCTCGTTGAACCAGTAGCGCCGGTTGTAGAGCCCGGTCAGGTAGTCGCGATTGGCCGAATCCTGGATACTGTTGAACTGCTCCAGGGCTTCCAGATTGTGGCTGACCCGGCACTGCAGCTCTTCCGGTTCAAATGGCTGGTTGAGAAAGTCATTGGCTCCCTGCTTGAGATAGCGGGCGGAGAGGCCATGCTTGTCCGATACAGAGATGCCGATGATGGCGAGCTGCTGCTTGCTGTAGCGCTCCCGCAGCATCCGCACCAGGCTGATGCCGTCTATCTCCGGCATGTAGTAGTCAACCAGCACCAGCCGGATGGCGGGATGCTGATCAAGCTGGGTCAGTGCCTCGCGCGCATGACTCGCCTCATGTACCTGCAACAGCTGCTTGCGCAACTGGGCGGCGGTGCGATGACGGGAGGTGAGCGAATCATCCACCACCAGCACCTCGATCCCCTGATTGAGGTAGAGGCGATGCACCAGACCGACGGCATATTGCAGGGAGTGGCGTGAATCCTTCATCACATAGTCCATCACCCCGGCCTCCAGCCAGGCCGCCCGCTTCTCTTCGCTGATATCGGCGGTGAGGATCACCACAGGCAGGCCCCTCTCCATCAACACCTTGACCGCTTCGCCGGCGGGGGCATCCGGCAGGGTGAGGTCCACCAGGGCGACGAAATACTCTTCTCCCTGGCAGTGACGCGCCCCCTCCAGGGTATCGAAGGTATCGATCTCCAACCCGGTTTGCTGGGCGATGGCCTGGGTCAGCATGCGGCGGATCGTCAGGCTGTCTTCGACTATCAATATTTTTCGCTTCATCAGACTCCTTAAAAGAAAAAGGGCATGCCAATTGGCATGCCCTTTATATCCTTGTGCTTATTGTGCGTCCAGATATCGCTCGGCATCCAGGGCGGCCATGCAGCCTGTCCCGGCCGAGGTGATGGCCTGACGGTAGACGTGGTCGGCCACGTCGCCGGCGGCAAAGACCCCCTCGATGCTGGTCTGGGTGGCAAAGCCTTGCAGGCCGCCACGCACCTGGAGATAGCCGTTCTCCATGGCCAGCTGGCCTTCGAAGATCTGGGTGTTTGGCTGATGGCCGATGGCGATGAAGACCCCCATCAGCGGCAGCTCGGAGCTGCTCTCGTCCCGGGTGCTGCGCAGGCGAACCCCGGTGACCCCCATGTCGTCACCCAGTACCTCGTCCAGGGTCTGGTGGGTGTGCAGCACTATGTTGCCGCTTGCCACCTTGTCGTGCAGGCGCTTGATCAGGATCTTCTCGGCGCGGAACTCGTCGCGGCGGTGGATCAGATGCACCTTCTTGGCGATGTTGGCCAAGTAGAGCGCCTCTTCCACGGCGGTGTTGCCGCCGCCGACCACGGCCACCTCCTGGTTGCGATAGAAGAAACCGTCGCAGGTGGCGCAGGCGGAGACGCCGCGCCCCTTGAACGCCTCTTCCGAGGGCAGCCCCAGGTACTTGGCGGAGGCGCCGGTGGCGATGATCAGGGCATCGCAGCTGTATTCACCACTGTCACCCTTGAGGCGGAACGGACGCTGGATCAGGGAGACCTCATTGATGTGATCGAACAGGATGCGGGTCTCGAACTTCTCCGCGTGCTCCTTCATGCGCTCCATCAGTGCCGGACCGGTCAGCCCTTCCGGATCACCCGGCCAGTTCTCCACTTCCGTGGTGGTGGTCAGCTGGCCACCCTGTTGCATGCCGGTGATGAGCAGTGGATTGAGGTTGGCACGGGCGGCGTAGACGGCGGCCGTGTAGCCCGCGGGGCCTGAACCCAGGATCAGCAATTTGCTGTGAATGACTTCGCTCATGGTGTGATTTCCGAGAGGTAATGAGTTTGCGCGATTGTAGGGAATTCGTGATCCGGGGTCAAAGGGCGGCGTGCCGATTGTCCCAATCGTTTCGGCGGCAGCCTTTGTCGGCGAACATGCCCCCTGACTCCTCTCTCGTACCGCAGGGAGCGGGGGGGGTGAAACCAGCACCAGGGACGCTCGCTTTCATGACCCAATTCCGATGGGGCCGCTTGTCAACGGGTGGAGGCAGCTCGCCTGTGTCCCCGCTTGGCGGTATTGCCATGGCCTGCGCCGGGCGAGGGGAATGAGGCCTTGCCAGATGGAGGCGCATTCATAGGGGCCTCCCTTGGTCGCCAGATCCGCGTCATGGGGTTGCATCATGGCGCTGATCTGGGCACGGATGACAACTCCTGGCGCAGTGTCGCCCGGGCTGGCGAGGCGTCTGCCGGCAAGGTGGCCAGAGAGGGTCTGCGGGGCCTCGATACCCAGGCCGCGGTGTCTGGGACGTGCCAGCCAGCATATTGCTCTTTGATGCGGGGCTGGCTGGTGGATGGCCATGTGCATAGACATGCGCGGGGTGCATCAGGGAAAGGGGTCCGCAGGGAAACGCTCCCCTCATGGTTGACCATGGGTACTGGCATGAGGGGGATGGTGCTGGGGCCCGGCAGCATGCCTCTGGGGCGGCGATCCCCCTGGGTGGGCGGCGCACCCCATCGCCCGGATTGCGGGGTGTTGAGGCGGATCCCTGCGTTGGCGAAAACATAGGCAGAGAAGGCCATGATCGCGCCAGCGACAGCGTGATAATCTGCGTCGATGGAGCCTGCAGGGCTTCCCGACCCGCTTTGGACGAAAACGGTATGGTTTCATGCTGTCAGTTCACGTACACTGACCACAACCATGCCTACGCGATATTCATGGTTTTTTATTTCTTCAGGTACACCGATAATCATGCTATCCCTCGTCTATTGATCGGTGTTTCATGTCGCCCTGATGTTGTGCGGCATTTGCACCTTCTTTATTCAGGCATTGACAGGATTTGTGACCATAATTATAAAATGACTGGTGATTCTTACCAAAAAATAGCCAAAGGATGGAATTAAATGATGGAAGCTAAGAGTCGGCTAAAGGATTTGGACAGGATTGACCGCAACATTCTGAATGAGCTGCAAAAGGATGGCAGGATTTCGAACGTTGAGTTGTCCAAACGAGTTGGCCTGAGTCCCACACCGTGTCTGGAACGGGTTCGTCGCCTCGAGCGGCAGGGGTATATCGAAGGGTATGCCGCCATTCTGAACCCTCATTATCTGGATGCGTCTCTGCTGGTGTTTGTGGAAATTACCCTCAATCGTGGCGCCCCCGATGTGTTTGAGCAGTTCAACAAGGCTGTTCAGGTGCTCGAGGAGATCCAGGAGTGCCATCTGGTCTCCGGCGATTTCGACTACCTGCTCAAGACCCGCGTCAGCGACATGTCCGCCTATCGCCGCCTGCTGGGGGAAACCCTGCTGCGCCTGCCGGGTGTCAACGATACCCGCACCTATGTGGTGATGGAGGAAGTGAAACAGAGTAGTCGTCTGGTGATCAGCACCCGATAGAGTATTTTGTGCTGTGATGTAACGAGCGATTGATGCATCATAAACGTCAGAAACGAGCGGCAGGTCCGCTCGTTTCTGCTTGTCGGACTTGTCGCGTCAATGGGTACGCAGGCTGACAAGCGATAGGATTTTCAGGGATACTGGGCCCCCTTGTCCCATGCGTTACCATGTTTTCAGAAAGGAGCCGGAGTTTGGCCGAGAAAAAGCTGTTTACTCCATTATCAGGCACCCAACGGATCTTCGAAGCCGTCTTGATCGCCATCACGCTGTTGGCCGCCTACCTCTTGCTTGCCCTGCTCACCTATCACCCCGCCGATCCCGGTTGGTCACAGACCTCCTGGCAGGGGGAGGTGAAGAATCTGGCGGGCAGCGCCGGCGCCTGGATTGCCGATATCACCATGTTCACCTTCGGAGCCTTCTCCTATCTGGTGCCCCCCCTGATGGTGCTGCTGGGCTGGAGCCTGTTCTGGCGGCCGAGCCGGCTGCTGGACGTGGACTACCTGACCCTGTCGGTGCGCATCGTCGGTTTCCTGCTGACCGTGCTCGGCATGTCGGCCATTGCCAGCATGAACTTCAACGACATGCAGAACTTCTCCGCCGGCGGCCTGGTCGGCGATGTGATCGCCTCCGCGGTGATCCCGCTGTTTGGCGGCGTGGGGGCCAACCTGATGCTGCTCTGCTTCGTGGCCACCGGCATCACCCTGTTTACCGGCTGGTCCTGGCTCACCATCGTCGAGCGGCTCGGCAGCGCCTGTACCGGCGGTGTATCCGCCCTCTATCACCTGCCCACCACCCTCGGCAACTGGTTGAACGGCGGCTGGCGCCAGCCCCGTTTTGAAGGGCCGGATCCCCTGCTGGAAGGCAGCGCCGGCGCCCTGGCGCTGGAGGATGAGGAGGATGAGCCCCATGGCGGCTGGGTGCGCCGTACCAAGGCGTCCCAACCGGCGAAGGGGAGCAAGGCGGCCAAATCCGATGACTGGCTCCCTGAGCTCGACGAGGATACCTTCCAGTTCGATCCCGATTTCGACGACGAGGACGATCAGCCAGCCCCGCCCAGGCGCGCCCCGCGTCCCCGCCAGCCCGTGGTCATGGCCAGGGAAGAGGAGATGGATCTGCCCTGGGCCGACAATGGGGACGAGGCGCCGAGCCCGGCCCCCGCAGCCCGCCCCGTCTCCCGGCGCACCGCCATGGCTGGCATGGCACCGTTGCCGAGCCTGGAACTGCTCGATCGCCCCCCGGTCAAGACCCAGTCCATGAGCCCGGATGAGCTGGAGCGCATGGCGCGCCTGGTGGAGGCCAAGCTGGCGGACTACAACGTGCAGGCCAAGGTGGTCGGCGTCTATCCGGGCCCCGTCATCACCCGCTTCGAGCTGGATCTGGCCCCTGGCATGAAGGCGAGCAAGATAACCAACCTGTCGCGGGATCTCGCCCGTTCGCTGTCCGCCAGCAGTGTGCGGGTGGTGGAGGTGATCCCGGGCAAGACCTATGTCGGCATCGAGCTGCCCAACCGGGTACGTCAGACCGTCTACCTGCGCGAGACCCTGGATTGCGAGGCCTTCTCGGCCAGCCACAATCCGCTCACCATGGGGCTGGGCCAGGACATCGCGGGGGAACCCGTGGTGGTGAATCTGGCCAAGATGCCGCACCTGCTGGTGGCCGGTACCACGGGCTCGGGCAAGTCGGTGGGGGTGAACACCATGATCATCTCCATGCTCTACAAGTCCTCCCCGGACGATCTGCGCTTCATCATGATCGACCCCAAGATGCTGGAACTCTCGGTCTACGAGGGGATCCCCCACCTGCTGACCGAGGTGGTGACCGACATGAAGGATGCCGCCAACGCCCTGCGCTGGTGCGTGGGCGAGATGGAGCGCCGCTACAAGCTGATGTCGGCGGTCGGGGTGCGCAACCTCAAGGGGTACAACGACAAGGTGCTGGCCGCCATCGAGGCGGGCGATCCCCTGCTCGATCCCCTGTGGCGCCCGGGCGATTCCATGGATCAGATGCCGCCCGAGCTGGAAAAACTGCCCCACATCGTGGTGGTGGTGGACGAATTTGCCGACATGATGATGATCGTCGGCAAGAAGGTGGAAGAGCTGATCGCCCGTATCGCCCAGAAGGCGCGGGCCGCCGGCATTCACCTCATCCTCGCCACCCAGCGCCCGTCTGTGGATGTCATCACCGGCCTCATCAAGGCCAACATCCCGACCCGGATCTCCTTCCAGGTGTCGAGCAAGATAGATTCCCGCACCATATTGGATCAGGGCGGCGCCGAATCCCTGCTCGGCATGGGGGACATGCTCTACATGCCGGCCGGTACCTCCAACCCAACCCGGGTTCACGGCGCCTTCGTCGATGACCACGAGGTGCACAAGGTGGTGGCGGACTGGAAACTGCGGGGCGAGCCGAACTACATCGACGAGATCCTCTCCGGCGAGTCGGAAGAGGGGGGCAGCGGTGGCGGCGAGTACGGCGGCGGCGACGAGGAGCTGGATCCCCTGTTCGACGAGGCGGTGGCCTTCGTGGTGGAATCGCGCCGTGGCTCCACCTCCAGCGTGCAGCGCAAGTTCAAGATAGGTTACAACCGGGCGGCCCGTCTCATCGAGCAGATGCAGGATCAGGGCATCGTCAGCAGCCCGGGCGGCAACGGCCAGCGCGACGTGCTGGCACCGCCCCCGGTGCGCGATTAACCGCAGTGGTATTCTGGCCATGCCCTCGGGGCGTGGCCTTTTAGCGAGAGACCCTATGAAAAAAACCTTACTGATGGGCACTGTGCTGCTCATCGCCAGCGGCCAGGCCTGGGCCGATGCGGCCAGCGATCTCAAACAGAAGCTGGCGGCGGTCAACCTCTTCTCCGCCCGGTTCCAGCAGACCGTCTATGACAGCAAGGGCAAGGAGCTGCAAAAAGCGAGCGGCGACCTGCTGGTGTCCAGACCCAATCGCTTCAACTGGCATACCCAGAGCCCGGACGAGAGCCTGATCGTGGCGGACGGCAAGGATGTCTGGATCTATGATCCCTTCGTCGAGCAGGTCACCGCCCTCAAGCTGCAGGACGCCGTGGTCAATACCCCCTTCATCCTGATCGCCAGCGGCGATGACAAGTACTGGAAGCACTACGACGTGGTGCGTCAGGGCAATGTGTTCACCGTCACCAGCCGCAACCAGGATGAGCTGATCGCCTCCTTCCGGGTCAGCTTCGATCGGCAGGACAATATAGAACGCTTCGACGTGAAAGAGGCCCAGGGGCAGTGGAGCGAATTCACCCTCAGCCGCTTCAACCGCAAACCGGCGCTCAAGGGGAGCGAGTTCGTGTTCAAGATGCCCAAGGGGGCCCAGCTGGACGACCAACGCTGATGGTGCGCCTGTCACTGGAATCTTCGTCAGGCCGCCCCAAGTGGGCGGTCGCCACAACCCAGAGCGGTCGATGCAGATGAGCAACTTGTCCCTGGATTTCTCGTCGGACTTTCGTCCGCTGGCGGCCCGGATGCGGCCGCAAACCCTCGACCAGTACATAGGCCAGCAGCATATCCTCGGGCCCGACAAGCCCCTGCGAAAAGCGATCCTGGCGGGGCACTGCCACTCCATGATCCTGTGGGGGCCGCCCGGCACCGGCAAGACCACGCTGGCCGAACTGATGGCCCACTACTGCCAGGCCGAGGTGGAGCGGCTCTCCGCGGTCACCTCCGGCATCAAGGAGATCCGCGCCGCCATCGACAAGGCCAAAGAGAACAGCTGGCGTGGGGTGCGCACCATCCTCTTCGTCGATGAGGTGCACCGCTTCAACAAGAGCCAGCAGGATGTCTTCCTGCCCCACATCGAAGACGGCACCATCACCTTCATCGGCGCCACCACAGAAAACCCCTCGTTTGAACTCAACAACGCGCTGCTCTCCCGGGCCCGGGTCTACCTGCTCAAGCGGCTGGAGGAGGAGGACATCCTCGCCATGATCGATCAGGCGATGACCGAGCCTCGCGGCCTCAATGACCCCAGCCTCACCTTTGCCCCCGGGGTGAAGGTGGCGCTGGCCAAAGCCGTGGATGGGGACGGGCGCAAGTCCCTCAACTATCTGGAGCTGCTGGCCGACATGGCCGAAGCCGACGGCCAGGGGCAGCGCCTCATCGACAGCGCCCTGCTCGCCGCCGTGGTGGGGGAGCACGTGGCACGCTTCGACAAGGGGGGGGATCACTTCTACGACCTCATCTCAGCGGTGCACAAGTCCATCCGCGGCTCGGCACCGGATGCCGCCCTCTACTGGTATGCCCGCATGGTGAGCGCCGGCTGCGATCCCCTCTACATCGCCCGCCGCCTGCTGGCGATTGCCTCGGAAGACGTGGGCAACGCCGACCCCAGAGCCATGCAGGTGGCGCTGTCGGCCTGGGACTGTTTCCACCGCGTCGGCCCGGCGGAAGGGGAGCGGGCCATCGCCCAGGCCATCGTCTATCTTGCCTGCGCCCCCAAGAGCAATGCGGTCTACACCGCCTGGAAGGCGGCGCTCAATGACGCCAAGAATCTGCCGGACTTCGAGGTGCCGCCGCACCTGCGCAACGCCCCCACCAGGCTGATGAGCGAGCTCGGCTATGGCGCCGAGTACCGCTATGCCCACGACGAGGAGGGGGCCTATGCCGCCGGGGAGGAGTATTTCCCCACCGAGCTGGCCGGGACTCGCTACTATGAGCCGACCGAGCGTGGCCTCGAGAAGCAGATAGCGCAAAAACTCGCGTATTTGCAGGGGTTGGACCGGCAGAGCCCCCGTAAACGGCACAAATAGTCCCTGTTCGGGCGGGGGGGCGGTCTGATACACTGCCCCTCTGACCCCGCTTGTCTCGGCCTTGCGCCATCTTCTTGATTTCTTGGGCCGATGTTGATGCCCGATGGTGAAGACGATAGGGGTGCGCCAACCGATGTTAACTCCCGGATCTGTGTTTTTGCCCAATCATGATGACCCGGGCCCAGATCCCATTTTAAAAAAGTAGGTAAACCATGCTGGATCCCAAATATCTGCGCGGCGAAATCGACGACGCTGCCGCTCGTCTGGCGACACGTGGCTACGTTCTGGACGTAGCGGCGGTCAATGCTCTGGAAGAGAAGCGCAAGGATCTGCAGTCCCGCACCCAGGAGCTGCAGGCCGAGCGCAACGCCCGCTCCAAGTCCATCGGCGAGGCTGCGCGTCGGGGTGAAGACGTGGCGCCGCTCAAGGCCGAGGTGACCAAGATCAACGACGAGCTGGAAACCAGCAAGGTCGAGCTCGAGGCCCTGCTGCGGGATATCAAGGAGATCGCCGACGCTACCCCCAACCTGCCGAGCGACACCACCCCGGTGGGCCGTGACGAGAGCGACAACGTCGAAGTGCGTCGTTGGGGCACGCCGCGCACGTTCGATTTCCCGGTGCGCGATCACATCGATCTCGGCGAGGCGGCCAAGGGTGTTGACTTCAAGAACGGCGTCAAGCTCTCCGGTGCCCGCTTCGTGGTGATGAAGGGGCAGATTGCCCGCCTGCACCGTGCCCTGGCGCAGTTCATGCTGGATCTGCACACTCTGCAGCACGGCTACACCGAGTGCTACGTGCCCTATCTGGTCAACCCGGACAGCCTGTACGGCACCGGTCAGCTGCCCAAGTTCTCGCAAGATCTGTTCAACACCGGTATCGAGGGCGAAGGGGAAGACGAGGGCAAGATGCGCAAGTTCTCCCTGATCCCGACCTCCGAAGTGCCGCTCACCAACATGGCCCGCGACGAGATCTTCGACGAGCAGGAGCTGCCCATCAAGATGACGGCCCACAGCCCCTGCTTCCGCTCCGAAGCCGGCTCTTATGGCCGTGATACCCGGGGTCTCATCCGCATGCACCAGTTCGACAAGGTCGAGATGGTGCAGCTGGTTCACCCGGCAACATCCTGGGATGCGCTGGAAGAGATGGTGGGTCACGCCGAGAAGGTGCTGCAACTGCTGGAGCTGCCGTACCGCGTGATGGCGCTGTGCACCGGTGACATGGGTTTCTGCGCCGCCAAGACCTACGATCTGGAAGTGTGGCTGCCGGCCCAGGATACCTACCGCGAAATCTCGTCCGTCTCCAACTGCACCGACTTCCAGGCGCGCCGGATGCAGGCGCGGGTGCGCATCGACGGCAAGCCCCAGCTGCTGCACACCCTCAATGGCTCCGGCCTGGCGGTGGGTCGCACCCTGGTGGCGGTCATCGAGAACTATCAGCAGGCCGATGGCCGTATCGCCATCCCGGCGGCGCTGCAGTCCTACATGGGCGGCCTGACCCATATCGGTTGATTGGCCTCCATTGCATGTTAAAAGCCATGGCTCGCCATGGCTTTTTTGTTATTAACATTCTCATTCATATTCCATTCAGTTAACTGACGGTAAAAGGCTCGCGGTCAATTCATCAGGGATTGGCTCGGTCCGGTGATCAGGGTGTGCACTCCGTCCTTGCTCAGGTTCATCAGAAACGCAGGCGCATCGGCTGCACCGGCCGACAGCATGTTTCAAATGGATAAGGAGTAATGAATGACGTCGAGGACGACACAGCTGGCACCCGCACGCCCAGGCCTGTTCAACCGCTTTCTCAGCGGTGTTGAGTGGCTCGGGAACCTGCTGCCGCACCCCATCACCCTGTTTGCCCTGTTCTCCCTCACCCTGATCCTGGCCTCCGGCATCGCCGCCTGGTTTGGCGTCAGCGTGGTGGATCCACGCCCGGAAGGGGCGCCCGGTCGCAGCGCGGACGGCATGATCACCGTGGTCAGCCTGCTCAGCGCCGAAGGCTTGCAACGGATCGTCTCCAACCTGGTGACCAACTTCACCGGCTTCGCCCCTCTGGGGACCGTGCTGGTGGCCCTGCTCGGGGTCGGCATCGCCGAACACTCGGGTCTGCTCAGCGCCGCCATGCGTGGCATGGTGATGAGCGCCTCCCGCCGCATGGTCACGCTGACCATCGTCTTTGCCGGCATCATGTCCAACACGGCGGCCGAGCTCGGTTACGTGGTGCTGATCCCGCTGGCGGCCATGATCTTCCACTCCCTGGGGCGCCATCCCCTGGCGGGGCTAGCGGCGGCCTTTGCCGGCGTGTCCGGCGGCTACTCCGCCAACCTGCTGCTGGGCACTGTGGATCCTTTGCTGGCCGGCATCACCCAGATCTCGGCCCGCATCATCGATCCCGGTTATGTGGTCGGCCCCGAGGTGAACTGGTACTTCATGTTCGTCAGCACCTTCCTCATCACGGGTCTGGGCGCCTGGGTGACCGAGAAGATCGTCGAGCCCAAGCTCGGCAAGTATGATGCCAGCGAGGCGAGCGTGGTGCTGGATCAACAGGCCGAGGCCCTGAGTGCCCGGGAGAAGCGCGGGCTCTGGTCGGCCCTGGCGGCCGTGCTGGTGGTGAGTGGTCTGCTGGCCCTGACGGTGGTGCCGGCGGACGGCATCCTGCGTCATCCCGAGACGGGCGCCATCGCGGGTTCTCCCTTCCTGCACGGCATCGTCGCCTTCATCTTCGTCTTCTTCGCCGTGCCCGGCTTCGTCTACGGCAAGGTGGTGGGCACCATGAAGAGCGACAAGGAGGTGATCCAGGCGATGTCGAGCAGCATGAGCACCATGGGCATGTACATAGTGCTGGTGTTCTTCGCGGCCCAGTTCGTGGCCTATTTCTCCTGGACCAACTTCGGCACCGTGTTTGCGGTCAAGGGGGCAGGGGCCCTGCAGGCTCTGGGCCTGACCGGCCCGGGTCTCTTCTTCGGCTTCATCTTGATGTGCGCCGTCATCAACCTGATGATAGGCTCGGCCTCGGCCCAGTGGGCGGTCACGGCCCCCATCTTCGTGCCCATGCTGATGCTGATTGGCTACTCCCCCGAGGTGATCCAGGCGGCGTACCGCATCGGTGATTCGGTGACCAACATCATCACCCCCATGATGAGCTATTTTGGCCTGATCCTGGCGGTGGCGGTGCGCTATCAGAAGTCCCTCGGCATAGGTACGCTGATCGCCACCATGCTGCCCTATACCCTGGTGTTCCTGGTGGGCTGGAGCCTGCTGTTCTACCTCTGGGTGTTCGTGCTGGGCCTGCCGGTGGGCCCGGGGGCGGCCACCCTCTACCCGGTGGCAGGCTAAGGGAGAAGGGGCGCCAACTGGGCGCCCCTTCGTCTTTTGGCGGGGGAGACGAGAAGTTTCCCAAGCAATTCGCAATCGTTTTTGTTAGACTTCGCCGCAATTTTGCAGGACACACGAACGACTCATGGTTTGGATTGATTATGCAATTCTGGGCATAGTGGCCCTCTCCGCACTGATAAGCCTGGTGCGTGGTTTCGTCAAGGAAGCCATGTCCCTCGTCACCTGGTTTGTTGCCTTCTTTATCGCCAGCAACTTCTATTCCGATCTCGCCGTCTTCTTCACCTCCATCACGGATCAACTGCTGCGCAATGGCCTGGCCATCGCCGCCCTGTTCGTGGCGACCCTGATCCTGGGGGCCATCGTCAACTATGTGGTGGGGGAGCTGGTCAGCAAGACGGGGCTCTCCGGCACGGATCGGGTGCTCGGCGTCTGCTTCGGTGCCCTGCGCGGGGCGCTCATCGTCAGCGCCCTGCTGTTTTTTATGGATACCTTCACCAGCCTGCCCCAGGCCGACTGGTGGACGGGGTCCCGGCTGATCCCCGAATTCGGGTTGGTCATCCAGTGGTTCTTTGATTTCATGCAGAACTCATCGAGTTTTCTTAAACAGGTACAGTGACTTCGAGGTAGCAAGGACATGTGTGGTATTGTCGGTATAGTTGGCACCACCCCCGTCAATCAGGCCCTCTACGACGCCTTGACGGTGTTGCAGCACAGGGGCCAGGACGCCGCCGGGATCGTGACCATTGACAGTGGGAACTTCCGGCAACGCAAGGCCAACGGCCTGGTGAAGGACGTGTTTGAAGTGCGTCACATGCAGCGACTGAAAGGGCATATCGGCATAGGTCATGTCAGATATCCCACCGCAGGCAGCTCCAGTGCCGCGGAAGCCCAGCCTTTTTACGTCAACTCCCCCTACGGCATGGTGCTGGCCCACAACGGCAACCTCACCAACGCCAAGGATCTGAAAGAGCAGCAGTTCAAGGTGGCCCGCCGCCACATCAACACCACCTCGGACTCCGAAGTGCTGTTGAACGTGCTGGCCCACGAGCTGGATCTGTGCGACAAGATGGCGCTGCGTCCGGAAGACATCTTCGCCGCGGTGCGCAAGACCCACCAGCAGATCCGTGGCGCCTACGCCGTGGTCTCCCTGGTGATCGGCCACGGCCTCATCGGCTTTCGGGATCCCAACGGCATTCGCCCGCTGATCCTGGGCCGCCGGGTCGACGAGCAGGGCCAGCTGGAGTACATGCTCGCCTCCGAGAGCGTGGCCCTTGACGCCATTGGGTTCGAGACGGTGCGCGACGTCGCCCCGGGCGAGGCCATCTACATCACCGAGCAGGGCCAGCTCTTCTCCGAGCAGTGCAGCGATGCCCCCCAGATCAACCCCTGCATCTTCGAGTACGTCTACTTCGCCCGCCCGGACTCCTGCATCGACAAGGTCTCCGTCTATGCCGCCCGCCTCAACATGGGCCGCAAGCTGGGCAAGAAGATCGCCCGGGAATGGGACGATCTGGACGTGGATGTGGTCATCCCCATTCCGGAAACCTCCTGCGACGTGGCGCTGGAAATCGCCCACACCCTGGGGTTGCCGTACCGTCAGGGCTTCGTGAAGAACCGCTATATCGGCCGCACCTTCATCATGCCGGGCCAGACCCAGCGCAAGAAGTCGGTACGCCGCAAACTCAACGCCATCAGCTCGGAATTCAAGGGCAAGAAGGTGTTGCTGGTGGATGACTCCATCGTCCGCGGCACCACCTCGGAGCAGATCATCCAGATGGCACGGGAAGCGGGCGCCGCCAAGGTCTACTTCGCCTCCGCCGCCCCCGAGATCCGCTTCCCCAACGTCTACGGCATCGACATGCCCACTGCCAACGAGCTGATCGCCCATGGCCGTGAAGTGGAAGAGGTGTGCAAGCTCATCGGCGCCGATGGCCTGATCTTCCAGGATCTGGAAGATCTGGAAGAGGCGGTGCGCGAACTCAACCCCGAGCTGCGCCACTTCGAGACCTCGGTCTTCAATGGCAACTATGTGACCGCCGATGTGGATCAGGCCTACCTGGATCACCTCAACTCCCTGCGCAACGACGACAGCAAGGCGGTGCGTGAGTGGAATGAAGAGACCAACAACCTGGAAATCTTTAACGAAGGCAGTTAAACGTTTTACAGGCTGCGCCCCGGCGCATGAATGAAAACGGAGGCCGATGGCCTCCGTTTTTTATGGTTGTCCCGCAACACTAGCTGGTGAAGACGGGGCCCAGTCCCCAGTCCCAGACCAGTACAGTGCCCGCCATCAGGCAGACCAGCAGCACCAGGCCGCAGGTCACCATGGAGCTGGCATAGATGAAGCCCTGCTCCTCCGGGATGTGCATCAGTATGGGGATGCCGGTATAGAGCAGGTAGATGGACCAGGCGAGGCCGAGCAGACCCACCAGCATGATGAACCACATCACCGGATAGAGGGCGGCGAAGCCGGTCATGAACAGGGGAGTGGCGGTGTAGGCGGCCAGCTCCAGGGTCTGGGACATGTTGGGGTCGGCGCCGAAGGTGCGGGCCATCCACAGGGCCAGCACCGCCAGCAGGATGACGGCGACGATGAGGGCCAGGTACATGGCGCTCGCCATCCAGATGCCGCTGCGCATGGTCAGCATGATGGGCTCGCCGTTCCCCACCTGCCAACCCAGATGCACGGCCGAGAAGTAGCTGCACAGGGCGGGGATCAGCGCCATCAGGGCGACGTGGGTGAGGCTGTGGCTAACGGTTTCCTGGTGGTCGTCTATATCGTGCCACTCATCTTTCGGGTGGGCGTAGAGCCCCCATATGTGGTTCAGGATCATGGTATTTACCCCTAAATATGGCGAACCCCGGCTGGTTTGCCTTGCCATTAGTTATTGTTAATGATCGGTTAATCGTCAAGGCGGGGGCCGGACTCGAGTTCGCCGCCAAGATCCGGTAACATGGCGCCCCCATCCCGTTTCGAGGTCATTCGATGGACGCCTTGCTCGCGCCAGTTCGCCAATTTCTGCACTGTGAAACCCCGGATGAGTGGATTGCCGTGGCACGGGATCCCGCTCAGCTGCCGACCCTGCTCATCGATCATGCCAACTGCGAGAACAAGGCCGCCCTGACCGCCCACAGCCTGGTGCGTCGTTACTGCCTGCCCAAGGGCAAGCGCCACCTGCTGCCCAAGCTCGATTTCTATCGCGAGCTCGATGCCCTGCCGGAGAAGGCGCAGATCCTGGGCAAGCGCACCATGGGGGAGGAGGAGAGGACGGTGTTCGAGGAGCTCGAACGCAACGACTTGCTGGTGAAGATGGTGCGCCTCATCCAGGAGGAGCTGCACCATTTCGAGCAGGTGCTCGAGCTGATGGCGGCGCGGGGCATCCATTATGGCCCTGTCACCGCCTCCCGCTACGCGCGGGGCCTGATGCAGCATGTGCGCCACCACGAGCCCGCCGCCGTGGTCGACAAGCTCATCATAGGGGCCTTCATCGAGGCGCGCTCCTGCGAGCGCTTCGCCAAGCTGGCCCCCCATCTGGATGAGGAGCTTGGCCGCTTCTATACCTCATTGCTGCGCTCCGAGGCCCGTCACTATCAGGACTATCTGGCCCTGGCCGAGCAATATGCGGGGGAGAATATCGATGAGCGGATCGCCTTCTTCGGCGCCCTGGAGGCGAGTCTCATCCTCACGCCCGATGAACAGTTCCGCTTTCACAGCGGCCTGCCTGTCAGACTTGACAGTGGTGCTGCCTCGTAGGTGCCCCTATGCTTGCACAGGTTCCTGACGACGAGCGACACAGACTGTTTTGAGCGCGATCCCCGGCCACTGTGCCGGGATTTTTTTGGGAAAAAACCAGGAAGGGTCTGCCGCCCGCCGGAGGCGGCAGGGGTCAGCGGCGATACTCGTTGTTGTAGTTCTGGATAAGCTTCTTGGTCACCTCGTGCTGGGGATCGGCAAAGACCTTGAGGGTCTTGCCCCGCTCCACCACCTGACCGTCGTGCATCACCAGCACCTCGTCGCTGATGTGGCTCACCACCCCGAGATCGTTGGCCACCAGCACATAGCTGAGCCCCATGGTCTCCTGCATCTCCAGCAACAGGTTGATGATCTGGGAACGCACCGAGATGTCCAGGGTCGAGAGGGCCTCATCGGCCACTACTATCTTGGGGTTGAGGATCAGCGCCCGGGCCAGGGCGACCCGCTGCTGCTGTCCCGCCGACAGCATCTGCGGATAGAAGAAGGCGTGATCCGCCAGCATGCCCACCATGCGCAGGGTCTGCATCACCTTCTCCTGGCGCTCCTCCTCGCTCATCTCGGTGTTCAACCGCAGCGGCGTCTCCAGGATCTGGCCCACCCGTATCTTGCGGTTGAGGGAGGAGTTCGGGTCCTGGAAGATCATGCGCAGCAGCTTGCAGCGCGCCTGATAATCCCCGTGGCGCATCAGCTGGCCCTCGATGTGGATCTCGCCACTGGAGGGTTCAATCATGCCCGCCAGGATCCGCGCGAGCGTGCTCTTGCCGGAGCCGGCCTCGCCGACGATGGCCAGGGTCTGGCCGACCTCGAGATCGAAGGAGAGCGGCTTGACCGCCTGCACGGCCCGGGAGCGAAACAGGCCGGTGCGGTTCTGGTAGGTCTTGCTCAGCGACCTGACCTGGAGCAGTGAGGGGGGATGAGTGGGCTCAGTCAGCACGGCGATGACTCCGGGGTCGGCAAAAAGGGCGGGGGCAGGATCCCGGCCCTGGCGTGAAGGGGGGCAACCTGGGGGGTGACCAGATCATGATGGGCCGTCATTTCTTTGGATCTTCCATGTTGAGGGGGAAGTGACAGCTGAACTGATGGCCCTTGACCTTGCTCATCAAGGGAGTCTGCACGCACAGCTTCTGGGCATGGGGGCAGCGCGGGCCGAGCCGGCAGCCGATGGGCAGATGCTGCAAGGGGGGAATGACCCCAGGCAGGGTCTCGAGCCGCGACTTGTGGTGCACCAGCTTGTCAAAATCGGGAATAGATTGCAGCAGGGCATGGGTATAGGGGTGGTGGGGGGAGGTGAGGATCTGCTCCCGGGTCCCCACCTCCACCATCTGGCCGCAATACATGACGTTGATGTTGTCCGTCAGGTTGGCGATGGCGGCGATGTCATTGCTGATGATGAGGATGGTGGTGTTGCCCAGCTTGTTCATCTTGTCCAGCAGCCGCAGGATCTGGGACTGGGTGGTGGACTCCATGGCGCTGGTGGGCTCGTCCGCCACCAGCAGGCGGGGCTGGTTGGCAATGGCCATGGCGATCATCACCTTCTGGCACATGCCGTCGGAGAGCTCGTGGGGGTAGGCGCGCATCACCTTGCGGTGATCCTTGACGCCGACCCGGTGCAGCAGGGCGATGGCCTGCTTCTTGCGCCACTGGAAGCGCTGCCAGAACTTGCCCTTGAAGGCGCTGGTGGGGATGGCCTCCTCCAGCTGGGTGCCAATCACTTCGGAGGGATCGAGGCAGCTGGTGGGATCCTGGAAGATCATGGCGATCTCGCGGCCCATGATGCGCCGCCGCTCCCTCGGCTCCATGGTCAGCAGATCCATGTCATTGAAGCGCATCCGATCGGCGCGCACCACCCAGTTGTCCTTCTGGATGCCGACGATCACCTTGGCCACCAGGCTCTTGCCCGAGCCAGATTCGCCCACCAGGCCGCGGATCTCCCCCTCGTTCAGGGTGAGACTCACCTTGTCCACCGCCCTCACCTTGCCCTGGGGGGTGTCTATCTCGATGGTGAGATTGCGAATATCGAGCAGGGGCATCAGTGGCGCTCCTCATGGCGGCTGGGTGCCAGGCACGGGTTGGGGACCTGGGCAAGGGGGTGGGTATCGAGCAAGGGCATCATCAATCATTCCCCTCTTTGAGCGCTTCGCGGATCCCTTCTCCCACCAGGTTGGTGATGAGCACGCTGAACAGGATGGCCATGCCGGGCAGGGTCACGGTCCAGGGGGCGAGATAGATGAGATCGCTGGAGTCGGCCAGCATGGCCCCCCATTCCGGCTGGGGCGACTGGGCCCCCAGCCCGAGAAAGCCCACCGCCGAGATGTCCAGGATGGCGGCGGAGAGGGTGCGGGTGGTCTGGGCCACCAGGGTCTCGACTATGTTGGGCAGCACCGCCAGACGCATGATGCGCCAGGGGGGCGAGCCGTCGAGGCGGCTGGCGATGATGTACTCCTTCTGCATCTCGGTGTGCACCGCGTTGTAGGTGGCACGGATGAAGGGGGGGATCAGCGCCAGCGTGATGGCGATCAGGGTGTTGCCGAGACCGGGCCCCAGGATGGCCACCATGATGATGGCCAGCAGCAGGGAGGGGATGGAGAGCAGGGTATCGAGCAGGTGATGGAGCACGCTCGACTTGAGCCCCTTGCTCATGCCGGCCAGCATGCCGATCAGGGTGCCGACCACCATGGCGATCACCACCACCCCCAGGGCATAGCCGAAGGTGAGCCGGGCGCCAATCACCAGCCGTGACAGTATGTCGCGCCCCAGATCGTCGGTGCCGAGGAAAAAGTCGATGTTGCCGCTGCTGGCCCAGGAGGGGGCCAGCAGCAGGTGCTCGCTGTGCTGCTCGTCCATGCCGTAGGGCACCAGCAGGGGGCCTATCAGGGTGAGCAGCAGCAGGGCGGCGAAGCACCAGAGCGCGGCCATGGCCAGGGGATTGCGTCGATAGGAGACCCAGGTCTGCGCCAGGGGCGAGAGGATCTTGAGCTCGGGGTAGAGGTTGGCTTTATCTTGCATGGGATAGGGCGCTCCCGCTCATGCCATGAGCGCGTTCAGTCTTGTTTTGCATAGAGTTCCTTGCGCCGCGCCGGGTAGATGAGCGTGGTGAGCAGATCTGTGCTGACGCTGATGAAGATGACGAAACCGGCGACCACCAGGGTGGCCCCCCGGATGGCGGCATAATCCTGCAGGGCGATGCTGTTGATGAGCCAGCGGCCGATCCCGTGCCAGTCGAACACCACCTCGGTGATCATGGCGGAGGTGAGCACGCTGCCCAGCTGCAACCCGAGCAGGGGCAGCACGGGGGGCAGGGCGTTCTTCAGGCCATGGCGCCAGACGATCTGGCGGCGGGAGAGGCCGCGGCTGGCGGCGGCCTTGATGTAGTTCTGCTTCATCACGTCGATGAGGGAGCTGCGCACGTGGCGGATCACCTCGGTGGTGGGCACCACGGCCAGCACCAGGGAGGGCAGTATCATGTGGCGCAGGGCATCGTGCAGCGCCGCCTCGCGCCAGGGCTCCCGGCTGAGCAGCACATCGACCAGGGCCACCCCGGTGATGGACGGCACGTCATAGAGCAGGCTGAGCTGACCGGAGGCGGGCAGCCAGCCCAGATCCAGGGAGAAGAACATCACCATCAGCAGGGCCAGCCAGAACACGGGCACCGCATAGCCGATGAGGCCGGCGGTCATGATGGAGAGATCCAGCCCGCGCCCCTGATAGAGGGCGGCCAGGGTGCCGAGGGGTATGCCCACCAGCAGGGAGATGGCGAAGGCGGCGACGCACAGGCTCAGGGTGGCCGGGAAGTAGTGGTAGATCTCGTCGAGCACGGGGCGCCCAGAGACGCTGGAGACCCCCAGGTCCCCGGCGAAGATGTGGCGCAGGAAGTCGGGGTAGCCCCCCCAGAAACCGGGCTGCTGACCGAGCAGGCGATAGTCGAGCAGGTAGGCGACCAGGGTCAGCGCCAGCAGGGTGATGAGCAGCAGATTGATGCGGCGCACTATGTAGAGCAGCATGTCAGTCCCTCCGCCTGTGGATGATGGGGAATGTGAACCGGGGCGGCGAGCCCGGCGCGCGGCAAGAGAGCACCATGGTCATTTCCTGTGCACCTGGTTGAACGAGGTGCCGCCAAAGGGCATCAACTCCAGCCCCAGCACATCCTTGCGGCTGGCCTGGATGCGCAGGGCATGGGCCAGGGGGATGAGCGGCAACTGCTCGTTGAGCATGCGCTGGGCGTAATAGTAGTTGCGCAGCCGAAACGAGAGCTGGCCGCTGCCGACCGCGTCATCGAGCAGCTGATCGAAGGCGGGGTTGCACCAACGGCTGTCGTTGTTGCCCTGGGCCACGGCGCTGCAGCTGAGCAACTGGCGAAAGAAGTTGTCCGGGTCGGCGTTGTCGGCCATCCAGCCCGACAGCAGGCTGTCGTAGTTCCCCTTGCGCAGGCGCTGCTCGATCACGGGATCCTCCTGCTGCACGATGCGCAGCTTTATTCCCACCTCCGCCAGATCGTTGCGGATCAGCTGGGCCGTCTTCAGGGCATCCGGGTTGTAGGGGCGCGAGCCCGGTCCCACCAGCACCTGCATCTCGAAGCCCTGGGGCAGGCCTGCCTCCGCCAGCAGGGTGCGGGCGCGGGCCAGATCCGGCTTGCGGACAGGGGAGCTGGGATCGTATCCCCAGGAGCGCGGCGGCAGCAGGCTGTTGGCGCTCTGGCCCGTGCCGAAATAGACCGCCTGCAACAGGTTGGGCACATTGATGGCACTGGCGATGGCCTGGCGCACCTGCACCTTGTTGAAGGGCGCCTTGCGGGTATTGAGGGCCAGGAAGGCCACGTTCATGCCGGGCTGCACCGCCAGGGTGAGATCATCATGCTGCTGGATCACCGACAGCTGGCTGGCGGAGGGGTAGCTCATCACGTCGCACTCGCCGGTAAGCAGCTTGGCCAGGCGTTTGGAGGACTTGGGGGTGATGTCGTAGACCAGCTGCTCGAGGGGAGCCGGGCCACGCCAGTAGCCGGGATGGCGTTCGAAACGGATGAATTCGTTGTGGCGATAGGCCTTGAAGCGAAACGGCCCGGTGCCGATGGGGCGGCTGTCGAGCAGGGCCGGGGTCCCGGCGGCCAGCATGGCCTGACCATATTCGGCGGAGAGCACCACGGCATAGTCGCTCGCCAGGGTGGCGAGGAAGGAGGCATCGGGGCGGTTAAGCTCGAACACCACCTGATGGGGGCCATTGGCGCGCACCTGGCGCAGCAGCTGATCCAGCCCGAGGCTGGAAAAATAGGGATACTGGCCGCCGGAGACGGCGTGGTAGGGGTGCTGAGGGTCGAGCAGGCGCTGCCAGGTGAAGACCACATCGTCGGCATTGAAGGGGCGGCTGGGGGAGAACCAGGCGGTGTGATGGAACAACACATCCTGGCGCAGGTTCAGGGTATAGGTGAGCCCGTCCTCGCTCACGGCCCAGTCGAGGGCCAGGCCGCCGCGCAGGGCCAGGGTCGCGGGATCCGACTCCAGCAGCCGATCGTAGAGGGGGCGGGCGCTGGCATCCAGGGTCGCGCCGGAATTGGCCAGCTGGGGGTTGAAGGTCTGGGGAGCCCCTTCGCTACAGTAGATGAGCCCCGTCCTGGAGGCCTCCGTCTGTTTCTGACACCCGCCGAGCAGCACGAGACTGGCGAGCAGCAGTGGTTTGAGCATTCTCATTGTGAAACCATGTCGTTAGCAGGTTGGTGAGGCGGATGACCCGGGATCATCGGCCTCTCAGGCGGGGTCATTGTCCCCGTCCAGCAGCTGGTATTTGCGCAGCATGCCGCGAAACTGGTGGTAACTCAGGGCCAGCAGTTGGGCGGCTTTGCGCTGATTATACTGGGATTGTCGCATCGCTTGCTTGAGTAAATCCACTTCGACCCGCGCCACCTGGGTTTTCAGGTCGCAAGGCAGGGTCGGCAACCCGGCATCATGGGCCTCTTTTGTCTCCGCTTCAGCCACCTCCCAGCCCGGGCCTGCCTGGGAGGTGGCTGGCTGGCGCGCGCTGCGGGGACGCCAGGGGGAGTCGAAGGGGTTGAGCACCAGCTCCGCCAGGGCCAGTCTCGGGTTGCCCTGACGATAGATGCTGCGCTCGATCACGTTTTTGAGCTCCCGCACGTTGCCGGGCCAGGGGTAGTCGTGCAGCAGGGCCTTCACCTCCCGGGAGAAGCCGGCAAACAGCTCGTAGCCGAGCTCCCGGGTCATGCCGTGGGCAAAATGTTCCGCCAGCAGCAGGATGTCATCCTGCCGCTCGCGCAGGGGGGGCAGGGTGATGACGTCGAAGGCCAGCCGATCGAGCAGGTCATGGCGAAAATCGCCGCGCTCGGCCAGGGCGGGCAGATCCTCGTTGGTGGCGCACACCAGGCGCACGTCCACCTTGAGCGCCTTGGCGCCGCCCACCCGCTCGAACTCGCCATACTCGATGACCCGCAGCAGCTTCTCCTGCACCCGGGCGCTGGTGGTGGCCAGCTCGTCGAGGAAGAGGGTGCCGCCGTCGGCGCGCTCGAAACGGCCCTGATGGCGCCTGGCGGCGCCGGTGAAGGAGCCCGCCTCGTGGCCGAACAGCTCGGTTTCCAGCAGGCTCTCGCTCAAGGTGGCGCAGTTGATGGTGACAAAACTTTGATCCCAGCGCGGCGAGAGATAATGTAGGCGGTGCGCGATCAGCTCCTTGCCGGTGCCCCGCTCCCCTATGATGAGCACGGGCTTGCGCAGGGGCGCCAGGCGAGAGGTCTGTTCAACTATCTCGAGAAAGGCGTTCGACACGCCGAGCAGGCTTTCCGTGGCCGTGGTCATGATGATCCCTGTGATTGATAAAAGCTGGTCAATCTTACCAAGAGTTGGCTATTTTTATCACCTGTCCGTTTGCATTCGAGTCGGTGTAACATAGTATGCCGATATAAATCATAGAGTTAAGTTGATTCAAAAGATTGGCATGATGGTTGCTGTATTCCCAGCGTCACTCACCCATGCAATCACAGGAGTCTCATCATGAGCATTTTTTCCCGGTTGGCCGACATCATCAACTCCAACCTGACGGCGTTGCTGGACAAGGCGGAAGATCCCCAGAAGATGGTGCGCCTCATCATCCAGGAGATGGAAGACGAACTGGTCAAGGAGCGCTCCAACCTGGCCCGCTTCCTGGCCGAGCAAAAAGAGATAGGTCGCCAGGTCGCCCGCCATCAGGAGCGGGTCGACGAGTGGCAGGGCAAGGCCGAGCTGGCCCTCGCCAAGGGACGGGAAGATCTAGCCCGCGCCGCCCTCATCGAGAAGAAGAAACAGGCCGAGCTCGGCGACAACCTGGCACGTGAGCGCCAGGCGGTGGATGCCGGCATCGAGAAGCTGGGCGACGAGATCCGCCAGCTCGAGGCCAAGCTCGAAGATGCCCGCGCCCGCCAGAAAGCCATGGCGATCCGTGGCGAGGCGGCCAGCAGCCGGTTGAACGTGCAGAGCCAGGTCGCCCGGGGCGGCAGCCAGGGGGTGGTGGACAAGTTCGATCGCATGGAGCGTCGCATCGACGAGATGGAGGCGCGGGCCGATCTGGGTCAGTCCGACAAGACCCTGGCCAGCCAGTTTGCCGAGCTGGAAGTGGACGATCAGATCAGCCGTGAACTGGAAGCCCTGCGCCAGAAGATGGGCCAGGGCAGTGACGGCAAGCAGGGAGAGTAATGGATGGAAGACATTCTTGGGGTATTCGTGACGCCCATCATCGTCTTCATGGTGGTGGTGGCACCCATCTGGCTGGTGCTGCACTACCGGGCCAAGGGGCGGATCGGGGTCGGCCTGGCCGATAACGAGCGCGAACAGTTGCAGGGTCTGCTGCAAACCGCAGACAAGATGCAGGAGCGGGTCGGCGCACTGGAGTCCATTCTGGATGCCGAAGTGCCCGGCTGGAGGAATCGGGTATGAGTCACTCGTTCGGACAGGAACAGCGCCGCAACCTCTATCGTGACCCCCAGAAGGGGCGGATCGCCGGGATCTGTGCCGGCCTCGCCGACTACTTCGGGGTCGAGATCTGGATAGTGCGGCTGCTCGCCATCAGCGGCCTCATCTTCGCCGGTTTCATCACCTTCACCGCCTACATCGCGGCCTGGTTCCTGCTCGACAAGAAGCCGGTGCTGCTGACCCCGGAGCCGGCTCCCATGGAGAGCCGGATGAAAGCCCATAGCTGGGAGGCGGGGATGACGCCGCTCCAGGCCATGGAGAAGGTGAGTCGCGAGCTGGCCGCCCTCGAACCCAGGGTCCAGCAGATCGAGAAACTGGTGACCTCCAAGGAGTTCACCCTGCAGCGAGAATTCAACAAACTTTGATACGCACACTGGAGAGAAAGCTCTCGGCCTTGCAGCACAAGGCCGAGGACGCGGTCAACCGGGTACGCGACCGCCACCTGCGACTCGCGGTGACCGGGCTGTCGCGCAGCGGCAAGACCGCCTTCATCACGGCCCTGGTCCATCAGCTGGAGCGGGCCGCCGTCGATGGCCGTCTGCCCCTGTGGGATGCCGCGCGCCAGGGGCGGCTGCTGGGGGCCCGCCGGGTTCCCCAGCAGAACCCCCAGATCCCCACCTTTGCCTATGAACGGGGCCTGGGCGCCCTGTTCGCCGAGCCGCCGGCCTGGCCCGAGGCGACCCGCGGCGTGGCCGAGGTGCGTCTCGAGCTGCGCTATCGCACCCGCCATCCCCTGCGCCGTCACCTGGGCGAGGTCTCGACCCTCTATCTGGATCTGGTGGACTATCCCGGCGAATGGCTGCTGGATCTGCCCCTGCTGGCGCTGAGCTACGGCCAGTGGAGCCAGCAGGTGCGCGAGCAGCTCACGCGTCCTGCCCTGGCGGCGCTGGCGGCCCCCTGGCTGCGGACCGAGCAGGGGGAGCCCTGGCAGCCGGATCGCCCCTTCGACGAGGGGGAGGTGGCGCGCCTGGCCGAGCGCTACACCGCCTATCTGCATGCCTGCAAGGACGAACTCGGCCTGCACCTCATTCAGCCGGGGCGCTTCGTGCTGCCCGGCGAATACCAGGGGGCGCCCATGCTCCAGTTCGTGCCCTGGGTCTGGGATCCCCCCGTGGGCACCCCGGCCGAGGATAGCCTCTATGCCACCCTGGGCCGCCGCTTCGAGCAGTACAAGCAGCATCTGGTGCAGGGGTTTTATGAGCAGCATTTCGCCGGCTTCGATCGCCAGATCGTGCTGGTGGACTGCCTGGCGCCCCTCAACGCCGGGGCCGAGAGCTTCGCCGACATGCAGCAATCCATCGCCCGCATCATGGAGAGCTTCGCCTACGGCAAGAGCAACTGGTGGCGGCGCCTGTTCGCCCCGCGCATCGACAAGCTGCTGTTCGTGGCGAGCAAGGCCGATCACGTCACCCCTGAGCAGCATGGTCCCCTGGTCTCCCTGTTGCAGCATCTGGTGCAGCAGGGGCGCGGTCAGGCCCGCTTCGAAGGCATCGCGACCGAGTGCCTGGCCCTGGCGTCCATCAAGGCGACCGAGGCGGGCAGGGGCATGGCGGGCGGGCGCGAGTTTCCCGCCATCAAGGGCACCAGCCTGGCCGGTGAGCCGCTGCTGCTCTTCCCGGGCGAGGTGCCGGCCCAGATCCCGCCCGCAGGCTGGTGGCAGGGGCAGCAGTTCGACTTTCAGGCCTTTCGCCCCCTGGCGATGAGCCCCCATCAGGCCATGCCCCACATTCGGCTGGATGCGGCCCTGGAGTTTCTGCTTGGCGACAAGCTTGAATAACCGGGCAAGGCGCCCCGGATCCATGCCCCTGAGTCCCAGGCGGCACGAGGAGAATCATCATGAGTGACGCTGGCCACAAGCCCGGATTGCAGGGCCGGATCGTGCTGGAGGAGACGATCTCCTCCCCCGAGCCTGCGCCCCTGGCCCGGGCTCGCCTGCTGGAAGAGGCGAGTTTCGAGGCCCTGGAAGCCCTGGATCCCCTGACCGAGGTCAAACCCGCGCTGAGGGTGCGGCCCCGCCGTCGCCACCGCGTGCTGGCCTGGGGACTGGGGGCGGTCGGCCTGTTGTCCCTGGGCCAGTTTGGTGCCTTCCTGGTGGATCAGTTTGCCGCATCTCCCCTCTGGGGCGGGGCCTGGCTGCTGGCCTCCGGCCTGGTGCTGGTGGGCACCGCCACCGTGACGGGGCGCGAGTGGCTGCGGCTGCGCAGGCTCAAGCGGCGCCAGGATGTACGCTCCCGGGCCGAAGATCTGCTGGCCCATCAGGGGGTGGGGCAGGGGCAGGCCTTCTGCGAGGCCCTGGCCGCAAAGAGCGGCGACAAGGGGCGGGAGGGGTATCGCACCTGGCTCGCCCAACAGGACGAGAGCCACAGCGATCGGGAGGTGCTGACCCTCTACAGCCAGCTGGTGCTGACCGAGCGCGACAAGCTGGCCCAGGCCAGGGTGGCGAAATGGTCGGGGGAGGCCGCCGTGCTGGTGGCCCTGAGCCCGCTCGCCACCGTCGACATGATGCTGATGCTGTGGCGCAACCTGCGCATGATCGAGGACATCGCCGATGTCTACGCCATCGAGCTGGGCTATTGGAGCCGCATTCGCCTCATCCGCCAGGTGTTTCGCAACATGCTCTACGCCGGCGCCACCGAGCTGGTGACCGAGGTGGGCATGGATCTGCTGGGGGCCGAGCTCACCGCCAAGCTCTCCGCCCGGGCGGCGCAGGGGGTGGGGGCCGGCCTGCTCACCGCCCGCCTCGGCCTGCGGACCATGGAGGCCTGCCGCCCGCTGCCCTGGTGTGCCGACGAGAAGCCCAGACTCTCGGAGATGCGCAAGGGGCTGGTGCGCAAGCTGGCGGGTTACCTCAACGGCGAGCGCCCCGCGCCCTGACAGACTGACCTGTCACATTTTCTTTACATTCAGCCGCAGGCAGCCGACCCAGGGTCGGCTGCTTTTTCAGGAGGCAAATCGTTACAGTGATCCCATGAGGTGCCGCTTTCGCCCCCTCGCCATCACTCCGTCGGCGGCATGGAAGGCAGGGGGGCACCATGGCCACAGCTGCAGCAGGATGCCAGCATGGGAACTCACTACCACGCCCACCAGCCAGATGGCCAGGGGCTTATCGCTTACAGCCAGGAGGAGCATGCCACCTGGCAAACCCTGATCGAGCGCCAACTGCCCTGTCTCGAGGCGCGCGCCTGCCGCCAGTACCAGGACGGACTGAGCCTGCTCGACTTGCCCCGGGATCGCATCCCCCAGCTCGGCGAGATCAATGCCGTGCTCACCCCCTGCACCGGCTGGTCCGTGGTGGCGGTGCCGGCGCTCATCTCCTTTGACCGCTTCTTCGACCTGCTCGCCCATCGCCAGTTTCCGGTGGCCACCTTCATCCGGCGCCGGGAGGAGCTGGACTATCTGCAAGAGCCGGACATCTTCCACGAGATCTTCGGCCACTGCGCCATGCTGACCAACCCGGCCTTCGCCGACTTCACCCACACCTATGGCCAGCTGGGGCTGGCGGCCAGCAAGGAGGAGCGGGTCTTCCTGGCGCGGCTCTACTGGTTCACCGTGGAGTTCGGTCTGCTCCAGACCCCGGAGGGGCTGCGCATCTATGGCGGCGGCATCCTCTCCTCCATCGGCGAGACCAGCTATGCCCTGTCGGGCAGGCCGCGTCTCGAGCCCTTCCGGCTGCTGGACGTGCTGCGCACCCCCTATCGCATCGACATCATGCAGCCGATCTATTATGTGTTGCCGAGCCTGGACAGCCTCTACCAGCTGACCCGGGAGGAGATACTGGCCAGTCTGGCGCAGGCGAGGGCGCTGGGGCTGTTCGCCCCCGCCTATCCCCCCAAACCGGGCAGGGCCGCCGGCTAGGGCCGCCCGTCACGTCGTTTTCGTCATAGCAAACAGGAGAGAGAGATGTCCCAATTGGCAAACCAGCATTGCGAGGCATGCCGGGCCGATGCCCCCAGGGTGAGCGAGGAGGAGCTGGCACAGCTGATGCGCGCCCTGCCCGACTGGCAGCCGGTGAGCGAACAAGGGGCGCTGCAACTGCGCCGGGAGTTCACCTTTCGCAACTTCAAGGAGGCGCTGGCCTTCACCAACCGGGTCGGCGAGCTGGCCGAGGCCGAATTTCACCACCCCGGCATCCTGACCGAATGGGGCAAGGTGACCGTGAGCTGGTGGACCCACAAGATCCATGGCCTGCATCGCAACGACTTCATCATGGCGGCACGCACCGACGCGCTGCTTGACTAGGATCAGGCCGCCGGGGTCCATGCCCCGGCGTCATGACGGCGGGCCCGCCCGGAGCAGATCGGGGCGGGCCCGCATTTTTGCCGGGCAAGTCTCGCGCTGGCGGGGACGAGACGTTATTATCACGCCCATCATGAAGTTAGCCAGGAAGTGTGTCTCGAATGCGTCTTGAAGTCAGCTGTGAAGACCGCCTGGGGTTGACCCGGGAATTGCTCGATCGTCTGGTGGAGCACAACATCGATCTGCGCGGCATCGAAATCGATACCACAGGCATCATCTACCTCAACTTCCCCGAGTTGGAGTTTCGCGACTTCCAGCATCTGATGCCGGAGATCCGCCGCATCCCCGGGGTGCACGACGTCAAGACCATCCCCTATCTGCCCTCGGAGCGGGAGCATCACGAGATCCGCGCCCTGCTCAAGGCGTTGCCGGATCTGGTGTTCTCCCTCGACAGCCGTGGCCGCATCACCCAGGTGAACCAGTCGGCCCTGACCACCCTCAACCTGCCGCTGGCGGAGGTCAAGGGGCAGCCGCTGGGCTCCCTGCTCAAGGGGTTTGCCTTCACCCGCTGGCTCGAATCGGCGGACATCAAGCCCCAGACCTGCAAGCTGAGCCTGGGGGGAGAGGAGTACCTGGCGGATCTCATGCCGCTGTTCGTGGCCGAGGAGAAGGGCAGACAGGCCCTGGCCGGCGCCGTGGTGGTGCTGAAATCCGCCCGCCGGGTCGGCCTGCATTTCAGTGCCCTCCATGCCATCGAGGTGGGGGGCTTCGAGCATCTCCAGGCCGAGAGTCCCAAGATGAAGCAGGTGCTGGCCCAGGCCAGCAAGCTGGCGATGCAGGATGCCCCCTTGCTCATCGTCGGCGAGACCGGTACCGGCAAGGAGCTGCTGGCCCGGGCTTGCCACGGCGCCAGCCTGAGATCCAGCCACCCCTTCATGGCGCTGAACTGCGCCGCCATGCCCGATAACGTGGCCGAGAGCGAGCTGTTCGGCTATGCCCCCGGCGCCTTTGGCAACAACACAGAGGGCAAGCGCGGCGTGCTGGAGCTCGCCAGCGGCGGCACCCTGATGCTCGACGAGATTGGCGACATGTCTGCCCATCTGCAGACCAAGTTCCTGCGGGTGCTGCAAGACGGGGTGTTTCGCCGGGTCGGCGACGAGCAGGAGGTGAAGGTCAATGTGCGCTTCATCTGCACCACCCAGAAGCAGCTGCTGGATCTGGTGGCCGAGGGCAAGTTTCGGGAAGATCTCTACTATCGCCTCAACGTGCTGAGCCTGGGGCTGCCGCCCCTGCGCGAGCGCAAGGCCGACATCATGGCCCTGGCCCAGCAGTTCGTGGCCCGCTTCGCCAGCGAGTTGCAGCGCCCCAAGCCGCGTTTCACCCGCAACATGGCCGAGTATCTCACCGCCTACCGCTGGCCGGGCAACGTGCGCCAGCTGCGCAACTGCCTCTACCGCGCCATGACCCTGCTGGAAGGGGACGAAATTGGCCCGGAGCAGATCGATCTGCCGGTGGCCCAGGAGGCCATGCCGCTCATCGACGAGTGGTTCGAAGGCGATCTGGACGAGGCGGTCAAGCGCTTCGAGAGCCGCTTGCTGGCGCGCCTCTACCCGGCCTTCCCCTCGACCCGCCAACTGGCCAAGCGGCTCGGGGTTTCCCATACCGCCATCGCCAACAAGCTGCGGGAATACGGCATCGGCAAGAAGTAGCACCGCGTCGCCGCAAGGAAAAGGAGAGGGGCCGTCAGGGCCCCTTGTCATGTCTGCGCCGGCCAGCGTTGGGGGAGGGGCGCTGGCGTCGGCATCCTCCGGCAGGGGGAATTTGACAAAACGTGACCCGCTGCATTGCCGTAGGCTAACTCTCTCTGGCGGGGCCGTGTTAGGATCTGTTCGGCTATTAACAAGAACAACTTTATGCATCTATCGTATCTGCTCCACCTGCTGGGTGGTCTCTGTCTGTTGGCGAGCTCGCTGGCACTGGCCGACACCCAGCCCCCGAATCGCGTCGCCAACCAGGCCGAGCTGCGGGTTGACCATGTGCGCCAGACGGTGCTCGACATCCTCAGCTATACCCGCTGGCCGGTGGAGCCTGCGCGCTTGCGCATCTGTGTGGTGGGCCCCACCGAATATGCCGACGGCCTGTTTCAGATCCGCCGCCAGGCCAATGGCCGTGTGGTGAGCGTGCGCCGTTACAGCGCCGGAGACCCCCTGATCCCGGCCCAGTGCGATGTGCTCTATCTGGGCACCCTGACCGAGGAGGAGCGCCTGACTCTGTTCGCCCGCCTGCAAGACGTCGCCATCCTCAGCGTCAGCGAGCAAGGGGGGGCCAACAGTGCCAACAGCGTCTTCCGCCTGCTGGTGAGTGACGATCGGGTGCGCTTCAATGTCAACCTGGATGCCCTGGCCCTGAGCGGGGTCAAGGTCCATCCCGCCGTGCTCAAACTGGGCCGGGCCGGAGGCCTGCCATGATCGCCTTCTTCCGATTTGGCAAGCAGCGGCTCTCCCTGCGTCAGAGCCTGGACCGTACCCACCTGATGGTCTCCCTGACCGGAGTCTGCCTGGTGGGCGGCCTGCTCACCTGCGTGGCCCTGCTCTCCCTGCGTTTCTATACGGATCACAATCTGGATCTGGTGGCCCGCGCCATCAGCTACACCACGGAAGCCGCCGTGGTGTTCGAAGATGGCGAGGCGGCGCGCGAAGCGCTGCAAAACATCGCCTCTCACGAGGACGTGGCCGAGGTGAGCATAGTGCTCAGCTCGGGGGAGGTGCTGGCGAGCTGGAGCAGGCATGCCTCAAAGCCCTGGTTTGCCCTGGAACGGCAACTGGCGGAGCTGGTGCTGCCCGGCCCCATCATCTTGCCCATGGCCCACAATGGCCGCGAGATCGCCACCATCAAGCTGGTGGGTCATGGCCAGTATCTGCTCAGCTTTCTGATCCAGGTGCTGGCGGCCATGCTGCTCTGCATGCTGCTCAGTACCCTGGGCGCCCTCTATATTGCCCGCCTGATGCAGCGATCCATCACCACTCCCTTGCGCTCCCTGGCGCGGGTGGCGCACGGGGTGAGCCGGGAGCGCTCCCTCGCCCTGCGGGTCCCGGCGGCCAGCATCACCGAGCTCGATACCCTGGGTCAGGACTTCAACTCCCTGCTCGACGAGCTGGAAGCCTGGCAGGCCCATCAGCAGCGGGAGAACGCCAGCCTGCTGCACCAGGCGACCCATGACAAGCTGACCGAGCTGCCCAATCGGGCACTGTTCGAGGCCCGTTTGCAGCAGGCGGTGCTGGAGGGGCTGCGCCAGCACGAGCGTTTCGCCTTGCTCTACCTCGATTGCGACAACTTCAAGCAGATCAACGATACCCTGGGCCATGGCGCAGGGGACGAGGTGCTGGTGACCATTGCCCGCCGGGTGCAGCACCAGCTCAGGCCCCAGGATCTGGTGGCGCGCCTGGGCGGCGATGAGTTCGTGGTGCTGCTCAGCGTCATCTCGGCGGATCAGGATGTCATCGACATCATGATGCGGATCGGCCAGGCCATGGCCGAGCCCATCGCCCTGGCCGATGGTCATCGCCTCGATTGCAGCCTCAGCATAGGGGCGGCCCATTTCCCTGCCGATGGCCAGACGGCCGAGACCCTGCTGCACCATGCGGATCATGCCATGTATCTGGCCAAGCGTCGGGACAAGGCGCGGCGAGCCAGGCAAGAGAAGGTTCACACACCAACAGAGGAAGAGAAGCAATGAAGATGGCTATTTGCACCGCCCTGGTCGGGATCCTGCTGGCCGTGCTCGGCGGCTGTGCGACCCAGACCGGGCTGAGCGCCGAGCAGATCGCCATGCTCAAGGAGCAGGGGTTTCGATTGACTGAGGAGGGCTGGACCCTGGATCTCTCCAATCGGGTGCTGTTTGCCAATGACGTGGGCCGGCTCAGCGACCAGACCAGGGGCACGGTCGAGAAACTGGCCGACAGCCTGCAGCTGGTGGAGCTCAGCCGGGTGCGGATCGAGGGTCATACCGATACCAATGGTCCGGCCGAGTATAACCAGCGGCTCTCCCTCACCCGCGCCCAGTCGGTGGCGGATGTCATGGTGGCCGCCGGCATGAAGCCCGGGGATCTGATCATCCAGGGGCGGGGAGAGGTCGAGCCCATCGCCGACAACAAGACCCGGGAGGGGCGTGCCCAGAACCGGCGAGTCTCCATCGTCGTCCCCAGCCAGTACCCGGGGGCCGTGGCGCCCGGGCGCCGGTGTGTGAAGCAAGAGAGGGGTGCCCAGGGGCGCCCCTCTTGTCGTTGACGAGGGGAGGAGGCCCGATGGGGATCCAGCACCCTTGCCCCTTGTGCCCGGGCGGACGCTGGTTAGAATAGCGGCCACTATCGGACAGGATGCAGGGAGAAGAGCCATGTTTCGGCTAGGAGTGATCATCAACCCGGTCGCCGGCATAGGGGGTCAGGTTGCCCTCAAGGGGAGCGACGGCATGCTGGCCGAGGCCCTGGCCCGCGGGGCCGTGCCGAGGGCCAATGAACGGGCCCGCCTGGCGCTGCAACCCCTGCTGGGGCTGTCGCACCCGTTCGAGGTGGTGACCGTGGCCGGGGAGATGGGGGAGCGCCTGGTGACCGAGCTTGGCCTGAGCCACACCATCATCTATCGTCCAGCGGCCCCCCAGACCACCCCGGAGGATACCCGGGCGGCGGCGAGGCGCATGCTGGAGGCCGGTGTGGATCTGCTGCTGTTCGCCGGTGGGGATGGCACGGCGCGGGACATCTGCGCCGAGGTGGGGGAGCGGCTCCATGTGCTCGGCATCCCCGCCGGTTGCAAGATCCACTCCGGTGTCTACGGCGTGACCCCCCAGGCCAGCGGCCGAGTGGCCGCCCGCATGATAGAGGGGGAGCTGCTCAGCCTCATGGAGGGGGAGGTGATGGACATCGACGAGGCGGCCTTTCGCGAGGGGAAGGTGCGTGCCCGCCACTATGGCCAGCTCAAGGTACCCGGGGATCTGCGCTACGTGCAGGCGGTCAAGCAGGGGGGCCGGGAGAGCGAGGAGCTGGTGCTCGAGGAGATCGCCGCCGAGATAGTGGAGCAGATGGCTCCCGACACCCTCTATCTGATGGGGTCGGGGGGCACGGTCGCCGCCTGCATGGCGCACCTTGGCCTGGAAAATAGCCTGCTTGGTGTGGATCTGGTGGAAAATGGCCGGCTGATCGGGCAGGATCTGGGCGCCCGCGAGATCCTGACCCGGATCCAGGGCCGTCGCTGCCGGCTGATCGTGACCCTGATCGGCGGTCAGGGACACCTGTTTGGCCGCGGTAATCAGCAGCTCAGCCCGGAGGTGATCCGGGCGGTCGGTCTGGACAACATCCAGATAGTGGCCAGCAAACGCAAGCTGGCCCGGCTCGACGGACGCCCCCTGCTGGTGGATACCGGTGACGAGGCGCTGGATCGGGCGCTGTGTGGTTATCGGCGCATCATCACAGGATATCGGGATCAGGTCATCTATCCGGTGGCCAACCCGCAATAGCACAGCAAGGATGCGGCTGACCCCGTGGCGCCCGGTCAACCGGACCTGGGCTCCACCCCAACGTTATCTTGCCGGCCACTCCGGCGCATGAGGCTGCGTTAAATGACGATTCATGATTTTGAGCACAAGTTGTTGGAACTGATAGACAGCATGGTCGCCACGGCGACCGATGACGAGCTGTTTGCCGGGGGCTATCTGCGAGGCCATATTTCGCTGGCGGTGGCCAGGGCCGAGCTGGAGGGCAAGACCCTGGTGCGGGATGTGAAGAGCTATGTGCTGCGCAGCCTCAACGAGGCGATCCTGCAGGGGGAGTTGTCGGAGCAGGATGAGACCCTGGTTCAGACCATGTGGAAACGGCTGCAACTGCAGGCAGAAGCTTGATCCCAGACACAATTCAAACACAAGTTTAAGATTGGCGCTTTCCCGAAAGTTAACAAAAGGTTAATAATAAATAACCTCATCTGTTTCAGGGAAAGCACCATGACCAGCGCCTCCACCATCGCCCAGCGACTGCCCCTCGACATGCTCTATCACTGGGAGCAGCACTGTCCGGATCGGATCTACCTTCGTCAGACCATCAACCGTCAGTACCACGACTTCAGCTGGGCCAGGGTGGCCGATGAGGCGCGTCGCCTGGTGACGGCCCTGCGGGCCATGGGGTTCGAGCCGGGGGACAAGATTGCCCTGCTCTCCAAGAACTGCGCCCAGTGGTTCATCGCCGATCTGGCGATGCAGATGGGCCAGTATGTCAGCGTGCCCATTTATCCCACCGCCAACGTCGATACCATCGAATATGTGCTGCGTCACAGCGAGGCCAGGGCCGTGTTCGTCGGCAAGCTGGACGACTGGCGCAGCCAGGAACCGGGTCTGCCGGCGGATCTGCCGCGCATCGCCATGCCCTATGACACCATGCCGGCTCAGCATCAGTGGGATGCCCTGCTGGCCAGTCACGAGCCGGCCCGGGATCTGCCTGCCCAGCGTGGCGAGGATCTGCTGAGCCTGGTCTACACCTCGGGCAGCACCGGCAAGCCCAAGGGCGCCATGCTCAGCGTCGAGCGTTACGCCTGGTCCTGCGAGAAACTGGTGGAGGCCGTGGGGCTGAGGGAGCAGGATCGCGGCTTCTCCTACCTGCCCCTGGCCCACATCACGGAGCGGGTCTACATCTATGGCGGCAGCCTGTTCAGCGGCGCCGAAATCAGCTTCCCCGAGTCCCTCGACACCTTCATCGACGACGTCAAACGTTGCCGCCCCACCGTCTTCATCTCTGTGCCCCGTCTGTGGGCCATGTTCCGCATCAAGATCCACGAGAAGCTGCCCCAGAAGAAGCTGGCGCTGCTGCTCAAGATCCCCCTCGTCTCCGGCCTCATCAAGCGCAAGCTGCAACAGGGGCTGGGGTTGGATCAGGCCAGGGTGCTGGGCTGCGGCTCGGCCCCCGTGGCCTCGGCGTTGCTGGCGTGGTACCACAGCATAGGCCTCAACATCACCGAGGCCTGGGGCATGACGGAGAACCATGCCTACGCCACCCTCAACTATCCCTTCCGGGCCGACAAGATAGGCACGGTCGGCAAGGCGGGGCCCGGGGTGCGCATCCAGATCTCCCCGGAGGGGGAGATCCTCTGCCGCTGCGAAGGCATGATGCTGGGCTACTACAAGGATCCCGAGCACAGCAGTGAGGCCATCGATACCGAAGGCTGGCTGCACACCGGGGACATGGGCAAGCTCGACAGCGAGGGCTATCTCACCATCACGGGGCGGATGAAGGATGTGTTCAAGACCGCCAAGGGCAAGTACGTGGCTCCGGTGCCCATCGAGGGGCTGCTCGGACAGGATCCCATCATAGAGCAGCTGTGCGTTATCGGTTACGGCATGCCCCAGCCCATCGCCCTGGTACAGCTGGCCGAGCGGGCCATGCAGGGGGATCATGCCGAGATAGACGCCCAGCTGGAGGCGGCGCGGCAACGGGTCAACGGCCAGCTGGAGGCTCATGCCAGGCTGAGGGGCATCCTGGTGGTCAAGACCCCCTGGAACATAGAGAACGGGGTGCTGACCCCGACCATGAAGATCCGCCGCCATCTGCTGGAGCAGAAATATGCCGAGCTGGGAGACCAGTGGCCGGCCGATCGCAGCGTGGTGTGGGAATCCTGACCCCTCCCGCCGCGTTATTCTCCGAAAGCCCCGCCATGCGGGGTTTTTTGTGGCAGCGGCAGGGTGAGGGGTAGGGTGGTAGCGCGATGGACTGCGTGGTGCCGCTGTTTGCGGGGTATTGTTTTACATATACATGGAATGACCAGTAATGATATCTATCACATGTCATTTTTGTGGTTTGTTATTTTGTTGATTATGTGTTTTTCTTGTTAAAATAGCGCAAAAAGCTGTAACCCCTATCGTATACTGCCTCCATCGTGAACCGGCCCACTGGCGAGCCTTCGTCCAGCCTGGCAGGCCGGGGATCCATCATCAGCCGTCTCCCAATTTTGCGAACCACAGGGATCGCGAAACGGCGTTGTTTTGCCCGATATCGCCGCGGGTAGCGGCGAGTGAACAGGAGGTTCCAGTGAGAGCGGAGATAAGCGTAGCGGCGCTACGGCACAACGTGGCGGTATTGCAGGCCCAGGCGGGGGATCGCCGGATCATGGCGGTGCTCAAGGCCAACGCCTATGGGCACGGCATGTTGCAGATGGCGCAGGCGCTGGCCGAGGCCCCGGCGTTCGCCGTGGCCCGTGTCGATGAGGGGATCCAGCTGCGCCGCCATGGCATCAGGCAGCCCATCCTGGTGCTGGGCGGTTTCCATGATGGGCAGCAGCTGGCCCAGATGGCCGAGTGGGAATTGCAGACGACCCTGCACTGCCACGAACAGGTGACGCTGCTGGAGCAGGCGGCGCCGAGCCGCCCCATTACCCTCTGGCTCAAGATTGACACGGGGATGAACCGGCTCGGGATCCGGGGCGAGGAGCTGGCCGCTGTGCTGGCGCGCCTCGCGCGCTGCCCCTGGGTGGCGCAGCCGGTGCGGCAGATGACCCATTTTGGCCGCGCCGACGAGCTTGACTGCGAGGCGACGGCCGAGCAGATCACCCGGTTTCATGCCCTGACCCGCCACCTGCCGGGGGAGAAGGCCCTGGCCAACTCGGCCGGCCTGCTGGGCTGGGCCGATGCGCTGGGAGACTGGGTGCGGCCCGGACTCGCGCTCTATGGCATCTCCCCCTTCGCCGGGGAGAGCGGAGGCGATCGCGGGCTGCGTCCCGTGATGACCCTCAAGAGCCGGCTGATGGCGGTGCGTGATTGCCCGGCCGGGGCGCCCGTTGGCTATGGTGCCCACTGGCACGCCCCCCATGCCACCCGGCTCGGGGTGGTGGCGACCGGTTACGGGGACGGTTATCCCAGACTGGCGCCGACCGGGACACCCATGCTCGTCAATGGCCGCGAGGTGCCGATCGTCGGGCGGGTCTCGATGGACATGCTGACCGTGGATCTCGGCCCGGCGGCGACCGATCGGGTGGGGGACGAGGTGGTGCTGTGGGGGGAGGGGCTGCCGGTCGAGCGGGTAGCCGAGCACATAGGCACCATCCCCTACGAGCTGGTGACCCGGCTGACCGGGCGGGTCGCATGGCAGATGTGCTGAGTCGCCAGCTTGCAACAGGCCGCCCTTGGGCGGCCTGTTTGTTGTCATGGCGCGAGGAGGCGAGCGGACAGCGCAGACAACAACGCCTCCCAGGGGGAGGCGTCTTAGGACAGGGGCGCTAGAACCAGAAGCCGATGATGAAGGAGCCGGCCAGGGTCAGCATGACGTTGGCCACCGCATAGGTGCCAGCGTAGCCGAGCGCCGGGATGGAGCTGTTGGCGGCCTCGTTGACCACGTCCATGGCCGGGGCGCAGGTGCGGGCCCCGGTGATGGCCCCCAGCAGCAGGGCCGGGTTCATCTTCAAGACCCAGACCCCGAACAGGTAGCCCACCAGCACCGGCAAGGTGGTCACCAGCATGCCGGAGAAGAGCACCACGGCCCCCACCTGGCTCAGGTGATCCAGGATGCCGCTACCCGCCTTCAAGCCCGTGCTCACCATGAAGACGGCGAGGCCCAGATCCTTGGCCAGGCGCAGGGCGCCCGGCGGTACATAACCGACCGTCGGGTGGTTGGCCCGCAGGTAACCCATCAGGATCCCCGCCAGCAGCAGGCCGACGGCGTTGCCCAGACCAAATTCCAGCTGGCCGAATACCAGGGAGACGGAGCCGATCAGCAGGCCCAGCACGAAGAAGGTGGCGAAAGCCACCAGATCCGTGGTCTGGCTATGGATGCTGATGAAGCCGATCTTGTTGGCCAGCTGCTTGACCCGCTGCTTCTCGCCGCTGATCTGCAGCACGTCGCCCTTTTGCAGCATGATGTTGCGATCGAACGGCATCTCTATCTGGGAGCGCACCACCCGGTTGAGGAAGCAGCCCTTCTCGGTGAGATTGAGCTCCACCAGATGGCGGCCCACCACGGCGTCGTTCTTCACCACTATCTCTTCGGTGACGATCTGCAGATCCAGCAGGTTGCGGTCAAACACCTCCTTGCCGTTGCGGTAGTTGACGTCGAGCTTCTCGTGACTCTCGGGATAACCCACCAGGGCGATCTCGTCCCCCTCCTGAATGACGGCGTCGCCATCGGGGCTGGCCAGTATGCCGTTGCGGCGAATGCGCTCCACATAGCAGCCGGTGTGGGGATAGATGCCGGTTTCCCGCAGGGTGCGGCCACCTATCCAGGCGGCGAGCTCCGGGCCGACTCGATAGGCGCGGATGATGGGCAGGTAGGTCTTGCGATTCTCGCTGTCCGACAGCCCCCGCTCGCGGGCGATCTTCTGGGCCTCGGTGCTGAGATCCAGCCGTGCCATGGCGGGGAGATAGCGCACCACCAGCATCAATCCCACCAGGCCCACCAGGTAGGTCAGGGCGTAGCCGATGCCCATGTTGTCGAGCACGGCGCGCATGTCGGTCTCATGGGGCAGGTTGAGCAGGCCGCTGCGCAGGGCATCCTGGGCACCGACCAGGGCCGGAGTGGAGGTGAGGGAGCCCGCCAGGATCCCGGCCGCCATGCCGGGCCCCAGGTTGAAGAACTTGGCCAGCCCCACGGTGAGCAGCAGGGCGGTCAGCAGGATCACCAGGGTCAGGGTGATGTAGTGGATGCCGTCGCGCAGGAAGACGCTGAAAAAGTGCGGTCCCGCCTCGATGCCGACGCAGAAGATGAACAGCATGAAGCCGAGGTTTTCCGTGGTGGCGGAGAACTGGAAGCCCATCTGGCCAAACAGCAGGGCGGTGAACAGCACCCCTATGGTGTTGCCTATCTGGAAGTTGCCGACCCGCACCTTGCCCAGCAGCAGGCCGAAGGCCAGTACCACGAACAGCAGCAGGGAGTCGCTTTGGTGTAGCAGTGTCACGAAATCTATGGTCATGCCCGGAAAAACCGAGGAAAAAAGTGGGGCCGGTATTGTGCCGGATCCCTCGCCAATAAAGAAGCGTCGGATGGGACAAATCGACATCTCGGGCGGGTGCCCCGTTCGGGGGCATGGGGTTTTCACCCTCCTGGGCGAGCGCGCGAGTTTTTCCGTCTGTCAGAGCCGCTGTCAATGAGTGATTTGTGCTGTCTGGCCCCCGGCGAGACGCAGGTCGAGGCGGCGTTTAGAGAATGCTGTCCCGGGCGCGATTTCGCCCCCATAACAGAGCATGATGCTGCCGGATTGGCACAGGGGAACGCCCCCTGGGCGGCGTGGCCACCTGGCGCCATGCCCCGCTGACCCATGGCATCTGGGCTCGCCCATCAGGCAGCAAAAAAGGTGGCGTTGCCAGGCCGATCCCGCTCGCGTCGGCCCTGGCTGGAAAACAGCAGAAAATCAGGTTGGTTCGGAATGGGGAGGGGAGGCGGGGCCTGAATGGGCCAAACGCAGGCGCCGTCTGGGCTAGGGGCACTTACCCACAGATTCTGTGGATAACCCTGTGCGTGAAAATTGAAAAAGGGGCGCCAGCCCTTGCGGTTACTGGCCTGGCAGGCCTGTTCAAAAAATACCGCTGAAAATATGTTTCTATAAAAATCAAATAGTTAAAGGCGGCAGCACAAAACACTGACGGGGGAGCAAGGGAGGCAAGGGGTGTGAGATGCGCGTCAAGGAGACTTGTGCATTAAATTTGGCAGAGGGGGGCACTAAAGTGGATAACTTGCACCGAGATGGTGAGGAATTGGCTCCCCCGACTGGACTCGAACCAGTGACATACGGATTAACAGTCCGCCGTTCTACCGACTGAACTACGGGGGAACATCAGGCAAGGAGGAGCACTATACAGATAGCGCCACGTCGGGTCAATAGCCGCTCGGGGGTGGAGAGCGATACCCGTCACGGGGAAAGTCGGGGTACACTTGCGCTTTGCTTTTCTTGTCCGGAGTCGCCATGAGCAAGTCGTTTCAACTCGTCAGCCAATTTGCACCCGCGGGGGATCAACCCGCCGCCATCGGTCAGCTGCTCGAGGGGATTGAGTCCGGTCTCGCCCACCAGACCCTGCTCGGGGTGACGGGGTCGGGCAAGACCTTCACCATGGCCAACGTCATCGCCACCCTCAACCGCCCCACCATGATACTGGCGCCGAACAAGACCCTGGCCGCCCAGCTCTATGGGGAGATGAAGGAGTTCTTCCCCGACAACGCGGTGGAGTATTTCGTCTCCTACTACGACTACTACCAGCCGGAAGCCTATGTGCCGACCACGGACACCTTCATCGAGAAGGATGCCTCCATCAACGATCACATCGAGCAGATGCGGCTGTCGGCCACCAAGGCGCTGCTGGAGCGGCGCGACGTGGTGATCGTCGCCTCGGTGTCGGCCATCTATGGCCTGGGGGACCCGCAAGCCTATCTCAGCATGATGCTGCACCTCAAGGTGGGGGATCTGATCAACCAGCGGGACATACTGCGCCGCCTCGCCGAGCTGCAATATACCCGCAACGACATGGCCTTCCAGCGCGGCACCTTCCGGGTGCGCGGCGAAGTGATCGACATCTACCCGGCCGAATCGGACAAGCTGGCCCTGCGGGTGGAGTTGTTTGATGAAGAGATAGAGCGGCTCTCCCAGTTCGATCCCCTGACCGGCGCCATCGAGCAGACGGTGGTGCGCTACACCATCTACCCCAAGACCCACTACGCCACGCCGCGCGAGACCATACTCGGGGCCATCGATCACATCAAGGAGGAGCTCAAGGGGCGCCGCGAGCAGCTGCTCGCCCAGCACAAGCTGGTGGAGGAGCAGCGCATCAGCCAGCGCACCCAGTTCGACATCGAGATGATGCAGGAGCTGGGCTATTGCTCGGGCATCGAGAACTACAGCCGTTATCTGTCGGGCCGCGCCCCCGGCGAGCCGCCCCCCACCCTGTTTGACTACCTGCCGGGGGATGGCCTGCTCATCATCGACGAGTCCCACGTCACGGTGCCACAGATAGGCGCCATGTTCAAAGGGGACAGATCCCGCAAGGAGACCCTGGTGGAGTACGGCTTCCGGCTCCCCTCGGCCCTCGACAACAGACCCCTGAAGTTCGACGAGTTCGAGGCCCTGATGCCCCAGACGGTGTTCGTCTCGGCCACACCAGGCCCCTACGAGCTGGAGAAGTCCGGCGGCGACCTGGTGCAGCAGGTGGTGCGCCCTACCGGCCTGCTGGATCCCGAGATCGAGGTGCGCCCGGTCGGCACCCAGGTGGACGATCTGCTCTCGGAGATCCGCAAGCGGGTGGCGGTGGAGGAGCGGGTGCTGGTCACCACCCTCACCAAGCGGATGGCGGAGGACTTGACCGAATACCTGGCCGATCACGAGGTGCGGGTGCGCTACCTGCACTCGGACATCGACACCGTGGAGCGGGTGGAGATCATCCGGGATCTGCGCCTCGGCAAGTTCGATGTGCTGGTGGGCATCAACCTGCTGCGGGAAGGCCTCGACATGCCTGAGGTGTCGCTGGTGGCCATCCTGGATGCGGACAAGGAGGGCTTCCTGCGCTCCACCCGTTCGCTGATCCAGACCATAGGCCGGGCGGCGCGCAACCTCAACGGCCGGGTCATCCTCTACGGCGACACCATCACCAACTCCATGCAGGTAGCCATCGAGGAGACCGAGCGGCGCCGCGCCCTGCAGCATGCCCACAACCTGGAACACGGTATCACCCCCAAGGGCCTCAACAAGTCGGTGGGGGACATGATGGACATGGGGGGCAGTCGCAGCGCCGGCAAACCGGGCCGGGGCAGTCGCAAGGCCGCCGAGCCGCAAGGGGAGTACCATGCCCGCTCCGCCAGCGAGATCGCCAAGGAGATCAAACGGATGGAAGAGCAGATGTTCCAGCATGCCCGGGATCTGGAGTTCGAGCAGGCGGCCGCCCTGCGGGATCAGATCCAGCGGCTGCGCGGCGAGTTGATCGAGAGTTGAGGCCGCTGCGCACTCTGTTGGGGATTGTGCCCAGACTGCGTCGCCTCTATCTGGGCTTTCGTCACCCGGATACGCCCCTCTGGGCCAAGGGACTGGCGCTGCTGGTGCTGGCCTACGGCATCAGCCCCCTGGATCTGGTGCCGGACGTCATCCCCCTGTTCGGCTGGCTCGACGATCTGACCCTGTTCGCCTGGCTGATCTGGGGATGGGAGTCCTGCCTGCCGGCCAAGGTGCGCCAGGCCATCGCCCAGCAGACCCAGTCGAAATAGCGCGACCCATCCCTCAGGCGTAAAAAAACCGGACCCATCATGGTCCGGTTTTTGTTTGCCTCAGGGTTACTGCCAGTTGGCGGCACCCTTGGCCACTTGCAGCTTCTCGTAGGCGGTCAGCAGCTTCTGGTGCAGCGGGAACTGGCTGAGGGTTTCGTCCGCGCTCGACAGCCCGTGGAAGCGGGCCTCGCCGCTGGCGTGGGCCCAAGCCTCTGCCAGGGTCTGTTCGCCATACATGCGGGTGAAGACGGCGCGGTACTGTTCGGGATCGCGATCCGTGTCCAGGAACAGCTCGACGCAGCTCTTGAGGGCGCGGTAGTAGTTGGCGCGATCGCTTGGGAACACCGAGTGGTTGTACTCCATGGTCCAGTTGATGAGATCCAGCGCCGTTGCCAGCTCGCCGGCCGCCAGGGCCAGCATGGCTTTCAGCTCGCCGACCCGCAGGGTGTGCAGGGCGGTGCCCTTGGCGGCGGCGATGCCGAGCAGCTCGCGCACCCGGGTGCGCTCGTCGTGCCCTTCCTCTTCCAGCTGGTCATAGAAGGCCATGTACTGCTCGGCGTCCCATTCCAGGGAGGGCAGGGCCAGTATGGTTTCCCTCAGGTGGGCACCCATGGTGTTGTTGGCCAGCAGCAGATCCTCGGCCGGATAGATGTCGGACATGCCGGGCACCAGGATGCGGCAGGCGTAGACCCCCAGGTGCTCGTAGTCGGCGATGTAGACCGGCTGCTCCAGCTCGTGGAAGATGCCGAGCAGGTGATCGAACTCCTGCTGGGAGGTGCCGCGAAAATCCCAGTCGGCAAATTCGAAATCGGACTCCTGCTTGAACAGATCCCAGCTGATGAGGCCGGAGGAGTCGATGAAGTGGGTCTCCAGATTGTGGTGATCCGCCACCTGCTCGTTGTCAAACGACGGCGGCACGAACACATCCAGGTCTTTCAGGCCACGCCCTTGCAACAGTTCGGTGACGGTGCGCTCGAACGCCACTTCGAAGCGCGGGTGGGCGCCGAAGGAGGCGAAGCTGGTGCCGTTGCTCGGGTTGAGCAGCACCACGCAGATGACCGGATAACGGCCGCCCAGGGAGGCATCGAAGCTGTAGATGGGGTAGCCTTCGGCCTCCAGCGCGGCGATGGAGGCGGCAATGCCGGGGTAGCGGGCGATCACCTCGTTCGGGATCTCGGGCAGGCTGATGGCCTCGGCGATGATCTTGTTCTTGACGTGGCGCTCGAACACCTCGGACAGGGCCTGGGTGCGGGCCTCGGTCTTGGTGTTGCCGGCGCTCATGCCGTTGGAGACATAGAGGTTGCCGATGATGTTCATCGGGATATAGACGGTCTGGTGGTCGGACTGGCGCTCGAAGGGCAGGGCGACGATGCCGCGCTCCTCGTTGCCGGATTGCAAGTCCACCAGCATGTCGGCGGTCACTTCACCGTCCGGGTTGTAGAACTTGCGGGTGAAGGGGTCGAGCAGACCGGCCGGCAGCTGATCTCCCTCGATGGGGAACCACTTCTCGTTCGGGTAGTGGACGAAGTTGCCGTTCGCCACCTGCTCCCCCAGATAGAAATCGGCGAAGAAGTAGTTGGTGGAGAGACGCTCGAAATACTCGCCGAGGGCGGAGGCGAGGGCCGCCTTCTTGCTGGCACCCTTGCCGTTGGTGAAGCAGAGGGCGCACTCCTTGTCCCGGATGTGCACGGACCAGACGTTGGGCACGGGGTTGAGCCAGGAGGCCTCTTCGATATCAAACCCCAGGGCCTGCAACTTGGTCTGGAACCGCTCGATGGAGTCTTCCAGTGCCGCGTCCTTGCCGGGAATAAAAGTGTGGTCGGTCATCACAATGTCCTGATGTTTATTGGCTCATGTTCGGCCGCAGATGATAGCAGGGGTTGCGCCATTTGACAGGCAAAAAACCGGGCCGGGCCCGGACGGACAAGCTCTGCGCGGTGGAGGCAGGGAAGCGGGATCAGCCGATAACCTTGAGCCCCAGGATGCCGCCGATGATCAGCAGCAGACAGAGCACCCGGGACAGGGTGGCCGGTTCGTTGAACAGCCAGATCCCCATCAGCACGGTGCCGACTGCGCCTATGCCGGTCCAGACCGCGTAGGCGGTGCCAAGGGGCAGCTGCTTGACCGCCATGGCGAGCAGCAGCACGCTTACCCCCATGGCACCCAGGGTCAGCAGGGTGGGGAGGGGACGGCTGAAACCCTCGGTGTATTTGAGGCCGATGGCCCAGGCGACCTCGAACAGGCCGGCGACGAGCAACAGGATCCAGGACATGATGAGTATCCAGACGGGGCAGGGTCGTCCCTGCCAGGGGGTAGGCAGCGGGGTCGTCCCCGCCGGGCCATGGGCCGTGTCGCGTCATATTGCCAGAACGGGATTGGCCCTGCCAGGGGGCTATCCGGCCGCCGTTGCCGGGTATTGCAGCAACTGGCAGAGAATATTGCATAAATCGACTTGCGCCGTCCGCCACAATCCGTAATGTGGATAGACACATTTTTCGCAGCAGAATTTTACCCATCAGGCACCCGGGCCTCGCCATGTGGTGGTGGCCCTCTCGGGCCGGGTGGGTAGAGGATCCGCACTATTTAGCAGCTATCCAGGGTAGGACATTATGAAAAAAGTAGGTTTGGTCGGTTGGCGTGGCATGGTGGGTTCCGTGCTGATGAGCCGGATGCAGGAAGAGCAGGATTTTGCGCACATTCAGCCCACCTTCTTCACCACCTCCCAGGCCGGTGAGGCGGCCCCCAACTTCGGTGTCGATGCCGGTCTGCTCAAGGATGCCTTCGATATCGAGGCCCTGGCCGAGCAGGAGATCATCATCACGGCCCAGGGGGGCGATTACACCAAGGATGTCTATCCGCGCCTGAAAGCCGCCGGGTGGCAGGGCTACTGGATCGATGCCGCCTCCTCCCTGCGCATGGAGCAGGATGCCGTCATCATCCTGGATCCGGTCAATGGCGAGGTGATCGAGCAGGCCCTGAACGAGGGGATCAAGACCTTCGTCGGCGGCAACTGCACCGTCAGCCTGATGTTGCTGGCCCTGGGCGGCCTGTTCAAGGCCGATCTGGTGGAGTGGGTGAGCGTGGCCACCTATCAGGCCGCCTCCGGCGGCGGTGCCCGCCACATGCGGGAATTGGTGACCCAGATGGGCATGCTGCGTGACGAAGTCGCGGTGGAGCTGGCGGATCCCGCCTCCGCCATCCTGGATATCGAGCGCAAGGTGACCGAGAAGACCCGCTCCGGCGACCTGCCGGTGGACAACTTCGGCGTGCCGCTCGCCGGCAGCCTGATCCCCTGGATCGATACCCGGCTCGACAACGGCCAGAGCCGGGAAGAGTGGAAGGGGCAGGCGGAGACCAACAAGATCCTGGGGATCGACGGCGCCGCCATTCCGGTGGATGGTCTGTGCGTGCGGATCGGCGCCCTGCGCTGCCACAGCCAGGCCTTCACCATCAAGCTCAAGAAGGACGTGCCGCTGGCCGAGATCGAAGCCCTGCTGGCCGCCCACAACGACTGGGTGAAAGTGATCCCCAACGAGCGCGACATCAGCGCCCGGGAGCTCACCCCGGCCGCGGTGACCGGCACCCTCAATATCCCCGTGGGTCGCCTGCGCAAGCTGAACATGGGCCCGGAGTACCTGGCGGCCTTCACCGTCGGGGATCAGCTGCTGTGGGGCGCCGCCGAGCCGCTGCGCCGCATGCTGCGCATCCTGCTGGCCCGTGGTTGAGCCCGGGTGACCGTCGACTGAGGGCCCTGGGGCGTCCAGCGCGCCCCCTTCGGTCAAGAGGGGACGGGGTTGATATAGAAAAAGGGAAGGCGTCTGCCTTCCCTTTTTGCTGTCCCGAGCGCCTGCGCCGGGAGGCCATGGCCTCCCTGCTTGTCGTGCGGCGCGGCGGATCAGTAGCCCAGGGTGAAGCGCTGGCGCAGGTGGGTCGGGTGCTCCAGCTCGTTGAGCACGCCGTCCGCCAGATCGCCGACCCGGATCCCGGCGGGTTGCTCACCGCTAAACAGCACCTGATCGGCGCCGAGCCGATAGCCACCGCGCTTCTCGCCGGGCTCCAGGAACACCGGCGGGGAGAGGAAACGCCAGTCGAGGGCGGTTTCACGGCGAAGCGCCGTCAGGCCGTCGCGGGCGGCCAGGGCCCCCTGTTTCCACTCGGCCGGAAAATCCGGGGTGTCCACCAGCTGCACGCCGGGGGCAATCTCCAGGCTGCCGGCGCCGCCGACCACCAGCAGCCAGCTCCCGGCCTCTTTGGCGGCGGCCACGATGGCGCTGGCTCCCTTGAGGTACTGATCGTAGATATCCGGCGTGCTCCAACCCGGGTTGTAGGCGCTGATCACCCTGTCGTGCCCCTCGAGCACGGCGGCCAGGGCCTGGGGATCCTGCGCATCCACCGCCACGGCGGTGACCTGCGGGTGAGGGGCCAGCTTGCCGACGTCGCGCACGATGGCGGTGACGCTGTGGCCACGGCTGATGGCTTCGCTCAGGATGGCGGATCCGACAAAACCGCTGGCACCGATGAGGGCAATTTTCATGGGAGATTCTCCTTCACTATGGGAATGGGGCTATCCTACGCCCCCGGATGTGATTTAATAATCCAACATAAAATACATTCACTTGTAAGCTGGATTTAATAATGGATCAGCTCAAGCGGTACGCCATCTTCGCCGCCGTGGTGGAGGCGGGCACCATGACGGGGGCCGCCAAGGCCCTCGGCATGACCCCCTCCGCCGTCAGTCAGCATATCGGCCAGCTGGAGGGTTTGCTGGGCCTCACCCTGCTGCATCGCTCCACCCGCCGCCTCAGCCTGACCGAGGCGGGGGAGGTGGTATGGCAGGGATGCCAGTCATTGCGCCAGACCCTGGATCAGATCGATCTGCGCCTCGGCGAGCTGCGCGACAGCCTGGTGGGGGAGGTGCGGATCACGGCGCCGGTGGGCATGGCGGGGCTGCCGCTGGCCCAGGCGCTCGCCCCCTTGCTGTCGGCCCATCCCGGGCTGCAGTTCTCCATCATCGCCGATGACGGCAAGCGGGACTTGCTCAGGGAGCGGATCGATGTGGCGCTGCGGGTCGGCACCCTGGCCGACTCCAGCCTGGTGGCCCGCCGGCTCGGGGAGGCCTCCATGCTGCTCTGCGCCTCTCCCGCCTATCTGGCCAGGCGAGGGGTGCCCAGGCAGCTGGCCGAGTTGCCGGACCATGACTGGCTGCTGACCGACGCGATCGATGGTGTCCTGTGGCTGAGGGACGAGAAGGGAGAGCCCCACGGGTTGACGCTGGTGCGGCGGGTCATCTGCAACAATGTGCTGCCCCTGCGCCAGTTTGCCCTGGCGGGGCAGGGGATCGCCCTGCTGCCGGAGGGGGAGGTGAGCGAGGATCTGGCTCTGGGACGCTTGCAGGAGGTACTGCCCGCCTACCGGATGGCCCCTATGGCTATCCATGCCATCACCCCCGAGCGGGAGGTTTCCCAGAAAGTACGTCGGGTGTTGACGGCATTGCAGGACTATTTTGGCCAGGGAGGAGGGCGTGGGCGCCAGTCAAGGCCGGGATGAACGGCGCTTTGGGGTGAGCATATAAAGGGGCGGACACAAAAGAGAAGGCAGGCCTGGGCCTGCCTTGTGGCTTGATGGCGGCAGATGGGATCAGCGGTGGTAATCGCGACAGGCGATCAGGGTGTTCTCCATCAGGCTGGCGACCGTCATGGGGCCGACCCCGCCAGGTACCGGGGTGATGAAGGCGGCATGGCTGCGGGCGGTTTCGAACTCCACATCCCCCACCAGGGAGCCATCGGCGAGGCGGTTGATGCCGACATCGATCACCAGGGCGCCGGGCTTGACCCACTCACCCGGGATGAAGTTGGGCTTGCCCACCGCGACCACCAGCAGGTCGGCACGGCGCACCTGGGCTTCCAGATCCTGGGTGAAGCGGTGGCAGGTGGTGGTGGTGCAACCGGCCAGCAGCAGCTCCAGGGTCATGGGGCGGCCGACGATGTTGGAGGCGCCGACCACGACGGCGTGCAGGCCGTGGGTCTTGACGCCGGTGGCCTCGATCAGGGTCATGATCCCCTTGGGGGTGCAGGGGCGCAGGGCCGGGATCCGCTGGGCCAGTCGACCGACGTTGTAGGGGTGGAAGCCATCGACGTCCTTGTCGGGACGGATCCGCTCCAGCACCTGAGTGGTGTCGAAGTGGGCGGGCAGAGGCAGTTGTACCAAAATGCCGTCGACGTCCCCATCCTGGTTCAGCTGGTCGATCAGGGCCAGCAACTCCGCCTGGCTCGCCTCGGCGCTGAGATCATAGGAGCGGGAGACAAATCCCACCTCCTCACAGGCGCGGCGCTTGCTGCCGACATAGACCTGGGACGCGGGATCCGCGCCCACCAGGATCACCGCGAGCCCGGGGGCACGCTCTCCTGCGGCCAGCCGCTGCTGGACTTCTTTCGCCACCTGGCTGCGAATCGTTTGCGCAACCTGTTTTCCGTCAATGATTTTGGCAGACATCGTTCTTCACTCACCATGGGTTCAACTGTGCGTATTGTCGCATTTTTTTAGCCCGGGTGTTAGCGGCGTGACACGGGCGGGCAAGAAGTAGGCACTTGAATTTATTGACGGAAAAATTCGTTGACGCTGGCTTTGGCGCTTGGGTATGATGCCCGCCCGTTGCCCATCCGCCTTATCACGGATAAGCTGTTGGCAACCTTGCACATGTATTTCGGTGATTAGCGCAGCCCGGTAGCGCATCTGGTTTGGGACCAGAGGGTCAAAGGTTCGAATCCTTTATCACCGACCATTTTACCTATGTGTTTCATGGCACTGGGGCAAACCCGGTGAGTATGAAGACATTGGATAAATGCGCCCTTAGCTCAGTTGGATAGAGCAACGGCCTTCTAAGCCGTGGGTCGCAGGTTCGAATCCTGCAGGGCGCGCCATCTTGCTTTGCCAAGCATGGTACTCGTGTTTTTCAGTGGTGGCTGTAGCTCAGTTGGTAGAGTCCCGGATTGTGATTCCGGTTGTCGTGGGTTCGAGCCCCATCAGCCACCCCATTATCTCTCTCTGTTTGCCTGGCCTGCTGGCTGGTGGTGAGCAGTGACTCTCTTCGCGGAAGTGGCGAAATTGGTAGACGCACCAGATTTAGGTTCTGGCGCCCAGGCGTGAGAGTTCGAGTCTCTCCTTCCGCACCATCTCTCGATGACAAGCCGGAGTCTCCGGCACGAAAAGGCCCGTCAATGACGGGCCTTTTTGCATCCGTTGCCCCGGCGGGCTCTCCGCTTGACTGCTTTCCCGCTATTTCCAGTGTTCTCGCCATGGCCAATGATCACGCCGACGGGTTGCCAATCCGGGCCCCTGTCCGCGGGGCGTGGGCGAGCAGGGCCCATGCCGGTGGCCTTGTCACCACTTTGGTTCTGCTATTGATAATGGTTCTTGATTGGGATAACCTAGGTTTCGTTATAACATAACATTTGAGGCCATAATGAAACCCGATCTCCATCCCGATTACCGTCAGGTGCTGTTCCACGATGTGACGGCCAATACCTATTTCCTGGTGGGATCCACCCTCAAGACGGATCGCACCCAGGTGTGGGAGCAGAACGGCAAGGAGTACCCCTATCTGACCCTGGATGTCTCCAGTGCCTCCCATCCCTTCTACACCGGCAAGCAGAAGCAAGTGGGCAGCGAAGGCCAGGTGGCCCGTTTTGGTCAGCGCTTCGGCGCATTTCTCGGCAAGCAGGGGGCGGCATGAAGGTACTCGCCTCTCTCAAATCCGCCAAGACACGCCATCCTGACTGTCAGCTGGTGCGTCGGCGCGGCAAGCTGTTCGTGATCTGCAAGAGCAACCCGCGTTTCAAGGCGCGCCAGGGGTAACCTGTTCTGGCATGCATGAAGAGGGGGCGATCCGATCGCCCCCTCTTCTGTTATCGCCATTGGATCCGACTCAGAGCAGATCTTCGAGCTGGTACTTCTTGAGCAGCTGGTCGAAGGTGCCATCGGCCTTGACGCGCTCGATGGCGGCATCGAACCGGCCCTTGAGCTTGTCATCCTTCTTGCGCAGGGCCACCGCTACCCCTTCTCCCAGGATCTTGTCCTGGGTGCCGTTGAACTGGGGACCGACGAAGGCGAACTGCTTGCCCATCTCCTTGTCGAGGAAGCCCACCTTCAGCTGCACCATGTTGCCGAAGGTGTAGTCGGCGCGGCTGGACTGCAGATCCAGCATGGGGGACTGGGCGTTGACGTAGCGCTTGATCTTGGCCACGTCACCGTAGCGGGCGGTGATGAAGTTGTCCTGGGGCGTCCCCTCCTGCACCGCTATCACCTTGCCTTTGAAGTGCTCGGGGGTGTCGGCAAAGTCGGCCGCCTTGTCGCTGCGCCCCACGAAGCGGTTCTGCATCATGTAGTAGACCTGGCTGAAGGCGACCTTCTGGCGCCGCTCGTCGGTGATGTTCATGGAGGACATGATGGCGTCGTACTTGCGCACCTGCAGACCCGGCAGCAGGGCGTCCCAGGGCTGGTTGATGACCTCGCACTCGGCCTTCATGGCCGCGCACAGGGCATAGGCCAGATCGACTTCGAAGCCGCCGAGCTTGCCGCTGCTGTCGATCATCTCGAACGGGGGATAGGTGGCGTCGGTGGCGATCACCAGGGGTTTGGCGGCGGCCTGGCCGGCGGTGGCCAGGGCCATCAGCATCATTGCGGTGTTGAGTTTCATGGTCAGTCCCTTGCGGTTGTTGCGTCTGTGGCGTCATGCCAATGGTCGTGAAGGATGCCGGCTTCAGATGCCGACGGCTATCTTGCGATGGGTGAGGGCCGGCAGCTGGCTGCGCACCCTGCGCTGGGCCGCCAGATCCAGGGTGGCGATGGCCATGCCCTGACCCTCCTCTACCTGGGCCAGTACCCGGCCCCAGGGATCGATGATCATGCTGTGGCCGAAGGTGCGGCGCCCGCCGGGGTGGTGTCCCCCCTGGGCGCTGGCGAACACGAAGGCCAGGTTCTCCACCGCCCGGGCCCGCAGCAGCAATTCCCAGTGCGCGAGCCCGGTGGTGTGGGTGAAGGCCGCGGGCAGGGCGATGAAGTCGGGGGCAGGGTCAAGGCGAAACAGCTCGGGGAAGCGCAGGTCGTAGCAGATCCCGAGGCGCAGCACGCCCCAGGGCAGGGGGTGGCTCACCACCTCCCGACCCGGGCTCATGGTCGCGGCTTCGTCATATTGCTCCTGCCCGGTGCAAAAGCCAAACAGGTGCAGCTTGTCGTAGCGGCTGGCGAGCTGCCCTTGCGGGTCGATGAGCAGGCTGCTGTTGTGCATCTTGCCGGGCTCGTCGCTCTCAAGGGGCAGGGTGCCGGCCAGCAGCCAGATCCCGAGCTCCCGGGCCAGCTCCCGGGCCCAGGCCAGCAGGGGGTGATCGCTCACGGGGGCGGCCAGGGCGACCCGCGCCCGCTCGTCAACCGGCATCAGGTAGAAGTATTCGGGCAGCAGGGCCAGCTCGGCCCCCTCGGCTGCCGCCTGGCGCAGCAGCGCCTCGGCCTGGACCAGGTTGTGATCAAGCTGGTCTGCTGAGACCATCTGCAGAACGGCAACGCGCACTGAATCCATGGTGCCTCCTAGACGCCGCACAGGCGCTCGGCGCCTGCCAGCAGGGTGTCGTCATCCTTGGAGAAGGAGAGGCGGATGACCCGCTGATCCGCGGCGTCGTGATAGAAGGCGGAGACGGGTATGGTGGCGACCCCGTGGTCGCGGATGAGGCGCTGCACGAACAGGCTGTCGGGCTCGTCGCTGATCCGTTCATAGCTCGCCAGCATGAAGAAGCTGCCGGCGGAGGGGAGCAGGGTAAAGCGAGAATCCCCCAGGGCCGAGGTCAGCAGGTCGCGCTTGCGCTGGTAGAAGTCCGCCAGCCCCTGGTAGTGGGCCGGTTGCTGCAACAGGTGGGCGAAGCCGTACTGCATGGGGGTATCGGCGGCGAACATGGCAAACTGGTGCACCTTGCGGATCTCCTCCATCAGGGGGCGGGGCGCCACGCAGTAACCCACCCGCCAGCCGGTGACGTGGAAGGTCTTGCCGAAGGAGAAGACGGCGACGGCGCGCTCCACCAGTTCCGGATAGCGGATCACGCTCTGGTGCAGGGCGCCGTCGAACACCACGTGCTCGTACACCTCGTCCGAGAGGATCAGGATGTCGGTGCCGCGCACCAGGCGGGCCAGACGCTCCTGATCCCCCGCCTGCCAGACGGTGCCGGTGGGGTTGTGGGGGGTGTTGAGCACTATCATGCGGGTGCGGGGGCTGATGCGGGCGGCCACTTCCTCCCAGGGAATGGCAAAATCCGGCGCCTTGAGGGCGATCACCACTGGGGTGGCCCCTTGCAGCTGGATCATGGGGCGGTAGCTGTCAAACGCCGGTTCGAACATGATCACCTCGTCCCCCGGGTGCACCAGGGCGGTGATGGCGCAGAACAGGGCCTCGCTGGCGCTGGCGGTGATGGTGACTTCCTCGCCGGCGTCATAGTGGTGGCCATAGCTGGTCGCTATCTTGGCCGCCAGCTGCTCGCGCAATTCGGGCAGCCCCGTCATGGGGGCATACTGGTTCTCCCCGGCCAGCATGGCCTCGTGGGTCACCCGGATGAGCTCGGGATCGCAGGGAAAGCTCGGCGCCCCCTGAGAGAGGTTGATGCTGGGATGGCGGGCGGCCAGATCCCCGATCACGCTGAAGATGGTGGTGCCCACCTGGGGCAGTTTGCTGAGGATGCGAGGGGAGGACATGGGACCATCACCTGAGTATGTGAATGAGGTCCCTTTTTAGCCCTCGCTCCCTTGCCGGACAACGGATTATTCGGCATGGTATGCGTGAGTTTATCTCAAGCATGGAGGCTTGCATGATATGGTCCCCCCCTCGCAGCCAGTTGCCCCTCTACGGGCTGCAAGTATTCGAGTGCGCCGCCCGCCATCTGAGCTTCACCCTGGCGGCCGATGAGCTGTGCGTGAGCCCGGGCGCGGTGAGCAAGCAGATCGCCCAGCTGGAGGCGCGCCTCGGTCACCCCCTCTTCTTGCGCGGCACCCGCTGCCTCGCCCTGACCCCGGCCGCCGAGCAGTTGTTGCCCTATGTCAGCGAGGGGCTGGCCCGCATGGGGGAGGGGCTAGGTGTCCTGCAAGCCCTGCCCCAGCAGCAAGCCATCAGCATCAAGGTGCCCTCCTGCGCCAGTCGCTGGCTGCTGCGGCAGTTGCAGGCGTGCGAGGGGGAGGCGGTGGAGGTGCGCGGCAGCCATAGCCACGGCATCGACTTCTCCCGGGAGCCCTTCGATCTCGCCATCGTCTACCAGCCCTGCCAGGGGCGATCCCCCCAGAGTCTGCCGCTGTTTCGCGAACGCCTCACCCCCATCTGCGCCCCCGCCTTTGCCGCCAGACACGCGCTGTTCGATCGCCCCATCACGGATCTGCTGACGCTGCCGCTGCTCCATGCCAGCGCGGATCGACGGGACTGGCGCAACTGGTTCGCCGCCTTCGTCGAGACGCCTTGGCTCCCCAGGGGGGGCCAGCTGTTCGATACCCTGGATCTCGCGATGAATGCCGCCTTGCAGGGGTTTGGTATCTCCCTTGGGGATCCCACCATAGTGGCCGAGGAGCTGGAGAGCGGCGTGCTGGTGGCCCCCTTCGCCCCCGTGCTCGGCACGGATCACGAATATGCCCTCTTGATGCGCCCCGACAGTCAGCGAGCCGGGGTGCACAGGGTCCATGAGTGGTTGTGCAACAGCGTTCAGCCGCTTCGCTGACTTTTCCGCTTGCCCCCTTTACAGGGGGTAAAAATACTGTATAAAATTACAGTATCAACAGCGGAGGTGCGTATGCGTCTGGAAATCATCATCGACAGGAAAAAACAGGTCTCCCCCGACATCATGGCGGCTCTGGAGCAGGAGCTGCTCAAGCAGCTGGGTCGCCGTTTCCCCGATATCCAGGTGCGGGTGGCGGGGGGCAGCAACATGGCCCTGAACATCACCCGGGCCAGCAAGGAGGAAAAAGAGCTGCTGGAGGAGCTGGTGCAGGAGGTGTGGGAGAACGCCGAGAGTTGGATGCCGGAGTCGAGCGTCGCCTGACAAGGGTGGGCGCCTGCTCCATGGGCGCCAACGCCTCCATGGGGCCGGCCATGCGCCCACGCCGGATCCGGGGACCAGGCTGTCCTGTCTCTGTCTCTGCTGCATCGCGCCGGGTTAGAGCCCGGCCCAGGCCTTGAGGCTGAGGGTCTGGACCCGGCGGTTGGCGGCGCGGATCTCGCCATCGGCCTTGAGGTCCCGCAGCACAGTGGGCAGGGCGGCGGCCACCTCGGCCTGGCTCATGCCCGGATGCAGGGCCGGGTGATAGGCCATCTTGAGCAGCAGGTAGTCCAGCCCGGTCAGGAAGCTGTCCGTGCTGCGATCGTTGAACACGGAGGGGAAGACGGCATCCGAGTCGTTGGGCAGCCCCATCACCTGGGTCAGCTCCTCCACCACGCAATCGAGAAACCGCCCCTTGTCCCGGCTGGCGTCCACCGGGATGATGATGCTGGCCCGGCGGATGGCCCCCTCCCTGTCGGTGACAAAATTGGCCAGGCAGAGACCATCGGCCAGGGCGGCGCTCACACTCGGGCTCTTGCCCATCAGGCGCTCTGCCCATTGCGCCACCTTGGCGCGGCGGGTCATCACCAGGGTGAGGTTGGCCGCCGCCGCGCCCTTGGCGAGGGCGACAGGGTGGCCGGTGATCCGGGCCAGGTGGGCCGCCTGGATCTTCACCACCTCGGCCTGCAGCGGCTTGTCCCCCACCTCGTTGACGAGGCGGATCCTGACGGGGTCGCGCCAGCGGTTGAAGCTGACAGGCCCGGCGTCCCTGTATTCCCGCCCGAGCGCCACCCGCTGGAAGCTCTCCATCAGATAGGCATCCTGCTGCCAGTGCGCCAGGGCCTGGGCGGCCATGGCGGGCAGGAGCAGCAGCAGGCAGGCGAGCAGCCTCACCCCGCCCCCTTCTCCAGGTCTCGCCAGGTGAGCCAGAGCCGCAGATCGAACTCCAGCTGGTGGTAATCCGGCTCCATGTGCTGGCAGAGCTGGTAGAAGGCCTTGTTGTGCTCCTTCTCCCGGATATGGGCCAGCTCATGGACCACTATCATCCTGAGAAACGCCGGGGGGGCGGCCTTGAACAGGGCGGCGATGCGGATCTCGTTCTTGGCCTTGAGCTTGTTGCCCTGCACCCGGCTGACATAGGTGTGCAGGCCAAGGGCATCCTTGATCACGTTGATCTTGCCATCGAAGATCACCTTGGCGAGGGGCGCCGAACTCTTGAGGTAGCGGCTCTTGAGCTCCTGGGTGTAGGCGAGCAGGGCCTTGTCGCTCTGAATGAGGTGGCTGTCCGGGTAGCGTTTGGCGAGAAACTCACCGAGTTTGCCGTGGGCGATCAGCTGCAACACCTGGGCCTTGAGGGGCTCGGGATAGCCGCCGAGATAGGTCAATGCCGTCATGGGACTCCTGCCGGATGAAAAAGGATGAAACGAAGAGGCCCCTCATTGTAGCCAATGGGGGGCCTGATTTATATCCGGGTCTTGCCGGGGCTCGCGGCCGCGCCGGGATCACTCGCGGCGGTAGAGACCGGGCTCGACCTCCCGATAGTGGGTCTCCAGGTAGCGATAGAAGGCTTGGGTGGAGGGGGGCGCGGACGGCTGGCGCCCCAGGGCGACTTTTTCCGCCTTGGCGATGATGAACTTGGGGGGCTGGCGCTGCAGATCCTGCAGCACCCGCTCGCGCACGTCATAGGGGGGATTGACGTTGGCGAAGAACAGATAGGCCGAAGCGGGTTGGCGATCGGTCCACAGATAATATTGGGGCTGGATGGCGTCGACCCAGATCCTGTCGCTCGGGGTGGTCTCGGCCAGGATGCGATCGACCCGCACCTGGGCGGCGGCATTGAAGGGGCGACCCTTCTGGGTGCCATCCCAGGCGTTGTTGATCATCAGGGCCAGCATGGCCAGGGTGGCGAGCCAGGGGGTGGCGGATCGCACATCCCAGGCACGCCACAGGGGCAGCAGGATCAGCACGGGCAAGGCCCACAGCAGGCTGGTCCCCAGCACCTCGCTCACCCGATCCAGGCTCCACTCCTTGTTGCTCCAGCCAAAGACCAGCTGCTGGGCCAGCAGCCAGCTGGCGGTGAGCACCACCAGGGAGATGCAAAACAGGCCCATGAGATCGCTCTGGCGCTCGCTGCGATCGAGCAGACAGGCCAGCGGCAGCAGCCCCAGCGGCAGGTAGAGCACATCATAGTGATCGAACACATGACCCGACACCGAGTTGGCGATCAGGGTGAACAGCACCCCCAGCAGGGTGGCGAGCAGGGCGGGCAGATACCACTCCTGGCGTCGGCTCAGCATCAGGAGGATGAAGGGGGGGAGCAGCATGACCAGACCGGTGCGCAGCAGGCCGACCGCCCCCACATAGACGGAGAAGCCATTGCCATAGCTCCCCTCGAAGAAGATGTCGAAGGCGTAGTACTTGAAGTCGGCCAGCAGCCCATGGTGCTGGAAATAGCCATAGAGAGGGCCGCCAATCAGGGCCAGGCCCAGCAGGCTGGAGAGCAGCAGCAGCAGGGCATCGCGCCATTGTTCGCGCAGGCACCACTGGCAGAACAGCACCAGATACCAGGTCCCCCAGAGGGCGCCGTTGTTGGTGCGCATCCAGGCGACGATGGCGAAGCTGAGCCCGGCCACCAGGGCCGGCCACCAGCGAAACTCCTTGTCCAGCAGCAGGGTGATGAAGGCCCACTGGGCGAGCAGGGCCAAATGAAACGTCCAGTCCTCCGTCATGTTGCCGTAGTAGTAACGGGTGCCGTACAGGGCCAGTACCGCCAGCATGGCGCCGAGGCGGGCGCGAAAGGAGAGGGCGAGCTGGTTGAAGGCTTGCCAGCTCGCCAGCAGGCCGAGCCAGCACAGGATGAGCTCCAGCAGCCAGATGCCGCGAAAACCGTCCAGCCAGTAACCCAGGGCATCCAGGGCGAAGATCATGGGGCCCTTGATGTCGATCATGTCGCGATAGAGCACACCCCCTTCATGCCACATCTTGCCCATGACGGCGAACAGCGAGGCATCGAAGCCGGGAGCCATGCCATAGAAGAGCGGGTTGCGCAGGCAAAACAGGCAGGCGATGAGGCCGGTCAACAGGATGGCGAGGGGGCGCAGCGGCGGATTGTTGCGCGAAGAGGAGAAACGGATGGAGTGATTCATGAAGCCTGATCCTGTGCCTGAGCATGCGAAAGCGGGCCTATCTTGCCGAGCCTGGGCCTTTGATGCAATGGGGGCGCAGGGCGGGATGCAAATATTCCCGCCCGGCGCCCCTCACAGGGCCATTCCCGGACTAAAAACAGCCACTTATCGCCCCTGTCGCGAGGAAGCCCCCCCCCCCCCCCCCCGACGGGGCGGTCATCCCCTGGCTTGCCGATTCAGGCCCCGGGGTGAGGCCGGTAGTGGATCAGGGGGGCGGGGGCAGGCAGGGTCGGGTGCTGGCGCGCCCAGCGGATGAAGGCATCGGCCAGGGTGATGCCGAGCTCCTGATTGTGCTGGGTCAGGGTGCGGGTGAGGGCGGTATACCCCTCCTTGCCGGAGGCGGTATAGGCGCTGGAGACGCCGCGATAGACTCCTTCCTTCTCCACCGGCTGCCAGTGACCCGGGCTGGACTCCCACTCCAACTGGCGGATGCGCTGCCCCTTGGGCAGCTCGGCCAGGTAGTGAAAGCGCACCCCGGCGGTATAGGGGAAGCTGCCGCTGCCATTGCCTGTCACCCCGTTGTCGGTGGCATTGTCGATGGCGCCTTCCAGGGCCTCTGCCAGTTCATGGCCATGCACCCGATAGAGGGTCAGGGGAATGGCGAAGGGGAGCAGCTGCCCGGCGATGTCCGCCTCGCTGAGGGGGCCGGGCTCGAGGGAGCAGCGCACGCCACCGCCATTGTGCAGGGCGAAATCAACCCGGCCCACCTGCTCGCGGGCCCCTGCCAGCATGGCGGCCGCGACCAGGGGCGCCACCTGGCTGCCGTGGGGCAGCCTGGCGTCCGGGATCCGCTGGTGCAGCAGCGGCTCGGGCAGCCGGGTCACCGTCCTGGCCGCCATCTCCTCGAGGGCGGGGCGATAACGGCGCGCCATGTGACCCTCGATGAGGGGATCCGGCGCGCAGAAATGGAGGTTGGCGGGAGCGGGGCTGGCATAGGGCCAGGGCTGCCAGGGGAACCACTCGATGCGGCCCCGGCCCTGGCTGACCCGGCCCTGCTCATCGAAGTCCAGCTCGCACACCCCCAGGCTCTGGGCGCTGTGGCCCGCGTGGAGAATGGCGACCCGGTTGACCATCAGGGGATAGTCCCCCTCGCTTCGCAGCCCCAGGGGGGCGAGATCGCCGAGCAGGCTGTGGGTGTGGCCGCCGATGATGAGGCTCAGCTCGGGGAAGCGCTCGGCCAGCAGCTTGTCCTGCTCCAGCCCCAGGTGACTGAGCAGTATGATGTGGCGGATGCCGGCGGCGCGGATCTGGCCCAGCTGGCGGGTCAGGGTCTGGCTCACGCCATGAAAACGGGTGTGCTCGTCCGGGTTGGCGATGTCCGCCATCTGGGGCAGTGTGATGCCGAGCAGGGCGAAACGCACGTCACCCAGTGTGCGCACCAGCCAGGGCTGGCTGGCATCATGGAGATGGGGCAGGCCTCGCAGGGGCAGGGGGGTATCGACGGGCTCCTGGCTGCTGTCCAGGTTGGCGGCGAGCACGGGGAAATCAATCTGGCGCAGGAACTCCACCAGGGGGCCGTTGCCCAGATCGAACTCATGGTTGCCGAGCACCATGGCATCGGGGGCGAGCAGGCGCAGCAGATCCGCGTTGGCGCGCCCCTTGAAACGGTTGAAGTAGAGGGAGCCCTGGAAGGTGTCGCCCCCATGGAGCAGCAGGAAAGGGGTGCCGGCTGCGGCCGCCTCGGCCCTGAGCTGACGGACACGGGTCATCAGGCGGGCATAGCCACCGCTCTGGCAGAGCCATTGGGGCTCGCCGGGGGGGCAAAAACGCACCTGGGCACCATCGAAATGGGAGTGACAGTCGCTGAAATGGGCAAGTTGAACCGTCGTACTCATATCGGTCCTCCTTTAGGGGAAAGAAGGCCAAGAGTCTACCTCAGGTACGGGCGGGGATACCAGCCCGGCCCATGGTCGGGCCGGGGAAGGTGTGTCAGGCGGGTACCATGATCTGGGTGGCGATCAGCACCACGGCCAGGCCGACGGCCACCGGCACCGAGGTGCGCTTGACCACCTCGAACGGCGAGAGGTTGGCCATGCCGGAGCAGGCGACCACCACCCCGGAGACCGGGGAGATGGTGCGGCCCAGGTTCGATGCCTGCAGCATGGGGATCACCAGATAGGCGGGATTGATGCCCAGGGAGCTGGCCAGGTTGGGGATCAGCTCCACGAAGGCGTAGAAGGGGGCATTGCCCGATCCCGTGGTGAAGGCGGCCAGGGTGGTGATCACCACCAGGGAGAGCATCATGATGGCGCCGCCGCTGCCCAGATCCTGGGCGTGGGCGAGCAGGGTGTCGATGAAGCCGATGGTCATCAGCCCCTGGGCGAACACGCCGGCGCCCACCAGCAGCATGACCACGCCGGCGAAGGCGTCGGCCATGTTGCGCCAGCACACCTGCAGGCCGTCGAGCAGCCCCTTGCCATCCCTATGGCGGGCCAGCTCCAGCAGGGCACTCAGGGTCAGGCACATGACGATGATGGTGACGATATCGAGCTGGGGGGCCAGCTTGCCGTCGAAGATCAGCACCCCGATGATGGGGGCAAACGGCAATATGGCGTAATAGGCGGGGGCAGTGGTGATGAGATCCCCTGCCGCCACCCGCTCGTTCACCTCGCCGGAGCGCTTGTCCAGAAAACGCTGCCAGAAGAAGTGGGCCACGGCCATGGCGGCGATGGCGGCCAGGGAGATGGGCAGGGTCAGCTTGAAGGCAAAGTCGATGAGCGCCATGTTGGCGGCCTCGGCGGCCATCACCACGTCCCCCGAGGTGGGAGAGAGGATGATGGCGGCCGGGGAGGCGCACACCGCCGCCGCGGCGCCGCAGGAGATCCCCATGTTGACCATCAGCGGGAACAGGGTCGCCATCAGCAAGACCCCGAGGCCGGTGGCCGAGCTCACCGCCAGCGACATGGCGCAGGCCACCAGATAGGCGGCCACCAGCAGCACGTAGGGAGACTTGATGACACCAAGGGGCTTGCTGGCGAGCTTGACCAGCATGGTGTTGGCGCCGATGTGGCTCATGTAGCCGGCGAATCCGCACAGCACCATGATCAGCATGCCCAGGCCGCCGCCCCGGCTGTTGAGCAGGAAGCGCACGTATTCGAAGATGTCGGTCACCACGTTGCCCGTGGTGGGGACGCTCTCTGGCAGCACAGGTTTGCCGAGCAGCGCCGTGATGGCCAGCAGCAGCAGGCCGCCGCCGAGCAGTATGCCGGTGGCCGAATAGCCCTTGAAGATGCAGCGACCCACCATGAGGGTAACCAGGGTGCCAATCGTGAGTTCAACCATATTCAGGATCCTGTGGGTCAAGGGAGAGCCGGTGAGGCTGGCTCGCGCTGCGGTAGCCATTTATGCGATGAATGCTAATGTAACCAGCAAATTGGTCTGCTGATTTGATTAAGGTCAGCAAATCATGGGGTGAAGAGGCGGGGACGCGCGATTGAGCGGCCAGAAGGTGGTCCATGGCACCCCGTCCCTGACCATAGGGCCATGGCGACTTGCGCAGATGCGCGCCGGGTATCATGATGAGACTTGCGCAGGGCGTCAGTTAATTAATATATTGATTATTCATGACATTCACCGGTCAGATGACAACGATAAGGCGGCGTAGAGCACCATGGGCAAGTTGGGTAACCTGGGTTGGGGAGCGAGTCTGCTGTGGGCCGCCGCGGTCGGCGCCGCCCCGACCCATTACGTCGGGGTCAGGATAGAGCCGGATATCCGGGTCGACTTCCAGTTCTACAAGGTGAAGGGGACCAGCATGCAGGCCGCCCTGGCCCAGGCTGCGCGGCTCGGCCCCAAGGGGAGCGTCGGTCAGCAGGGGCTCGGCATGGCCAGCTACCGGCTCGACTGGACCATGCTGGCCTATCCCCTGGCGGGGCGTTGCGACCTCAAGGAGGTCAGGGTCAGGACCCGGATCAAGGTGATGGTGCCCGAGTGGGTCAACAAGTCCAGGGCGAGCGTGGCGGAGCAGCAGAATTGGAACATCATGCTCGGCGCCATGCTCGACTATGAGAGCCGCCACAAGGACATAGTGCAGGAGACCGCCAGCGCCATCGGTTACAAGCTCGCCCAGCTTCCCCCAAGCAATGACTGCGCCGCCCTGCGCCACCAGGGGGATCTGCAGGGACGTGCCCTGCTGGCGCAAGCCAAGTCCCGCTTCGCCCGCCTCGCCGAACAGACGGATCATGGCCGCAGACTGGGGCTGAGCTGGCCGCTCTCCCCCTGAGCAGGGCCCTTGGTCGGCCGAAGAGAGGCAATGCAAGACGCCGCCAGGGGCAAGCCACTGGCGGCGTCTCGTTATGGGGCCTTGGCGTCTCGCGGCTCAACCGACCGGCTTGCCCTTGAGCCATTTGCGCACCCAGTAGCGGGCGGGGTGCAGGGCGGCCAGCAGATCCCAGGCCAGGGGCAAGGGATCGCCGCAGATCTCGCTGGCGAGCAGCTCGCCGCACAGGGGGGCCGAGCAGAGACCCCGGGAGCCCAGGGCCCCCAGCACAAAGAGGCCGGGATAGGTGGCCAGGGTCTGCGCCGGACGCGCCTTGAGCGGCAGCGAGTCCAGCGCGCGCAGGGCGTCGAGCCGGACGATGGGCCCCAGCACCGGCAGATGGTCCCGGCTGGCGCAGCGCACCCCGACGCGGGCCTGGTCGCCGCTCACATCCACCTCGGCAGGCCAGGTCTGCTGCGGCAGGCAGGCTTGCAGCCGCGCCCGGTTCTGGACCTGCTCCTCGGCACTGAATACGAGGCTGCTCTGGTTGCGGCCATAGCTGGCGCCGATGCAGTGCGCCCCGTCGTGGGCCGGGGTGAGGTAGCCATCGTAGCAGAGCACAGTCCTGAGCTGGCTTAACCGCGCCGTGGTCGGCACATGGCTGACTTGGCCGCGCACCGGGTAGAGGGGGAGCTCGGCAAAGGGGAGCAGGGCGGGCAACTGATGCCCGGCCGCCACCACCAGGTTGGGGGCCTGCCAGTGGCGGCCGTCCTGGCTCTCCACCCGCCAGCCGTCCGCCTGTTCGCAAATGGTGCTCACCGGTGCGTGGTACTCAAGCTGCAACAGGCCGCCGGCCTGGGCCTCATCGAGGGCGGCGCGGGTGAGATCCGCCGGGCAGAGCCAGCCGCCGAGGGGGTAGCTGACGCCGTCCACGCCACAGGGCAGACCGGCCATCTGTTCGACCTCAGCAGCTGACATGGAGTGCATCAGCGTGGGGGGGAAGGGGCCCTGGGCCATCTTCGCCAGTTTTTGCGCCGACTTCTGGTCGTAGCCGAGCTGGGTGACGCCGCACAGATCGAAGGCGATGGGGTGGCGTTTGGCCAGGGCCAGCAGCCGGCTTCTGGCAAAGCCAAAGGCGAGGGAATAGAAGCGCGACAGGGCGTCGTGCTCGCCATTGAGCAGGGGATAGAGGGCCCCCTGGCGATTGCCCGAGGCGCCGGTGGCCGGCTCGCCATCCTCGCACAGGAGCCGGACATGGCGGCCCCGCTCCACCAGAGAGAGCGCCGTCATGGCCGAGGCGATGCCGCCGCCGATGATCAGCACCTCGCCGGGACGGCCCGCCGGACGTGGATAGGCGGGCGCCAGGCTGGCATCCGCCTGCTTGTCCTGGCGATGGCCTGCCAGCATCTCCCGCTTGCTGCCATGACCCTTCACCTTGGCCATGCTGAAACCGGCGGCGATGAGGCCCCGGCGCACGAAGCCGGCACAGGTGAAGGTGGCGACGCTGGCGCTGGGGCGGGCGAGACGGGCCAGATGGTCAAACAGCCCCTGGGTCCACATCTCGGGGTTTTTGGCGGGGGAAAAGCCGTCCAGATACCAGGCATCGATCAGGCCATCGGCGGGGCAGGGCCACTGGGGCAAGGCATCCTCGATGTCGCCGAGCCAGAGGTCGAGCCGCACCCGGCCCGCGGCGAACAGCAACCGATGGCAGCCGGCGACCGCCAGCGGCCACTGGGCGATGAGCTCGGCGCTCAAGGGGGCCAGCGCGGGCCAGGCCGCCAGGGCCTTGCCAAGATCGGCCTGGGTGAGGGGGTATTTTTCGACGCTGATGAAGTGCAGACGGGAGCCGTTGCCGTGTTGGGGGGCATGTTCCAGAAAAGCGGCCATTGTGGCGAGAAAGTTAAGGCCGGTGCCAAAACCTGTTTCACCCACCACAAAACTGTCACTGTCGTGGTGGCAGAATCGTGCCGGTAGCCCATTTTGCAGCAAAAAGACGTAGCGGCTTTCACTTAGACCGTTATCATTGGAAAAGTAGACATCCCCGAAGTCGCTGGAAACCGGAGTTCCCGCTTCATTCCAGTCTAATCGGGCATGATGTAAGGATGTTTGACTCACGTTTTCCTCTGCTCGCGTCACCAAATCGCGGGCATTCTACGTGAAAGCAGACCAGTTTGGCAGCCGAAAGCGGGTAGACTTGGCGCCAGTTTTTCCAGACGAGATGAATTAATGAGAAGAGCAGTGATCACCGGTATCGGCGTCATCTCCAGTATCGGCAACAACAAGGAAGAAGTGCTGGCCTCCCTGAAAGCAGGTAAATCCGGCATCACCTATTCCGAGCAGTTTGAACAATACAACCTGCGCAGCCGTGTCTGGGGTAACATCAAACTCGATCCGTCCGAACTGATCGACCGCAAGGTCATGCGCTTCATGGGTGACGCCGCGGCCTACGCCTACCTCTCCATGGAGCAGGCCATCGCTGACGCCGGTCTGCCCGAAGATCAGGTCTCCAACGAGCGTACCGGCATCGTGGTCGGCTCCGGCGGCGCCTCCGGCAAGAACACCTCCGAGTCTGCGGACATCGCCCGTGAAAAGGGCGTCAAGCGGGTAGGGCCCTACATGGTGCCGCGCACCATGTCCTCCACCACTTCCGCCTGCCTGGCCACCCCGTTCAAGATCAAGGGTGTCAACTACACCATCAGCTCCGCCTGCGCCACCTCTGCCCACTGCATCGGTCATGCGCTGGAGCTGATCCAGCTGGGCAAGCAGGACATCGTCTTCGCCGGCGGCGGCGAGGAGCTGGACTGGTCTTCCACCATCCAGTTCGACGCCATGGGCGCGCTCTCCACCAAGTACAACGACACCCCGGAAAAAGCCTCCCGCACCTATGATGCGGATCGCGACGGCTTCGTCATCTCCGGTGGCGGCGGCATCCTGGTGGTCGAGGAGCTGGAACATGCCCTGGCCCGCGGTGCCCACATCTACGCCGAGATCACCGGTTATGGTGCCACCTCCGACGGTTACGACATGGTCGCCCCGAGCGGTGAAGGCGCGGTGCGTTGCATGAAGATGGCGATGCAGGACGTCGGCTCCGTGGACTACATCAACACCCACGGCACCTCCACCCCGGTCGGTGATACCAAGGAGCTGGAAGCCATCCAGACCCTGTTTGGCAGCAATGCGCCCAAGCTCTCCGCCACCAAGGCGATGACCGGTCATGCCCTGGGCGCCGCCGGCGTGCACGAGGCCGTCTACTCCCTGCTGATGATGGAACACGGCTTCATCGCCCCCAGCATCAACATCGAGAACCTGGACGAAAAAGCCGTGGGCCTGCCCATCGTGCGCGAGTACGAAGCCGCCGACCTCAATACCGTCATGTCCAACAGCTTCGGCTTTGGCGGTACCAACGCCTCCCTGGTGTTCAGCAAGTTCAAGGCTTGATGCACCGAGGAAGTGAAAAAAGGCGCCGAAAGGCGCCTTTTTTATTGGCAATCGGGCGACCCTCAGGCGAGGCCAGCCAAAGGCAGGCGCATATAGACGGCGCCCTCCCCATATTCCGCCAGGGATTTTGCGGTGGCAGAGGGGACAAAGCCCTGCTTGCGCCAGAAGGCCGGGGCATCCTGCACCGCCACCAGCCCGGCATGCCGGAACCCCTCATCGCTGGCATAGGCGAGGGCGGTGGCGAGCAGGCGCTGGCCCACCCCCATGCCGCGCGCCTCGGCCGAGACGGCGAGATCGTGCAGATAGAACTCCTGTGCCCCGGCCAGCGCCGTCATGGTGACGGAGAGCGGCGGCGGCTGGTTGGCGCGCCAGGGGTGACAGAGCAGGTAGCCGAGCACCCGGCCCTGGCGCTCTGCAACCCAGCAGCAGTCGGGGGCCAGCTCGGCCTTGTTGCTCATGACACTGAGGGGCTCAGGGGTCAGCTGGTGATAGCACTCGGCCTGAATGGCCATGATCTGGGGCCAATCCTGTGGCGAGATGGAACGGATCTGGATGCTCATGACGTTCGTTTGAATCTTTGTGTCGGCCTGACAGCTTAACCAAGGAAGGGGGCAAAGAGAAGAGGGCTGGGGTTGCCATGACAGGAGGGGCCTTGGCCCCTCGCGATATTAGAGTGCTGGTGCGCCGGCTCAGCCGAGAAATTCGCACAGATAGGCGCTGGGGCTGCTCACCTTGAGGGAGAAGGAGGAGTTGCCGGGCACCTCGAAGGATTGCCCCTGATCGTAGCGTTGCCAGTCGCTGGAGCCGGCCAGCTGTATGGTCAGGCTGCCCTTGACCACCGTCATGCGCTCGGGGGCGCCGGTGTTGAACAGGTAATCCCCGGCGGCCATGACACCCACCGTGGATTGCTCACCATTTTGATCAAAGCCGATGGATTTTACATTTCCGTCAAAATATTCGTTTACTTTCAGCATCTTTCTATCCCTGTTTATGCGGTTACCGGGTCAAGCTAGCACAGAATTCTGTTCATGGGCATAGCAAAATGATGTTTTTTAGGCGTGTTTCTTTTGAATCTTAACTTTATTGCAAACTTATCAATATATCAGCGTCATGAATTAGCGATTCAAAACAGCAGATAAATATGAGATAAATCCGCCCGGCAGGGGAATGAGCAGGAGTTCATTCCCCTGTCTGGCTAATTGCACTGGGAAAGTGTGACATTTATTCGCGAAAGGAACATTTTGTGTTAACTAAAGGACTCATTAAGAACATTGGCTTCCAGGTCGTGGTAGCCATGCTGCTGGGGGCGCTGGTTGGTGTGCTCATGGGCGAGCAAGCCGCCATGTTTGCCCCCCTCGGCAGTCTGTTTATCCAGCTCATCAAGATGCTGGTGATCCCCCTGGTGGCGGTGGCCATCATCTCGGGCGCCGCCAACCTGGGTGCCAGCCCGGCGGCGGGCAAGATAGGGGGCAGCACCCTGCTGTTCTTCCTCGGCACCTCCGCCCTGGCCGTCTTCCTGGCCCTGGTGATGGGACAGGTGTTCCAGCCGGGTGCCGGCGTCGATCTCAGCTCGATGAAATCCCTCTTCTCCGGCGAGTATGCCGACAAGGGTGAACTGCCCGATGCCATCGCCACCCTGCTTGGCATGATCCCGACCAACGTCTTCCAGTCCCTCAACGAGGCGAACATTCTGCAGATCCTGGTGTTCTGCCTGTTCCTCGGCATCGCCCTGGCCAAGCAGCCGGCCGCCCGTGCCAAGCCGCTGGTGGATGGTCTCAACACCCTGGTCGACGCCTTCGTCTGGATGATCAACAAGGTGATGCTGGTGGCGCCGTTCGGTGTCTTTGGTCTGATGGCCGATGCCATCGGTACCTACGGCTTCGATGTGCTCTCCCTGGTGTTCAACCTGTTTGCCGTGTACGTGGCCGCCATCCTGGTGTTCGGCTTCATCGTCTATCCGCTGCTGATCGCCGTCTTCTCCAATACCCCTGTGCTCAAGTACCTGTCGGCCATGAAGAAGGCCCAGGTCGTCGCCTTCTCTACCGCCTCCTCCATGGCCACCCTGCCGGTCACCATGGAAGTGTGCGAGAAGGAGCTGAAAGTCAGCAACAGCACCGCCGCCTTCGTGCTGCCCCTGGGGGCGACCATCAACATGAGCGGCAACGCCATCTATTACGGTCTGGTCGCCATCTTCTTCGCCCAGGTGTTCAACATCGATCTCTCCCTGGGGGCCTGGGTCGCCATCATACTGACCTCCACCCTGGGCGCCATCGGCCAGGCCGGGGTGCCGGGGCCGAGCTTCCTGGTGGTGGCCGTGCTGCTGGCTGCCGGGATCCCCATCGAGGGGCTGCCCCTGCTGTTCGCCCTGGATCGCCTGTTCGACATGATCCGTACCGCCCTCAACATCACCGGGGATGCGGCCTGCGCCATCATAGTGGACAGGTTCAGCCCGGACTACGATGCTGCCCGCTGGCAGAAATAAGCGGGGAGGGGGCAAGGCATAGCGCCCTGCTCACCCAGCCAAGCAAGAGGGGCCGATATGGCCCCTCTTTTTATTTATGGCTTTTTCCGGGGGCATTACGCTTCCCGGGTAGTACGACCGTCCGCCAGCTGGTGCAGCGCCTGCTGGCAGCGCTGCTTGGCGGCATCCAGCTCCAGCAGCACCATCTCTATGTCCTCGAGCTGCTGGTGCAGTGTCTCGCGCTTCTCCTCGATGAGGGAGAGCATGCTGCTCAACTGGGTGCGGCTGCTCTTGTCGGCGTCATAGAGGTCAAATAGCTCGCGAATATCCGCCAGGCTGAATCCCAGCCGCTTGCCGCGCAGGGTCAGCTTGAGGCGCACCCTGTCCTGGCGACTGTAGATGCGGGTCTGCCCCTGGCGGGTGGGGGTGAGCAGCCCCTGATCTTCATAGAAACGGATGCTGCGGGTGGTCACGTCAAACTCTTTGGCGAGCTCACTGATGCTGTAGCTGCGGGTGTCGTCCTGGGAGGGCATCTGGGTATCATCTTGGCTGTCAATCCTGGCTGGCACCTTACCCAAAGCGCCGTCTGCTCGCAAGTGCTTGTCCTTCAAGGCTTGGCGCCTTATGTTACCGATATGTAACCAGGAGAGGCAAAGAGATGGATATCGTCATAGTCGCGGCCAAACGCACCCCCATGGGGGCCTTTCAGGGGGCCCTCGCCACCTTGAGCGCCGCCGAGCTGGGGGCATGTGCCCTGGCCGCCACCCTCGATGAGGTCGGGGTCAGCCCGGGCAGGATCCAGGAGGTGCTGATGGGCAACGTGCTGGCGGCGGGCATGGGGCAGGCGCCGGCGCGCCAGGCGGCGCTGGGGGCCGGCTTGCCGGTGAGCGTGCCTTGCACCACGGTCAACAAGGTGTGTGGCTCGGGCATGAAGGCGGTGATGCTGGCCGCCGACAGCCTGCGTCTGGGGCAGGGGGAGATGATGCTGGCGGGGGGCATGGAGAGCATGAGCCGGGCCCCCTACCTGCTGGACAAGGCGCGGGGCGGCTATCGCATGGGGCACCAGCAGATCCAGGACAGCCTCTTTCTCGATGGTCTGCAAGATGCCTACGATGGCCAGCTGATGGGGGTCCATGCCCAGGCGAGTGCCGACAGGGCCCAGATCAGCCGGGCCGGGATGGATGCCTTCGCCATGGAGTCGCTGGCGCGGGCATTGCGGGCGCAGCGAGAAGGACGTTTCGCCGCCGAGCTGACCGAGGTGCGCCAGGGAGACAGGGTGCTGCTGGCCGAGGATGAGCAACCCGGCAAGGCCCGCATGGAGAAGATCCCCACCCTCAGGCCCGCCTTTCGCCCCGATGGCACCATCACGGCGGCCAACAGCAGCTCCATCTCGGATGGCGCCGCGGCCCTGCTGCTGATGCGTGAAGAGACGGCCCTGGCCGAAGGCCTGGTGCCGCTGGCGCGGATCCGGGGCTATGTGAGCCACGCCGGCGTGCCCGCCGAGTTTGTCTCGGCCCCGGTGGCCGCCATCAACCGCCTGCTGGCGAGCCTGGGCTGGCGCAGCGACCAGGTGGATCTCTATGAGGTGAACGAGGCCTTCGCCATGGTGAGCATGCTGGCGATGACGGGGTGCGCCATTCCGGCGGAGCGGCTCAACGTCCATGGCGGTGCCTGTGCCCTGGGACACCCCCTCGGGGCGAGCGGGGCCCGGATCCTGGTGACCCTGGTCCATGCCTTGCGGGCCCATGGCCTGAGGCGGGGGGTGGCGGCTCTGTGCATCGGGGGCGGCGAGGCCACGGCCCTGGCGCTGGAGCTGATCTAGGCCTGATCCATGGCGTTGATCTGCTCGTTGACCCAGGCGGTGGCGCTCAGATAGAGCTGACTGACCTTCTCTTCATTCAGGCCCAGGCGGGCGGTGTGCATCGCCACCCTGGGCCAGTTCGCCGCCTCGTAATCCTCGCAAAACGTCAGATAGAAGCCGAGCTTGCCCTCTCTCGCCAGCAGGGCCCGGCGGATCTCGTCCGTGATGGGCACGCTGCCGAGCAGGGTCACCATGGGCTGCTCCATCAAGACATCGAGCAGGGAGAAGAGGCCGACGATGAAGGCCTGCTGACTCTGGGCTGTGGAGGCATGGGCCAGGGCCAGCAGTTCGCAGAAGCGGGCCCGGATCAGGGACATCTGGTAGAGCTCGGCGCTCTTGCCCTGGCCGGCACCGCTGGTGGCGACCAGGGTGACGAAGCGCCTGAGCTGGGTGTGGCCCAGGTAGATCGCCGCCTGGCGGAAGGAGGAGATGGGCTTGCTGCGCCCCTTGAGGTTGTTGACATAGCGCAGCAGCTTGAGGGAGAGGGAGACATCCTGGCCGAGCAGCTGCTCGATGCGCACCAGGTTGGGCTCGGACTGGTTCACCTCGTTGAGCAGCTGGATCACCACCATCTGGGCCGGCTGCATGGTGGCCCGCTTGACCATCTCGGGGCGACTGAAGAAGAAGCCCTGAAACAGGCTGATGCCCAGGGCCTGGGTCTGCTCGAACTCCTGCTTGCTCTCCACCTTCTCGGCCAGGTAGGTGAGGCGCAGGTGGTGATGACGCTGGATGAAGGAGGCTATCTGGGGCAGGGGGCTCAGGCGCAGGTCGAACTTGATGATGTGGATCCAGGGCAGGAATCGCTCCCAGGCCGAGGACATGGTGAAATCGTCCAGGGCCAGGCGATAGCCGAGCTGGTGCAGCTCCCGGACCTTGGCCAGCAGGGCATCGTCCGGGAGGGCATCCTCGAGGATCTCGATCACCACCTGTCTGGGAGGCAGGCACTCCGCCAGCCCCTCCAGCAGCACATCGTGGGGAAAGTTGATGAAGCAGGGGCGACCGCCCAGCAACTGGTCGATGTTCTGCTGCAAGAACTGTTCGACCACCAGGCGGGAGGTGGCCTGCCGGGAAGAGATGGAGGGGAAGACATTCTCCAGGCTATCGCGAAACAGCAGCTCATAGGCGTGAGTTTGCAGGCTGCTGTCGAGTATGGGTTGCCTGGCCACGTAGGAATACATGTCGTGCTCCGTGATGAAGGTTGGCTTGATAGTATGGCGAAGGGAGCCACTGTGCCAGCCCACCGGAGCGGCCGGGGGAAATTACCCGCTGTCGATCGTCGCCGGGTGGTCAGCGTTCGGCCACTATCCCGTCCCGGGCCGATGGATGAGTGCATCGTGCCTGCACAGGTTTGCCATCGGGAGATGGGGGTGACGACGATGGCTGACATCCGCGCAGAGGGGGATCCACGGGAGCTGCCCGGCGCATCCGGATCGCCAACTGGCTGCCGGCCATCCAACGGGAGAGGGGCGGAAAGAGGGGAGGGCAGGCGGGCCAACATCGGGCTCACCGTCTGAGAAAAGCATCGATGTGTGTACCACAGCCGCAAGCGGGGTGGGCGGTACAAAAAAGGCGCCCGCAGGCGCCCTCTCGTTGACTCGGTGGTCAGAACTGCATGTTGAACTGGGCGGCGGCCAGGAAGGCGTCACCGTGGGAGGTGCCCTGCCAGCGCAGTTGGCTGTTATGGTCGGGTACGCCCTCGTTGACCTTCACCTCTTTGCCATCGATATAGGTCATGCCGAAATCGACGCTCATGTCCGGATTGATGTGATAGGTGGCGCCGGCACTGTACCAGACCCGGTCGGAATCCGGGATGCTCAGGCTGCGGTATTCGGCCTCGATGGGGGTCCTGTCATAGGCCAATCCGACGCGGGCTTCCCAGGACGGGTTGACGTACCAGGTGCCACCGATGGAGTAACGGAAGGCATCCTTGAATTTCTCATCTTTTTGCAGACAGACGCCGGCCCCTGCGGCGCTGACGCAGCTGTCGCTGGTGGCGTTGAGCTCCTGGAAGGTGCTCCATTCGGTCCAGTTGACCGAATAGTGCACCGCAAAGCGCGGATCCAGACGGTGGTAACCGGCAAACTCGGCCTGGGCCGGCAAGTCGAGGGGGAGCTTGCCATCCACCTTCTGCATGCGCGACGAGGTTCCCTGATAATCCCCCTCGAAGGTGATGTCGACCTGGGAGCGATAGGTCAGGGCGAAGCGGTGATCTTCGTTCACTTCATACATGGCACCCAGGTTCCAGCCCCAGCCCCAGTCATCCCCCTTCAGGTGGGCGAGCTTGGTGTCCGGGCTGACCTGGGTGCCCAGCTGCTGGCTGACCGCAGGGGCCAGGACACCGGCGCGGCGGTTCAGCTCCGCCTTGGCATAGACCAGGTTCAGACCCGCCCCCAGACTCCACTGGGAGTCGACGCGGTAGGCGATGTTGGGGTTGAGGTTGATGGTCGTCAGCTCGGTGTTGCCCGCGATGGCGCCGCCGGAGTAGTTGTCCGAATACTCGGTGGAGAGGCCGTAGTTGGAGAACATGGCCAGGCCCCAGGCCCACTGCTCGTTGATGGGCTGAATGAAGTAGGCGGCCGGCACGAAGGCATCCGGGGCAATGTTGTCTTCGCTGGAGTCATAGGCACCGGCAATCTTGCCGTCCACGTCCACGTCCGGGTGGATGTAGCTGCCGGCGACCGAGATCGCCATCTTGTCAAAGCGAGTCATGGCGGCCGGGTTGCGGGCCAGCACGGCGGCGTTGTCGGCGATCGCGGCTTCACCGGCGAAGGCGCGGCCCAGGCCTGAGGCAGAGTGTTCGTTGAGCTGGAAAGCTGCAGCGAAGGTTTGGGTGCTGACCAGGGTGATGGCAGCGGCAATCAGGCTCTTCTTGAAAAAGGCAGTCGTCATGGTGTTCTCTCTTTATTTGGCAGATTTTTTGCCGCGCTATCCCGGCGTAATCGCCGCAAAAGCTGACAAGATCTGTTGTTATGTTTGCATCTTCCCTATCATTTCTGGCGTGATTCTATGGATCTGGTAGGAGGTAAGAAATCAGACCAGTGGGAGCAGAATACATAAAAGTTTCTATTGTGTTAATTATTTGTTTGCGGTTGGCGGCAAAATGACCGAAATGAGGCCCTGTTGTTCATTTAGTCATCGAGGTGGTGGCGGATCGACAGAGAAATAATTTGGCTTTTATGGGGGGAATGGCGGCGAATGGGACGGAAACCTGCGCAGAAAAGGGAAGATGCCCAGGGCCCAAAATGGCCCCGGGCATGATGAGGCTGGGTGAACAGGCGCTAGATGGACCAGTGCAAGCGGGACGCGATCTGCCTGGAGAGGGGATCAAGCGGTTCCTCCATCGCGCCGATCAACACCAGGTTGGCCCCCTTGAGGGGGATCACCTCTCCCTTGAGCCGGCCATCATCGAATCGTGGGTCCAGGCGCAGGGGCACATGCTTGGGCACCATGAAGAGGGTGACGGGCCCCATCTTGCCCTGCAGCACCATGTGCAGCGCGGGTCCCTGATAGAAGGCGCAGTGATTGACATAGGTGATCCTGGCCATGTCCTGCATGTTCATCAGGGTGGCGCCGTACTTCTCCATCTTGGCGTTGATGGTCTGGAGCGACACCTGCTCGTCGACCCCTGTGATGAAGGGCTCCTCCCCATAGACGTGAGCCAGCGCCACCTGGGCCAGAGAGGCCTGCGCTGGCGGGCTGCTCGGCCAGGGCAGCCAGCGGGTGCTGACCCCGATCAGGAAGGCGACCGAGGCGGCGATGGCCAGGGGCTTCCAGCCCGATGCCCGGGGCGCCGGGGGGCGGCTTGGCGGCGACTCGGCACCGATGGCCTGCCTGAGCAGCAGCCGCTCGGCGAGCCCGGGCGGCACTTCCACCTGCATCCCCTTGCTGAGCTTGTGATCGAACTGTTTCATCTCCTCGAGCCACTTGCGGTTGGCGGGGGACGCCTTGGCCATGTCGGTGAAGGCGTCCTGGGTATCATGAGGATCGATGACAGCCCGGCGGCGAAACTCCAGCTCATCCATTACCCTGTCCTCTCTGTTGTGCGGTTGACGCCATGGCCTCTCGGATCTGGTTGCGTGCCCGAAACAGCCGGGTCATCACCGTGTTCTTGTTCAGGCCCAGCTGCTGGGCTATCTCTTCGCCGCTAAAGCCGCCGACGACTTGCAGCAGCAGGGGTTCCTGGTACTCCTGCGGCAATCTGGCGATGTGGCGGCGCAGCCACTCGTGCTCCATCTCCTGCTCGCTGTGCAGCGCCTCGTCATCGCTTTGGGGAAACTCGTCCAGATCGATGAGATCGAAGCGCTTGCGCTCGAAGCGGCGGGCATTCTCCCGCCGCAGTATGGTGATGAGCCAGGGCTTGGCCGCCTTGTCGTCGACCAGGCTATCGATCGCCCGCCAGGCGCGCAGGTAGGTCTCCTGCACCAGATCTTCTGCTACATGGGGATCCCGGCACAGCCAGTAGGCGTAGCGATAGATGTCCCCATGGAGGGCATGGACCAGGGCTTCATATTTTTTCTGTTTGTCTGCCATACCCTCATTGACCGGGGATGGCGCCGGTTCCTTCCCCGTTTTCTTGCGAAACAGCGAAAACCCCATCACTGAGTCTCCTTGTGGTGATCCCTGTGGCGATAAGTGCCGTCCAACCAAGCGACTCGTCTGAGCAAGCCGGCGACCCCCCTCGTCTCATAGGCGCACAGGCCAAGGGCGAGGGGGGCGCCGTCAAAGTGAGTCAGTGTACCAAAGCAGGCCGCCTGCAGGGTATCGAGGGCGGCCGCCATCGGTGCCGAGACGGGGATCTCCCCTGGCCAAAGGATGGCAGGGGACAGAGACTCGGGCCAGCGTCTGTGGCGCCAGTGCCGCAGGGCCCGGCGACTGCCCTCGGCATCGCCCCGCCGCAGGGCCTGTTGCAGGCGATAGAAGGCGAGCCAGCGACCCAGGCGAGGGCGACAGGGAATCAGCAGGAGGGGCAGCAGGGCCCAGATGAGCAGAGGGATGCGGGTGACGGAGGAGGATGGCGAGGCCGTCGTGCTCGCGGGAGCGGGGGTGAAGCTCAGCCGCTGGCCGGGCAGGATCAGCTGCTCGATGCGCCCATTTTGGGTGTTGAGCCAGGGCAGGCGGATCTCGGGCAGCAGATAGTCGCCGGGCTGGGTGGCGCGCAGGGCCTGGCGCCACTCCCGCTCGTACAGCAGCCGGCCATTGGCGAGGAAGCGTTCGCGGCGCTGGCTGCCGTCGCCCTGCACCCTGAGCCCGGCCACGTGCACCTCGGGCAGGCTCACCTGGCTGCCATCCCCGTCCTCCAGGCGCAGGCGAAGGGTCCGGATGATGGGCTCGCCCAGGGTGGCCTGGCGGCGGGTGAACTGCTGGTTGAGGGTGAGGCGGCGCGCCACCAGGGGCAGGGGGGCCTCATCCACATGCAGGGAGAGGGGGGCGGCCCGCCCGGCCAGGGTCTGGGACTGGTTTCCCAGCAGATAGCTGGCCTGCAACCTGGGGGCGGTCAGGGTGACATCCCCGGCCCTCCTGGCCTGGAGCAGCCAGCGGCGGATCAGCTCCCCGGGCTCGCCGGCGCGGGCACCGGGGCGCCACTCATCCTCCCCGAGGCGGCGTATGGTGACGTCCGGGTGCGCGAGCTCCTCCAGCGCAGGCTGGCGGATCTGATCGGGCAGCGTGATGTGCAGGGCATAGACGAAGGGCTGACCCGGGTAGAGGGGCCCCTCATGGCTGAGGCTGGCCCGCTGGATCACCCTGGGGGGAGGCGGCGCCGTGTCCGCCTCTCTTGCGGGGAAGGGGGGCAGGGGGATGGACCAGCTGGCGAGGCGCAGGGGGGACAGGGGCGCGGGCTGGCCGTGGAGCGGGATCAGCCAGCGGGTCGAGGGGCCATCCTCGCCCATGCCTTGCTGCAGGGAGACTCGCCCCACCGCGAACTGGCGCAGCAAGGGGGTGATGACCAGGGCCCCGGCGGGCCAGCGTCCCGGCGCCTCTATGATCAGCCGCCACTCATCGGGCCGCTCCGTGGCCAGGATCTCGGCCCTGGGGGGCTGGGATGCCTGGTGCGAGGGCGCCATGACCCCGTCGCCCTGGCGCCCGCTCTGCCCCGGGAGGGAGGCCTGATCCCGCAGATCGTTCCCCAGGGCGGGACTGGCTGCCGCTAGCGCCACCAGCATCCACGCCAGCCAAGGGCGGCTAAGGTGACGATGGGCCCGGCTCATCCCGAGTCCTCTGGGCGGGCCAGCAGACCCCGGCGCAGCGCCTCCTTGCGCAGCCGCTCCTTGAGCAGGATGACGGGGGGCGCCGGATCCGCCGCCCCCGGGGGGCTGGCCTTGGTCTCGCCCGGGGAGGGGGCCCCGCCCATGGGGGGCGGGGCGCTGCGTTCGAGCAGGGTCAGGTTGTAGCGGGCGTCCTGATGGGCCGGATCCTGGGCCAGGCAGGCGAGGTAGGCGAGCCTGGCCTCCTCGAGGCGCCCAAGCTGCACCAGGGCATTGCCGCGATTGTAGTGGGCGGTGGGGCCTGACTGCTCCCCATAGGCGGCCAGGGCCCGCTCGAAGTCGCCGGCTCGGTACCAGGCATTGCCGCGCCAGATCGGGTCTTGAAACAGCCGCGCCGCCTTGAGGTAGTCGCCGTCGCCATAGGCCTGCAGCGCCGGGGCCGGGTCGTATTGGGCGGCCTGGAGCGGCGCCTGGGGCGGCAGGCAGAGCAGCAACGCCAGCCAGAGGGCGCCGCGCCGGGCCAGCAGGCAGAGCAGCAGCAGGGGCAGCAGCAGCCAGGGGCCGAGCTCCTGGCGCCCGGCGGGATCCGGCGCCAGATCCGTCGGCAGGGGGGCAAAGGTGGGCAGGCCCTCACCCAGGAGGTGCAACTGGCCGCCGAGGCGGCGGGCGAGCCCGGTCATCAGGGCAAGATCCGGCGGCGGCAGGCTGGCCCGTCCCAGGGCCAGGGCCAGCTCGCCGCCGAGGGGAACCTGGGCCTGGGTCGCCGCGAGCAGGATATCGAGGCGGGGGGCCCCGGGTTGGCGCAGGCATTGCCAGCGCCCCTGACAGGGCCAGAGCGAGGCAATCTCCTCGGCCTGGCGCGCCGTCAGGCCGTCGCTTACCAGCAGCAGACGCGCCCGCTGGCCCGGCGGGATCTGGGCCAGCCCCAGGGCCAGGGCGCGACCAGGGTTGGAGCCTTGCAGCGGCATGATGTCGGGGCGCACGTCCGGCAGCAGGCGGGCGATCGCCTCCCGATCGCGGGTGGCGGGCATGGCGAGATAGGCATCCGCGGCAAACAGGATGAGGGCGATGCGTCGCCCCTGGCTCTGGGCCAGCAGATCCTGGAGCAGCAGGCGCGCCCGGGTGGCGCGATCCGGCGCCAGATCCGGCGCCGCCATGGAGCGGGAGAGATCCAGCAGCCAGATATCCAGGGGCGGGGCGGCCCGGCTCCCTTGTCCCTGCTCCAGCACGGGGCCGCAGAGGGCCAGGATGGCGGGCAGGGCCGCCCACCAGCGCCAGGGCACGGCGGCGCGTCCCCGCGGCAACAGATAGCGGCGCATCAGGGGGCTGAGCAGGGGGGCTTGCCGGCGCTGTCGCCAGCCGAGCCAAAGCCAGGGCAGCAGGGCGAGCAGCCACCAGGGGCGCAGCAGCATGAGCTCCATCAGGGTCGCCGCCATGGGCTGGCCGCCGCCATCAGCCCAGGCAGCATGAGCAGCAGGAGCGAGAGGGCCAGGGGCCAGGGGTAGAGTTCGGTCACGGGCCGGTAGCTGTGCAGCGGCCTGGCTCCGGGCGCCAGGGTATCGAGGGCCCGGTTCATGGCGACGAGATCGCCCTGGGTGCGGGCGCGAAAATAGCGGCCCTGGCCGATGGTCGCCAACTGGGTGAGCAGGGGCTCGTCGAGCTCGGCGCTGGGGTCGGGTTGGGCCGGGGTCAGCACCTGGCTGCCGGGATCGGCGCCGACCCCCAGGGTGAAGAGGGTGATGCCTTCGGCCCGGGCGGCCCTGGCCTGGGCGAGGGGATCGGCGCTGCCGGCGGTGTTGCGGCCATCCGTGACGAGCAGCAGGGCCGTCTCCCGGGCCGGATCCCGGTGGCGGCGGGCCAGGGCGATGGCCTCGCCGAGCGCCGTGGTGCGGCCGACCAGGTCGAAATCCAGCTCGTCACTCAGGGTCAGCAGTGCCTGGGTCTCTTCGCTCAAGGGAGCGAGCAGGTAGGCGTGATCGGCGAAGACGATGAGGCCAATCCTGTCCCCCCGACGCGCCAGGATCAGCTCCTTCACCTGCTGGCGCACCGCCGTCAGCCGGTCTTGCTGCTGGCTGCCATCGAACATGTCCGGGGTGCGCATGCTGTCGGAGAGATCCACCGCCAGCAGCAGGTCCCGGCTGCCCTGGTATTGGATGATGGGCTCGCCCACCAGCTGGGGGCGGCACAGGGCCAGGATCAGGGCGCACCACAGCAGGATCCCGTACCAGAGGGGCAGGCCCCCCTGGGGCCCCAGCAGGGGGAAGCCGTCGTGGTGCAGGCGGTGCCGGCGCAGGGGCGGCAGGGAGCGCACCAGCAGGGGCAGCACCAGGGCGAGGGCGAACCAGGGCCAGGCCAGGCTCATGGGGCCGCCCTTCCCGCCAGCAGGCGGCCGAGCAGCAGGCGGCGTCCCAGGCGCAGGTAATCGTCATAGAGGGCGCGGCGCTGGGCCAGGCTCGGTTGCTGGCCGCCATAGAGCCAGTCATCCCACTGGGGATGCCAGCGGCGAAAATCGGTCTGGCCCTGCTGGTCGAGCCAGCCGAGCCAGGGCTCTCCTCGCAGGGATCGGCAATGGGGCCAGCGGGCCAGGCTCTCCTGGCGCAGCCGATCATGCAGCCGATCCAGCCAGAGGGCCGGATCCCCTTCATCCGGCGGGCTCAGGGCCCGGCACCATCCCCGGTAGCGCCACAGCCGCCGCCCCAACCAGGCGACGAGGATGAGGGCCGCCAGGGTCAGGGCCAATAGCAGCAGGGCGTGGAGGCGGGGATCCAGCCACGCCTCCAGCAGCGGGGGGCCGGGGTGGATGTCGCGGATCTGGCGGGCCAGGGTGGCGGCCTGACTCATGGCGTCTCCCACTGGGCCTGCAGGGACTGGCTGCCATCGAGCAGGGTCAGGCGCCGCACCAGGGGCAGCAGCCGGGCCTGGCAGAGGGCGTGCTGCCGGGCGGCCGCCTCCCGGTAGCGACGGCCAAAAGAGGGGCTGATGGCATCGAGCCAGCCGGGGCCCTGCCGGCTCGTCACCGGCAGCCGCTCCTGGCCCCAGATCCCGGCTTCCAGGGGATCGCGGATCTGCCAGTAGTCGATGGGGTGGGCCCTGGCGAGGGCGGTGAGGCCCTGGCAGAGGGGATCCGAGGGGGCTTGATGATCGCCAATCAGGGTGAGCCGGGCGCCGGCGGGGAGGCGGGTGCGCAGCAGGGTCACGGCCTCGGCCAGGGTCGTGGGCAGGGGGGTACGGGCCAGCCCGGCGTGGTAGTGCCGGCAGATCTGGTATAGCAGGGGCAAGGGAGGGCCCTTGTGGTTCAGGATCTGCGGCGTGAGACCATGGATCTGCAGGGTCTGGGGGTGGCGGGCCCCCTGCCAGAGCAGGGCGGCGGCCAGCTCGCAGGCGAGCCTGGCCTTGAGCCTGTCGCCCGAGCCGAAATAGAGGGCCGGGGAGAGATCGAGCAGCAGCCAGTGGTGCTGCTCCTGCTCCTCTTCATAGAGGCGGGTGACGGGGCGGCCGATCCGGGCCGTCACCCGCCAGTCGATGTGGCGCACCTCGTCGCCGGCCTGATAGGGGCGCAGCTCGCGAAAGTCGAGACCCGGCTGGCGGCGACGGACGCCGCCCTGGGCGGGGCCGTGGCGGCGTGGCCGCGGCAGGGGGGCCAGCAGCCGGGTGGCGATGAGGTCGGCGAGGGGCAGTTGCAGCTCGGGGGGCCAGGGGCTGGCCGGCTCCCCTGTGGCCTCGCTCCCGGGTCTGGCGCCACTCAGGGGCATGGCACCCACTCCAGCAGGCGCTGGATGATGGCGTCCGTGCCGATCCCCTCGGCCTGGGCCTGGTAGCTTGGCAACAGGCGATGACGCAGCACCGCCGGGGCCAGCAGCTGGATGTCGTCGGGCAGCACATAGTCCCGTCCGGCCAGCCAGGCGCGGGCCCGGGCGGCGCGGGCCAGTCCCAGGGTGGCCCTGGGGCTGGCGCCAAAGGCTATCAGGGGGGCGAGCTCGGGGGCGATGCCGCTGCCGGGGCGGGTGGCGCAGGTAAGCTGCACCAGGTAGTGGGCCAATCTGGGCTGCATCATCACCTTCAGTACGGCATCGCGGGCTCCTTGCAGGGTCTGGGGAGCGATGAGGCAGGGGCAGGGGGGGATGGTCTCTCCCTGCTCCCCCAGCTGCAGGATGGCGAGTTCCAGGGCCGGGCCCGGGTAGCCGACCTCCAGCTTGAACAGGAAGCGATCGAGCTGGGCCTCGGGCAGGGGGTAGGTCCCTTCCTGCTCTATCGGGTTTTGCGTGGCCGCCACCATAAAGAGGCCCGGCAGGCGCCAGCTCTTCTTGCCCACGGTGATCTGGCGCTCGGCCATGGCCTCGAGCAGGGCGGATTGCACCTTGGCCGGTGCGCGGTTGATCTCGTCTGCCAGCACCAGGTGGTTGAAAAGCGGGCCCGGCTGGAACTGAAAGCTGGCATCCTGGGGGTGGAACACCTCGCTGCCGGTGAGATCGGCGGGCAGCAGATCCGGGGTGAACTGGATGCGGGCGAAACGCCCCTCGATGGCACTGGCCAGCACCTTGACCGCCCGGGTCTTGGCGAGGCCGGGGGCGCCCTCGATCAACACATGGCCTTCACATAACAGGGCGATGAGCAGGCCGTCGATGAGTTCGCCCTGCCCCAGGATCTGGCTGGCAATGTGGTCGCGTACTTGTCGAAATTCGGCCAAGGCCATGGGATAAACCTATTGTTTTAATAGAAGTTGATCTTTTTATACTCCAGATGACCGCCAGGTGCGAGAACCGAGTCTGTCCGCCGCGGATTTAGTTTCAATCAGCTGTATGAAACTTGTGAGTGGATTGTTAAGATGTGGCGCGATGAGGTCTGACCTCTTCCCATTGACCCAAGGAGCCAGGATGAAACAGCCTTTACAACTGACGACTCGCCAGGGCGAACGGATTGCCGTCGTGGCGGGGCTGCGAACCCCCTTTGCCAAGCAGGCCACCGCCTTTCACGGCGTGCCCGCGGTGGATCTCGGCAAGCTGGTGGTGAGCGAGATGCTCGCCCGCACGGATCTCGATCCCACCCTCATCGATCAGCTGGTGTTCGGCCAGGTGGTGCAGATGCCGGAAGCACCAAACATCGCCCGCGAGATAGTGCTCGGCACCGGCATGAGCGTTCACACCGACGCCTACAGCGTGTCACGCGCCTGTGCCACCAGTTTCCAGGCGGTGGCCAATGTCACCGAATCCATCATGGCCGGCACGGTGGACATCGCCATCGCCGGCGGGGCAGACTCCTCCTCCGTGCTGCCCATCGGGGTGAGCAAGAAACTGGCCCGCGCCCTGGTGGATCTCAACAAGGCGCGCACCTTTGCGCAAAAATTTGCCATCTTGCGCCGACTCGGCGCCCGGGATCTGCTGCCGGTGCCGCCGGCGGTGGCCGAGTACTCCACCGGCCTCTCCATGGGCCAGACCGCCGAGCAGATGGCCAAGAGCCACCAGATCAGCCGCGAGGCGCAAGATGCCCTGGCCCACCGCTCCCACACCCTGGCGGCAGAAGCCTGGGCGCAGGGCAAGCTCAGCGGCGAGGTGTTCACCGCCCATGTGCCCCCCTACAAGTTGCCGCTCGAGCGGGACAACAACATCCGCGAGGGCTCGGATCTGGCGAGCTACGCCAAGCTCAAACCGGTGTTTGACCGGGTCCATGGTTCGGTCACCGCCGCCAACGCCACCCCGCTCACCGACGGCGCCGCCGCCGTGCTGCTGATGCGGGAAGGGCGAGCAAAAGAGCTGGGGCTGGAGCCGCTCGGCTATATTCGCAGCTTCGCCTTCTCCGCCATCGACGTGTGGCAGGACATGCTGATGGGGCCCTCCTATGCGACCCCCATCGCCCTGGATCGGGCCGGGATCACCCTGGCCGATCTGACCCTCATCGACATGCACGAGGCCTTCGCCGCCCAGACCCTGGCCAACATCAAGATGTTTGCCAGCCCGGAATTTGCCCGGGACAAGCTGGGTCGTGACGGCGCCATCGGCGAGATCGACATGGACAAGTTCAACGTGCTGGGGGGCTCATTGGCCTATGGTCACCCCTTCGCCGCGACCGGCGCGCGCATGATCACCCAGACGCTCCATGAGCTGCGCCGCCGGGGTGGCGGATTGGGACTCAACACCGCCTGTGCGGCGGGTGGACTGGGTGTGGCCATGGTGTTGGAGGTGGAATGATGAACGCGCACACTTTTTCTCTGGATATTCGCAAAGACGGCATCGGCATCCTCACCATGGATGTGCCCGGTGAGAGCATGAACACCCTCAAGGCGGCCTTCGCCAACGAGATCCGCACCGTGCTGGCCCAGGTGCGGGCCAACAAGGATCTGATCGGTCTGGTGATCGTCTCCGGCAAGCAGGACTCCTTCATCGCCGGGGCCGATATCAGCATGCTGGATGCCTGCACCAGCGCCCAGGATGCCCAGATCCTGTCACGGGAAGGGCAGGAGGTGTTCGCCGAGATCGAGCAGCTCAGCATTCCCGTGATCGCCGCCATCCACGGCCCCTGCCTCGGCGGGGGGCTGGAGCTGGCGCTCGCCTGTCATGGCCGGGTCGCGAGTGACCATGGCAAGACGGTGCTGGGGGTGCCCGAGGTGCAGCTCGGCCTGTTGCCGGGATCCGGTGGCACCCAGCGTCTGCCGCGCCTCATCGGGGTGGCCAAGGCGCTGGATCTGATGCTGACCGGCAAGCAGGTGCGGCCCAAGCAGGCGGGCAAACTGGGGCTGGTGGACGAGGTGGTGCCCCCATCCATCCTGCTCGAGGCCGCCATCAAGCTGGCCCACAAGGGCAAGCCCCGTCACACCCTGAAGCGGGATCTGCAGGGCAAGCTGCTGGAGACCAGCGGGGTGGGGCGCAAGGTGCTGTTCGATCAGGCCCGCAAGGGGGTCATGGCCAAGACCCGTGGCAACTATCCGGCGCCGGAGCGGATCCTGGACGTGGTGCGCATCGGCATGGAGGAGGGGATCCAGGCCGGCCTTGCCGCCGAATCCCGCCACTTTGGCGAGCTGGTGATGACGGCGGAATCCGCCGCCCTGCGCTCCCTCTTCTTCGCCACCACCCAGATGAAGAAGGAGGTGAACTATCAGGGCGCCGAGCCGCGCAAGGTGAGCCATGCCGCCGTGCTGGGGGGCGGCCTGATGGGGGGCGGCATCGCCTATGTCACCGCCACCAAGGCGGGGGTGCCGGTGCGGATCAAGGACGTAGGGAGCGCCGGGATCGGCAACGCCATGCGCTACAGCCATGATCTGCTGGCCAAGAAGCTCAAGCGCCGCCAGATCCTGCGCAGCGAGCTGGAAAAGCAGATGAGCCGACTGACCGGCACCCTGGACTACTCCGGTTTCCACCGGGTGGACTTGGTGGTGGAGGCGGTGTTCGAGGATATCAATCTCAAGCACCAGATGGTGCAGGACGTGGAGCGCGAGTGCGGCGAGCACACGGTGTTTGCCTCCAACACCTCCTCCCTGCCCATTCACCGGATTGCGCAAGGGGCCGCCCGCCCGGACAAGATAGTGGGTCTGCACTACTTCAGCCCGGTGGACAAGATGCCGCTGGCTGAGATCATTCCCCATGCCGGCACCAGCGCCGAGACGGTGGCCACCACCCTGGCCTTCGCCCGGGCCCAGGGCAAGACCCCCATCGTGGTCAAGGACGAGGCCGGTTTCTATGTGAACCGCATCCTGGCTCCCTACATGAACGAGGCGGCGCGCCTGGTGCTGGAAGGGGAGCCGGTGGAGGTGCTCGATGGCGCCTTGCAGGACTTCGGCTTCCCGGTCGGCCCCATCACCTTGCTCGACGAGGTGGGGATCGACGTGGGGGCCAAGATCTCCCCCATCCTCGAGCAGGAGCTGGGGGGCGAGCAGTTCCAGGCGCCCAAGGCGTTTGACAAGCTGCTGCAAGACGATCGCAAGGGGCGCAAGAACGGCAAGGGCTTCTACCTTTACGGCAAGGCGGCGCCCCGCAACCGCCTCACCGGCAAGGAAGGCAGGAAGACGGTGGACGAGAGCGTCTATGCCCTGCTCGGGGTCAAGCCCCAGGCCAGACTCGCCAAGCGGGAGCTGGTGGAGCGCTGCGTGCTGCTGATGCTCAACGAGGCGGCCATGGCGCTCGATGGCGGCGTGGTGGCCTCGGCCCGGGATGGCGACATAGGCGCCATCTTCGGCATCGGCTTCCCCCCCTTCCTCGGCGGCCCGTTCCGTTACATGGACACCTTGGGCATTGGTGAACTGGTGGCGCGTCTCGAGCACTACCAGCAGCGCCTGGGTGAGCGCTACGCCCCCTGTGCCAGGCTCAAGGCGATGGCGGCAGAGGGGCTGAGCTTCTACTGAGCCGGCGCCATGTCATGATGATCTGCAGAGGCGGCCCCGGGTCGCCTCTGTCGTTGGTGGGCAGGGGATTATTTGCCGCAAAAAATTGATCTGGCGCAAAGTGGCCCCCTATATATTCCTTTGGTGGCATAGGCTTGGCTGGCCAGTTAGGTTCCAATAGAAACGACAGTGAACCCCAGAGCGGCCTGGGCCAGAATAGAGTGTCGCGCCAGGGGCGCGCCATCGGACAAAGGACACATCATGAGCTTTCTTGAACAAACCATCTGGACCGTATTGGGCTATGGCGTCATGCCCTTCATCTTCCTGAGCGGCTTCGTGGCGGTGGCGGTGACCTGTTGCGTGTTGCTCAATGCGTTCGGGGTGCAATCCGCCGAGAAGTGAGGCCGCCGGCCTGACTCGGTAAAGGGCCGCCAGGGCCCCGCCTCTCGTGCCATGCCGGTCCCAGGACCGGCATTTTTCGTTGCTGCTCCCCCCCGATGCGGGGCGGGCCGTGCAAGGGGCTCGAAGCTGCCCGCAAATTTGATTACACTGGCGCCCGGCCCGCGTCGGGTCTCCCGTTTCGTCTCCCATAAGGTTTCTCATGGCTCTCAAGGCAACCGTATTCAAGGCTCAGATCTCTCTCTCCGACATGGACAGGGGGCTCTATCAGGACTTCTCCCTCACCCTGGCCCGTCACCCCTCCGAAACCGACGAGCGCATGATGATCCGCCTCGCCGCCTTTGCCTGGCATGCCGCCGAGCGGCTCGAATTCACCAAGGGGCTGTCGGCGGACGATGAACCCGAGCTGTGGCGCAAGAACTACTCCGACGAGATTGAGCTCTGGATAGAGCTGGGCCAGCCTGACGAGCGCCGCCTCAAGAAGGCGTGCAACCGCTCGCGCCGGGTGGTGCTCTATCTCTACGGCGGGCGCGGCACCAGCGTCTGGTGGAAACAGAACCAGGGCAAGCTCAGCGCCCACGACAACCTCAGCATCATCGAACTCAGCGACAACCAGACCCTGCCGCTGGCGGCCCTGATCCAGCGCACCATGCAGCTCACCTGCACCATCTCGGACGGTCAGCTCTGGATCAGCAACGGCGAGGCCGAGGTGACCCTGGATCCCTTGGTGTTGCACGGCAAGCAGGCGCGGGAGCTGGTCTGACGCATCGACAGGCGTGTGTAAGCGACATAGCGGGGCAAAACAGAGGCAAAAAAGAACCGGATCCTGGGACGGGATCCGGTCTCATTGGGGGAAAGGGTCACGCATAGGGCGCCTGGCTCATCCCTTCTTGTCATCGGCGAAGGTGATGTTGAGTTCGAGCACCGACAGCTCATCACTCTTCTGATCCAGTTGCACCGTCACCTTCTCGGGGTCTATCTGCACGTACTTGCGGATGACGTCCAGGATGTCCTGCTTGAGCTGGGGCAGGTAATCCGGCCCCCCTCTGGACGAGCGCTCATGGGCGACGATGATCTGCAGCCGCTCCTTGGCGGTCTGGGCCGTCGTCTGCTTCTTGGTGGAACGAAAATAATCAAAAATAGACATGCTTAACTCCCGAACAGACGGCTGAAGAAGCCCTTCTTCTCTTCTTGCAGGAAACGGAACTCGGTGGCGTCTCCCATCAGACGGGAAACGGCGTCTTCATAGGCCTTGCCCGCATCGGACTCTTTATCCAGGATAACGGGTTCGCCCGAGTTGGAGGCGCGCAGCACCGCCTGGGACTCGGGAATGACACCGAGCAGCGGAATGGCCAGGATCTCCTGCACGTCCTGCACGCTCAGCATGTCGCCACGGCTGACCCGGGTCGGACAGTAGCGGGTGAGCAGCAGGTGCTCCTTGATGGGATCCTCGCCGCGCTCGGCCCGGCGGGACTTGGAGGCCAGGATGCCGAGGATCCGGTCCGAGTCGCGCACGGAAGAGACTTCCGGGTTGGTGGTGACGATGGCTTCGTCGGCGAAATAGAGCGCCATCAGGGCGCCGGACTCAATCCCGGCGGGGGAGTCGCAGACGATGTACTCAAAGCCCATCTCTGCCAGTTGATCCAATATCTTCTCGACCCCCTCCTTGGTGAGGGCGTCCTTGTCCCGGGTCTGGGAGGCGGGCAGGATGAAGAGGTTCTCGCTGCGCTTGTCCTTGATCAGGGCCTGGTTGAGGTTTGCCTCGCCATTGATGACGTTGACGAAGTCATACACCACGCGCCGCTCGCACCCCATGATGAGGTCAAGATTTCGAAGGCCAATATCGAAATCGATGACCACCGTCTTGTGACCCCGCTGGGCCAGTCCCGTACTCAATGCCGCGCTGGTAGTGGTCTTGCCAACGCCACCTTTGCCGGATGTAACGACTATGATTCGCGCCATTCTCGCTTCCTTGTAACTCTATTTGATGCGGTCTATTCGGAGTTGTTCATTATCCAACCGGACATGGACCGGCTGTTGTATCAGGTCGGCTGGCAGTGCATCGCTGAGCTGGAAGGTGCCCGCGATGGAGAGGAGCTCGGCCTGCAATTGCTGGCAATAGATGCGGGCATCGCCATTACCGCGCGCCCCGGCTATTGCCCGGCCCCGCAGGGCCCCGTAGATATGAATGCTGTCATCGGCCAGAACTTCGGCCCCCTGGCTCACCGAGCCTAGCACCACCAGGGAGGTGCCGACCGCGTAGATCTGCTGGCCGGAACGCACCGGGCCGACATGGACCTTGCTGGCGATCAGGGGGGCGGGGAGCGGGTGCTCGGCGACCTCGGGCGGAGTGGGCTCGGCGGCCGGTTCGGCATCGACCAGGACCTCGGCCTTGCGGCTGCGTCCCGAGGTCATTACCGCCAGACCCGCCGCCTTGGCGGCGGTCTTCATGGCCTCATCCTTGGCCCCTGTGATGCCGACCAGCACGAAGTCTTCCGCTTCGACCAGGGCCTTGAGCTCGTCAAAATCCGGTTGCTGCGCGAGTTTTTCCACATTGAGCACCAGGGGCGCACAATTGAAAAAACGGGGCGCCAGCGCCACCTTGGCGGCCAATAACTGGCGTATCTTGTCCGGCGCGGCATCGTTGATATGCAACACAGAAATAGTGAAGGTGGTCCCTTTCAATTCGTTATCGCGCTCAACCATGACTTTCCCCGAGACAGAGACGGTAATCCGTTATTGTTATTGATTGCCTGATGTTATAGTTTGCCCACTTCCGAGGCAATAAACTCAGCGGATTATATCAATTTCCATGTTGTGTGCAGTCTATAAAAGTCGCAAAAAAGCGGACACCTATCTCTTTGTCGAAAAAAGAGATGATTTTTCCCGGGTTCCATCCCCCCTGATGCAGACCTTCGGCCCTCCGCAACTGGTGCTGATGACCCGGCTCACCCCGGGCAAGCCCCTGGGCATGGCGAGCGTGAGCCGGGTGATGGAGGCGCTGCGCCAGCAGGGCTTCTATCTGCAGGTGCCGCCGCCGGTGGAGAACCTGCTCGAGCAGCACAAGCTGGCACAAACCCGGCGCAAGGCCCCCTGATATTATCGGACGCCCCCTGTCGCCGGGCGCCCCTCCCCGGGGCGTCTTGCTCCCGGGCCTCGGTTGTTTCCCCGTTATTGCATTGTACCCCCGCCCTAATTATCCGCTTGGCCGCCATGGCCTCGCTAAATACCCCGTCTGCCGCGAGCGATAATCTCTTTCGCCTTCGAATGAGCCTTGAAAATATATTTTCAAACGGCGATAGACTTGTATAAATATACAGGTGTCCTCCCTGTGCTTTATTGACGACCTGGATCCCGGGACATGGCGGGGCGCGCTGCCATGGCGCCAGCAAGGGTACTTCGGCAAGGCGAGAGGGAGGGGGCGGCGCGCGCCAGGAAGAGGCAGTGAAAGGCGGGCAGCAAAAAGGCGGGAGATCCCGCCTTTTTCATCGCACGGCGTCGCCGCTTATTCGCAGGCGACCTGCATCACCTTGATGGCCAGGCCGCCGCGGGAGGTCTCGCGGTATTTGGAGTCCATGTCCTTGCCGGTGATGTACATGGTCTCGATCACCTTGTCCAGCGACACGCGCGGCTTGGAGGTGCGGCGCAGGGCCATGCGCGAGGCGTTGATCGCCTTCATGGAGGCGATGGCGTTGCGCTCGATGCAGGGCACCTGCACCTGGCCACCGACCGGATCACAGGTCAGACCCAGGTTGTGCTCCATGCCGATTTCGGCGGCTTCGCAGACGTGCTCCGGGCTGCCGCCCATCAGCTCGGTCAGGCCGGCGGCGGCCATGGAGCAGGAGACACCCACCTCACCCTGGCAGCCCACTTCGGCCCCCGAGATGGAGGCGTTCATCTTGTAGAGCATGCCGACGGCGGCGGCGGCCAGGTAGAAGCGGGTGTACTCTTCGCGGCCCACCGGCTGGATGAACTTGTCGTAGTAGGCCAGCACGGCGGGGATGATGCCGGCGGCGCCGTTGGTCGGTGCCGTGACCACGCGGCCACCGGCGGCGTTCTCTTCACTCACCGCCAGGGCGAACATGTTGACCCAGTCGATGATGTTCATGGGGTCGCTCGACAGGCTCTCGTTGGTGGTGAGCTGGCGATAGAGGGGAGCGGCGCGACGGGGCACCCGCAGCGGCCCGGAGAGCACACCCTCGGTGCGGCAGCCGCGCTCTATCCCTTCCCGCATGGTGGTCCAGATCTTGCCGAGCTTCTTGTAGATCTCTTCCGGGGTGTTGAAGCACTTCTCGTTCTCCATCATCAGGGAGGAGATGGAGAGGCCGGTCTGGCTGCAATGGGCGATGAGCTCGGCGGCGCTCTTGAACGGGTAGTTGACCGCCATGTCGCCGCTGTCGGCCTTGCCGAAGTTCTCCTCGTCGACGATGAAACCACCGCCGATGGAGTAGTAGGTCTTGCTGTAGGCCTTGGCATCCTCGATGAAGGCGGTCAGGGTCATGCCGTTCTCATGCAGGGGCAGGGCCTCGTCATGGAACACCATGGCATCGCGCGGGAAGCTGACGGTGTGGCAGTGCAGGCCGATGGGCAGGCGACCGGTCTGCTCGACCCGGGAGATGAACTCGGGGATGCCGTCGATATCGACGTTTTCCGGCAGGTTGCCCGCCAGGCCCATGATGATGGCGGTGTCGGTATGGTGACCCTTGCCGGTCCAGGAGAGGGAGCCATAGACATCGACCTGGATCCGGGTGATATCACGGATCTTGCCGCTCGCTCGCAGCTCGTCCACGAACTGCTTGGCCGCTTTCATCGGGCCCACAGTGTGGGAGGAGGAGGGGCCAACACCGATTTTGAAAATATCAAAAACGCTGATCATCTAGTAGTTACCTCTGGGTAGAAGCCGGCGCCTTGCCGGCTTGCAAAAGGGGGTGATCCATGGCGCTTGCGTCGTGACATCGCCCTAAGGTCCTGGACCTGGTAACGGCAGTGTAACGCGGTCTGCCTTAAAAAAAGTTGAAACAGGTCTATTTTTGTTGAACCAAAGGCCGCGAGTATAAAATTTATTTTGATGCTTATCCATTTTGTTAATCGTTTGGCAAACGTTTTGCGAAAAAATACCCGGCGAGGCCGGGTATAGCGGGGAAAATGGGGTTCGTATGGGTTTCTTGCATCGCGATAGCCCCGAGGAGAGTCCCTGCGACGCTGCGGTGTTAACACTCTGTGATGTTCACCGCCAGGCCCCCTCGGGCCGTCTCCTTGTACTTGGTCTTCATGTCGTTGCCGGTCTCCCACATGGTCTTGATCACCTTGTCCAGGGAGACCTTGTGCTCGCCGGTACCCCGCAGGGCGAGGCGGGCGGCGTTGATCGCCTTGACCGCCCCCATGGCGTTGCGCTCGATGCAGGGCACCTGCACCAGGCCGCCGACCGGATCGCAGGTGAGCCCCAGGTTGTGCTCCATGCCGATCTCGGCGGCATTCTCGACGATGGCGGGGCTGGCGCCGAGCAGCTCGGCCAGGGCTCCCGCCGCCATGGAGCAGGCCACCCCCACCTCGCCCTGGCAACCCACCTCGGCCCCGGAGAGGGAGGCGTTCTTCTTGTAGAGGATGCCGATGGCGGCGGCGGTGAGGAAGTAGCGCACCAGCAGCGCGTCATCCACGGTGCGCACGAAGCGATCATAGTAGTGCAGCACGGCGGGGATGATGCCGGCGGCGCCGTTGGTCGGTGCCGTGACCACCCGGCCCCCGGCGGCATTCTCCTCGTTGACGGCCAGGGCGAACAGGTCGACCCACTCCATCACCATCAGGGGATCCTTGTTGAAATTGGTCTCGCAGCTGAGCTGACGGAACAGGGCGGGGGCCCGTCTGCGTACCTTGAGCCCGCCGGGCAGCACCCCCTCGCTCTGGCAGCCCCGGGTCACGCAGCCCTGCATGGCGTGCCAGATCTTGCGCAGCCCCGCCACTATCTCCTGCTCGCTGCGAAACACCTTCTCGTTGGCCAGCATCAAGCCGGACACCGAGAGGCCGCTCTCCTGGCAGTGGGCCAGCAGCTGGGCGCCGCTGTCGAACGGGTAGGGAATGGGGTGCGCCGCCTCGAAGGCCGCCGCCTCCTCCCGGGCGCTGGCGAAGTGGCTCTCCTCTATGATGAAGCCGCCGCCGATGGAGTAGTAGGTCTGGGCCAGCAGCAGCTCGTCCCCCTCATAGGCGCGCAGCGTCATGCCGTTGGAGTGGGCGGGCAGAGTCTTGCGGCGGTTGAAGAGGATGGCGCCATTGCGAGGGAAGGCGCTCGCTTGCTCGCCGGCCAGGGTGAGGGTCTGGCTGCGCTCCACGTCGGCGAGGAAGGCGGGGATCCCTTCGATATCGACGGTATCGGGCTCGAATCCCGCCAGTCCCAGGATGATCGCCTTGCCGGTGCCGTGTCCCTTGCCGGTCTGGCCGAGGGAGCCGTAGCACTCGGTCTCGACCCTGTGGGTGCGCGCCAGCAGACCCTGCGCCTTGAGCTGGGTCACGAAGGCGTGAGCCGCCCGCATGGGGCCGACCGTGTGGGAGGATGAGGGGCCTATCCCGATGGAAAACAGGTCGAAGACGCTGATCATGACATCACTCCGCTTATGGGTTTTGTCTAAACATTGTAAATTTTTTGTAGTCGATGGGAAGAGGGGGAGGTGAGGGATGTGATGGCGCCATGAAAAAGGGCTGCCGAGGCAGCCCTTTGCGGGGATTTATCCGTGTCCGACTTAGCCGAACAGCTGATAAAGGATGGCGGAGATGGCAACCAGACCCATGGTGGTCACGAAGACGTTGCTGATCTGGCCCTGATACTTGGCCATGGCGGGCACGCGCTTGATGGCGTACATCGGCATGATGAAGAGTATGGTGGCGATGATGGGACCGCCCAGGGATTCGATCATGCCCAGGATGGAGGGGTTGACCACGGCGACGACCCAGAGGGTGAGGATGAAGAAGGCGATGATGATCATCTCGATCAGCTTGTGGTTCGGCTCCTTGTTGGCGCCGCGCATCTGCTGGACGATCAGGCCCTTGAGACCTTCACGGGCACCGAGATAGTGGCCGAAGAAGGAGGAGACGATGGCCACGAAGGCGACCAGGGGACCGAAGTAGGAGATGAGCGGGCTCTCGTGCTGGTTGGCCAGGTAGGAGAGAACGGCGATGTTCTGGGCCTTGGCTTCCGCCAGCTGGGCCGGGGTCAGGCTCATGACGCAGGAGAAGACGAAGAACATCACGAAGCCCAGCAGCAGCATGGCGGTGCGCTTCAAGATGGCATCGGACTTGGCCACGGCCTGGTCGCCATGGTCACGGCGCTGGGCCAGGGCGAAGCTGGAGATGGCCGGGCTGTGGTTGAAGGAGAACACCAGCACGGGGATGGTCAGCCACAGGGTAGTGGCAAAATCCTTGCCGGAGGGAACCTGGGCCAGGGCGGCGCCGGTCCAGTCCGGGATCAGATAGAGGGAGATGCCCGCCAGGACGGCGATCAGGGGGTAGACCAGGAACTGGGTCACCTTGAGCATCAGCTTCTCACCGGCCAGCATCACGGACATCATGCCCATGATCAGCACGATGGAGAGGATCCAGCGCGGCGGCGCGGCCATCTGCAGCTGGTTGACCATGAAGCTCTCGACCGTGTTGGTGATCCCTACGCCATAGATGAGGACGATGGGATAGATGGCGAAGAAGTAGAGCAGGGTGATGAGCTTGCCGGCGCCGACGCCGAAGTGCTCTTCCACCACCTCGGTGATGTCCGCATTGGGCTTCTTGGAAGAGAGCACGAAGCGGGACAGGCCGCGGTGGGCCAGATAGGTCATGGGGCCGACCAGCAGCGCCATGCAGACCAGCGGCCAGAAGCCACCCATGCCGGCATTGATGGGCAGGAACAGGATCCCTGCGCCGACGGCGGTACCAAACAGGCTGATGACCCAGGTGGTATCCTGTTTGCCCCAACCACGGGATTGAACGGAGCTTGTTCCTTGCTCCTTGGTGACCGCAGCGTCCTGTGCGTGAGTGACGGTATTTGACATGTGTCTGACCCCAGATGTGTGGTTTTTATTAATCCGGCGCAAGGATACTGTCTTTGCGGGTGAAAATGTTGATCAAATTCACTTTTCTACCGTCGAAACCCGCACTTTTTTATGGAAACGTGATCAAAAGAATAAAATTTCAATTTTTGTTTATCATTTCCGGTGTTATTTGAATGTTAAATTTCGATTTTCACCCCAAATAATGTAACGACGCTGTTAAATGGCGATCTGGGCGGCCAGTTGCCGGATCATGCTGGCGGTCGCGCCCCAGATGTATCTGTGCTGCCAGGGGATCCAGTACAGGGTGTCCCGGCGCCCCTGACGCTGCAGGGTCATGCTGATGTAGCGGGCGGGATCGAGCAGGTGGTGCAGGGGCACCTCGAAGGCGGCGCTGACCTCATCCTCGTTGAGCCCCAGCCGGTAATGCGGATCCAGCAGGCCGACCACGGGCAGCACCTCGAACTGCGACACGGTCGGCAGCCTGGGTAGATGACCGAGCAGGCGGATCTGGCTGGCGGGCACCCCTATCTCCTCCTCGGTCTCCCGCAGCGCCGTCCGATAGAAGCTCTCATCCTCCGGATCCTGGCGTCCCCCGGGGAAGCTTATCTCCCCGGCGTGGTGGCGCAGGTGGCGGCTGCGCTCGGTCAGCAGCAGGTGCAGGCCGTCGGCGCGCTCGACCAGGGGCATCAGTACGGCGGCGGGATGGAGGCCCGGGCGACTCGGGCGCACCAGGGCGGGGCTGGGCAATTGCAACAGAAAGCGGGTCAGCAGGTCGCCATGGGTCATGGGTGCTCGTTCTCCAGCAGTGGCAGGATCCGCGCCAGCTTGTCGAAGGTCTCCTGATACTCGTCCTCTACCCGGGAGTCGGCGATGATGCCGCCACCGGCCCAGCAATAGAGCTGCCCGCTGGCTGCCAGCAGGGTCCGGATGCAGATGCTGGTGTCCATGCGCCCATGTTGGCTCAGGTAGCCAATGCTGCCGCAATAGCCGTTGCGCCTGTGGGGTTCGAGCTCCTCGATGATCGCCATCGCCCGGATCTTGGGCGCCCCTGTGATGGAGCCCCCCGGGAAGCAGGCGCGCAGCAGATCCACCCCCTGCCAGCTTTCATCCAGCTCGCCATGAATGGTGGAGACCAGGTGATGGACGGCGGGGAAGGATTCGACCGCAAACAGCTGGGGGACGCTGACCGTGCCAGGCCGGCTCACCCGGCCTATGTCGTTGCGCAGCAGATCCACGATCATCAGATTCTCCGATCTGTCCTTGTCGGCGCCCGCCAGGTCGCGGGCGCTGGGCTCGTCCTGACGGGGCTCGGCGGCGCGGGGGCGCGTGCCCATGATGGGCTTGGTCTCGATATGGCGCCCATCCAGCAGCAGGAAGCGCTCGGGGGAGAGGCTCAGCACGGCGCTGCCTGGCAGGCGCAGGAAGGCGGAGAAAGGGGCGCCATTGGCGGCTCGCAGCCGCAGGTAGGCGGCCCACTCGTCCCCCTGATAGGGGGCCTGGAAGCGCTGGGTCAGGTTGATCTGGTAGCAGTCCCCCGCCGCCAGATAGGCCTGGATGCGGGCAAATTTGTCGGCATACTGTTCGCGGCTCATGTTGCTCTGCCAAGGGCCTAGCAGGTGAAACGCCCTGGGCGCCACTTCCCCCTGGGCCTGCCACCAGGCGAGGCGGCGCGCCAGCCCGGGTGCATCGCCCCAGTGCACCAGCTGCCAGCTCCCCTTCTCCTTGTCATGGATGAGGGCCCAGTCATAGAGGCCGACCGCCATGTCGGGGATGGCCACATCGGCCTGGGCCTGCACCGGTAGACGCTCGAAGCGGCGTCCCAGATCGTAGCCAAACAGCCCGAGCGCCCCGCCGATGAAGGGCAGGTCGTGCTCGCAGGCCTGCGTCTGGCCGAGCAGGCGGCGCTGGGTCTCGGCCAGCAGGGCGAGGGGATCCCCGCTCAGGCGCTGCTCATCGCCTGCCTGGCAGAGCCGGGTCAGCTCACCCTCGGTGGCGAGGGTCGCCAGGGGATCGGCGGTGATGATGTCGAAGCGATTGTCCTGACCAAGGGGGCCCATGGACTCGAGCAACATGGCCCAGGGCAGGTGTTGCAGCCGGGCAAACAGGGTCGCCGCGCTGCCGGTATCTGGGAGAGGATGAATGTGCAGAGATGGTTTCATTTTTTGTTACACAGGCAACAGTTTGCGCGCTGGTCCCTAGCCGGTATGGGGTGGCAAGGGTATCATAGTGGCCGCGAATGTTAGAAAAAACACGCCGCGCCCTGACGTTGGAAGGGACTTGCATGCCCCTCTCTTTCCCTCTCTGGCGTGGCCAACATGGAAGCCCTTGCTTTGCCGCCGTTCGCAAAGACAAGGACCAGTGAGGATGATATGAGCATCATAAAAAAACAGGATTTTATCGATTCCGTCGAAGGCGCCCTGCAGTACATCTCCTACTACCACCCCCTCGATTTCGTCCAGGCCGCCAAGGCCGCCTATGACCGCGAGATCAACCCGGCCGCCAAGGATGCCCTGGCCCAGATCCTGATCAACTCCCGCATGTCTGCCGAAGGCCATCGCCCTCTGTGCCAGGATACCGGCATCGTCACCTGCTTCGTCAAGATCGGCATGCAGGTGCAGTGGGACTCGGATCTCACAGTGCAGCAGATGGTGGACGAAGGGGTGCGCCGCGCCTACACCAACCCGGACAACCCGCTGCGAGCCAGCGTGCTCGCCGATCCGGCCGGCAGCCGCAAGAACACCAAGGACAACACCCCGGCCGTGGTGCACATCGACATGGTCCCCGGCAACAAGGTGGAGGTGAGCATCGCGGCCAAGGGAGGCGGCTCCGAGAACAAATCCAAGATGGCGATGCTCAACCCCTCCGATGACATCGTCGAATGGGTATTGAAGACGGTGCCCACCATGGGCGCTGGCTGGTGCCCGCCCGGCATGCTGGGCATCGGCATCGGCGGCACCGCCGAGAAGGCGGCCGTGCTCGCCAAGGAAGCCCTGATGGAGCACATCGACATCCAGGAGCTGATCGCCCGCGGACCCGAGACCACCGAAGAGAAGCTGCGGGTCGCGCTCTATGACCAGGTCAACAAGCTGGGGATCGGTGCCCAGGGTCTGGGCGGCCTCACCACAGTGCTGGACGTGAAGGTCAAATCGGCGCCTACCCACGCCGCCTCCAAACCCGTGGTGATGATCCCCAACTGCGCGGCCACCCGCCACGTCCACTTCGAGCTCGATGGCTCAGGCCCGGCCGAGCTGACCCCGCCCAGGCTGGAAGACTGGCCTGAGATCACCCGCGAGTCCGGTGGCAATGTGCGCCGGGTCAATGTCGATGGCATCACCAAGGCCGAGCTTGCCAGCTGGAAGAGCGGCGATACCGTGCTGCTTTCGGGCAAGATCCTCACCGGTCGCGACGCCGCCCACAAGCGCATCGCCGACATGCTGAAAAATGGCGAGGGTCTGCCGGAAGGGGTCGATTTCACCAACCGCTTCATCTATTACGTCGGTCCGGTCGATGCGGTGCGTGATGAGGTGGTCGGTCCGGCCGGCCCCACCACCTCCACCCGGATGGACAAGTTCACCGACATGATGCTGGGGGAAACCGGCCTCATCGGCATGATAGGCAAGTCAGAGCGCGGCCCGAAAACCGTCGAGAGCATCCGCCAGCACCAGGCCGTCTATCTGATGGCCGTGGGGGGCGCCGCCTACCTGGTGGCCAAGGCGATCAAGAAGTCGCGGGTGGTAGCCTTTGCCGATCTGGGCATGGAAGCCATCTACGAGTTCGAGGTGGAAGACATGCCGGTGACCGTGGCGGTGGACTCCCAGGGCAACAATATCCACGAGACGGGCCCGGCCATCTGGTCCGCCAAGATTGCCGAGCTCGACGGCAAGCTCTCCTCCTGAGTCGGCAGGGGGGCGCTCGCCTCCTGTCATGGCAAGCGGCGGCCCTCGGGCCGCCGTTCTGTTCTTGCCTTTGTGTTCATTTGACCTGACCCCCAGCGTTGCCGGCCCTTGACCAGATCAGCGCCTTGCACCAGCGGGCAGGGGGAGCAGGCTGGCAAACCTTCAAACCTTCAAACCTTCAAACCTTCAAACCTTCAAACCTTCAAACCTTCAAACTTTCAGACCCTCAAACCCTCAAACCCTCAACCACGCAAGCCGCTCGGCTCTCTCAGGCGTCCTGGGTCGTTCAACCCCCTCAGGGATATCCAAGGTCTCAAGGCTGTCAAATGCCTCGTCATCCTCATGGCTGCTCGCCGCGGGCGGCATGAGGCTCAATGATTGAGGTAGATGTCCTGGTTGCCATAGTTCACGGCTGGCCCCTGGCTCGTCTCGCGCTGGAAGTAGTGGGTCAGCATCTCCTTGCCCTGGCTCAGTCGGAGCAGGCGCTCGGTATCCAGGCTGATGGCCTCGGGCAGCCAGGTGACGACGGCGGCGCAGCGGCTGCGGTCGAGGGCCAGCTCCAGGGTGCGTTGCCAGTTCTTGATCTTGTGGCGGTGGACCACCAGCACGTGGGCCGGATCTATGCCATGAGCCCGCAGCTGGGCGGCGACCGGCAGACCGGGGGGCGCAATCAGCAGGATCCAGCCTCGCTTCGCCTGGCTTATCTGCCCCAGGGCGCCCAGCAGCTGGGCCCCGTCTCGCACTGTCATGGCGGATGCGCCCGGACGGCGTGTCAGATGACGAGTCGGCCAGGGTTGGGTCAACCCGGCGGTCAGGGAGGCAAGGGGGCGGCTCATTGGCTGGTTCATCTGCTGATTCCTGTATGAATTACCATGCTGTATGTGTATACAGTAGTTGCATCCAGTGCATTCGACAAGTCGTTTCTGCTCAAAAATGTGACGCAGCTAACCAAGATAAACGCCATCTCATTGATACCTCTCTGGTTTCTTTATCATGGCTTCGAACGCTTATGGTCCGATAAATGGACAAAACCCGGCAGGGGGGCCATGGTTATACAGGGTTTAACAGAGGAGCCATGTCATGGATGCCACGACTTTGCAGCGATTGGACGCCAACATCTTGTTGGGGATCGTCAACGAGAAGCTGAGGTTGGAGTGCGACAATCTCGATGAGCTGCTCGCCTACTACGACATGAGCGAGGATCAGCTTGCTACCCGCCTGCAGCAGATTGGTTATCAATACGACGGTGCGAGCAACCAGTTTAAATCCAGGTTGCTATGAGTCTGCTTTGAATCGGAAATGTTAAAAATCAGCCGCTCTATGGGCGGCTGTTTTGTTGTGTCGATGTGGTCGTGAGTTGAAAACGATTTCACCCTTTCGTTTTATTTTCAGATATTTTCAAGCCATCCATTGGCTGGGGATAACGTGAAACCATACTCATGCTCAATACAGGGTTCAAATAACCACCATTAATGAAAAGTTATTGATCTATATGGATTTTAATCTCTGGTGACAGGAAAGGGTTTTCATTGTTAAACTGTCACTTTCATACGTTAAACTGTGACGTAAGTTAACTTTTATATCGGCATCATTCGTTAGTATGTCAACGCCGGAATACATATCTCAGATAACTAAAAATCGGTCCCTGGCGGGTAAATAAATTATTTAAGTAACGAAGGAAACAGCGTTATGGCTAGCAAGAAGAAGACAGAGCTGGATCTGCAACTGAATAAGGATCAACTCAAGGCGAGCATAGTGCGTCATCTGCGCTCCACTCTGGGTACCAGTGAGCAGAAGGCCTCGCCCCAGTCCTGGTGGAAGGCGACAGCCGCCGCCGTCAATGAGCTGGTGTACGAGCGTCTGACCCGTACCCAGCAGACTCACCTTAGCGAGGATACCCGGGCTATCCACTACTTCTCGGCCGAATTCCTGATGGGGCGGCTGACTTCCAACAACCTGCACAACCTCTCTCTCTATACCTTGTGCGAAGAGGCGCTGGCCGAGCTGGGCCTGGAGCTGACCGATCTGTGCGAGCAGGAGCCGGACATGGCCCTCGGCAACGGTGGCCTGGGGCGCCTGGCGGCCTGCTTCATAGACTCCCTGGCGACCCTGAACTACCCGGCGGTAGGGTATGGCCTGCACTATGAGCACGGCCTGTTTCGCCAGGAGATCCAGGATGGTCGCCAGATCGAGCGTCCGGACTCCTGGCGCGAATATGGCAACCCCTGGGAGATCTGCCGCCCCGAGTCGGTGCAGGAGATCCCCCTGTATGGCTATGTGGAGACCCAGTTCTGCGAGAGCGGCGCCCTGAAGAAGGTGTGGCATGCCGGTCGCAAGATCAAAGGGGTGCCCTGGGATATCCCTGTGGTGGGCTTTGGCGGTCACACCGTCAACATACTGCGTCTGTGGGAGTCCCGCGCCTCCGAATTCTTCGACTGGGACGTGTTCAACGCCGGTGGCTATGTCGACTCCCAGGCGGAAAAAGCCCAGGCCGAGACCATCTCCAAGGTGCTCTATCCCAACGACGAGACGGACGCGGGCAAGGAGCTGCGCCTGATCCAGCAGTACTTCTTCTGCGCCTGCTCCATCAAGGACATCATGCGCCGCTACAAGCGGGTCCATGGCAGCGATTTTGGCAAGTTTGCCGCCCAGATCGCCATCCAGCTCAACGATACCCACCCGACCGTGGCCATCCCCGAGCTGATGCGGGTGCTGGTGGACGAAGAAGACCTGCACTGGGATGCCGCCTGGGCCATCTGCTATCAGGTCTTCTCCTACACCAACCACACCCTGCTGCCGGAGGCGCTGGAGAAGTGGAATGTCAGCCTGTTCGAGAAGGTGCTGCCCCGTCATCTGGAGATCATTTACGAGATCAATGCCCGCTTCCTCGGCGATCTGGTGGAACCCAAGTGGCCGGGCGACAACGCCATCAAGGCCAAGCTCTCCATCATCGAAGAAGGGGACGTGCGCAAGGTCCGCATGGGCAACCTGTGCGTCATCGGCTCCTCCAGGGTCAACGGCGTGGCCGAGATCCACTCCAAGCTGGTGAAAGAGGATCTCTTCCCGGAATTTGCCGCCCTCTGGCCCGAGAAGATGTGCAACGTCACCAACGGGGTCACCCCCCGCCGCTGGCTGCTGGCCTGCAACCCCGAGCTGGCCGATCTGTACAACGAGGTGGTGGGCAAGGAGTGGCCGCTGCAACTGGACAAGCTGCGCGGCGTGGTGAAATTTGCCGATGACAAGGCATTCCAGCAGCAGTTCATGACCATCAAGCGTCACAACAAGGAGAAGCTGGTCAAGGTGATCAAGGCCGAGACCGGGATCGACGTGGATGCCAATGCCATCTTCGACATCCAGATCAAGCGCCTGCACGAGTACAAGCGCCAGCAGCTCAACCTCATCCACATCATGGCGCTCTACCGTCGCCTGCTGGCCAACCCCGACTATGACATGCACCCGCGGGTGTTCATCTTCGGCTCCAAGGCGGCGCCCGGTTACAAGCTGGCCAAGGACATCATCTACGCCATCAACAAGCTGGCGGAGCGGGTCAACAACGACGCCCGCATCCAGGGCAAGCTGAAGGTGGTGTTCATGCCGAACTACCGCGTCAGCCTGGCGGAGAAACTGATCCCGGCGGCAGATGTCTCCGAGCAGATCTCTACCGCAGGCTACGAGGCCTCGGGTACCGGCAACATGAAGTTGGCGCTGAACGGTGCCATCACCATCGGCACCCTGGATGGGGCCAACATCGAGATCGCCGAAGAGGCGGGGGCAGAGAACTGCGCCATCTTCGGGCTCAACGTGGACGAGGTGAAGTCCCTGAAGGCACGCGGTTACAACCCGTATGACTTCTACTATGCCAACTCCGAGCTCAAGGCGGTGCTGGACTGGTTCGATACCGACTACTTCACGCCGGGCAAGCCGGGGGAACTCTCCTCCATCAAGCGCTCCCTGCTGGAAGGGGGGGATCCTTACCTGACCCTGGCAGACTTCGAGTCCTACTCCGAGGCGCACAAGCTGGTGGACACCTGGTATCGCGACCCGGCCCTGTGGGCGAAGAAGGCGATCATCAACTCGGCCACCATGGGCAAGTTCAACTCGGACCGTTCCATCCAGGACTATGTCGAGCGGATCTGGAAGCTCGAACGCTGCAAGGTGGGTTGATCACCGCCATAGGCCGCAAGCCCCCGCATGCCGGGGGCTTTTTTGTGCCTGTCTCCCAGGCCGCCGAACAGGGAGGCCCTCGGGCGAGGGAACCTTGGGTCATGGCGCCAGTGGCCTGGTTGAGCCAGGCCCTGGAGGGGGCCGGGCCAGGCGTGGGAACCTGGTTGGGAGTACATAAAGGGAACCCTATTCAACCGAAAGGCCGCCAGGAGTCGTGAGTGGCGATCGGCTTACGGGAGGAGAGGGCTGGCGCGGCCTGGCGGTGGGCTTGCGACTGGGGCGCTGGCAAGGCGCGGCCCGGGCCTGAGGGGGAGTTTGCCCTGGGTGGCACAGAGAGTGAGGACGGCGGTTGCCGGCGCGGGATCCCGGCTTGAGGCGGTTGGCTGCGCGCGAAAAAAAAGCCCCCGCGAGGCGGGGGCCTGGGTGGCCGGATCCGTGACGACTCAGAGGATGTCGCCGACGAAGAAGGCCAGGATGGCCAGCAGCAGGGTGAACACCAGGTTCAGGGCCAGGCCGGCGCGCATCATCTCCCGCTGCTGGATATGGCCGCTGGCGAAGACGATGGCGTTGGGCGGGGTGGCGACCGGCAGCATGAAGGCGCAGGAGGCGCCGATGGCGATCAGCACCGACATCACCACGGGAGAGACCCCCAGGGCCTCGGCCACCCCGGCAAACAGCGGGATCAGCAGGGCGGCGGTGGCGGTGTTGGAGACCAGTTCGGTCAGGAATACCACGAAGGCGGCGAGCGCCAGCAGCATGATGAAGAGGTTGGCATTGGCCAGCACGGCGGAGAGGTGCTCGGCCAGGAAGGCGCTGGTACCCGTCGCCTTGAGGATGGCGCTTAAGGTCAGACCGCCCCCGAACAGCATCAGCACGCCCCAGTCGGTGTTCTGGTTGATGTCATCCCAGCTGGCGACCCGGCTGGTGGCGATGGCGATGATGGCGCCGATGGCGATCAGGCTGTCGAACTGGGGAATGCCGCCCAGCGCCTTGGCGATGGGCTGGGAGCCTATCCAGAGCACGACGGTGACCAGGAAGATGGCCAGGGTGGCCTTGCGATCCCGGGTCCAGTGGATGGTGACATGCTGGCTCTCGACCCGGTGGCTCAAGTCCGGACGGGTGACCAGGTAGAGCAGGGCGATGCCGCAGGGCATCAGGATCAGCACCACTGGCATGCCGAACTTCATCCAGTCGGTGAAGCTGATCCCCATCTGGGCGGCGGCGATGGCGTTGGGGGGGCTGCCGACCAGGGTACCTATGCCGCCGATGCTGGCGCTGTAGGCGATGCCGAGCAGCACGAACACGAAGGTGCGGCGATCCCGCTGGCTGTCGAGCTGGGCCAGCAGGCCGATGCCAAGGGGCAGCATCATGGCGGCGGTGGCGGTGTTGCTGATCCACATGGACATGGCGGCGGTAATGGTGAACAGCAGGATGGCGCCCCAGATGAGGTGGCCTCGGGCCAGCTGCATCACCCTGGCGGCCATCAGCCTGTCCAGTCCCTGCTTGGAGAGGGCGGCGGCCAGGGCAAAGCCACCGAAGAACAGGAAGAGGATGGGGTTGGCGAAATCGGTGAGGGACTTGGCCATGTCAAACACCCCGAGCAGGGTGGCGAGCAGGGGGATGAGCAGGGCGGTGACGGTGACATGGAGCGCCTCGGTCAACCAGAGGATGGCGATGAAGACCAGGATGCCGAGTCCCTTGTTGACCATGGGATCGAACGGGAGCCATGCGAGCATGGCACACAGCAGCAGCACGTTGCCGATGACGATGCCGGACTTGATATCGAACCAGCGTTGATTGGGGGAGGGATCGGGTGTGACCAGGGGAGAGACAGTGCGTTGCATAGGGCGCCTCGGTTAATTTATGGTTGTTGTTGTGTTGCCGAGGTTACGACTGTTGCGCTGTTTCAAACAGGGGCAGATCCCCAAACTTTGGCAAGGCTCACAGAGCGGCCCGTTGCGGTTACATTTGAGTAACACCTCAAGAACAATGCAGCATCATTTGGTGCCAGTCTGTTCCGCAAGCCATTGTTTGAATACGCTCTTTGGCAGGGCGCCAGCCTGTCTGCCGATCAGGGCTCCCCGGCGAAACAGCAGCAGGGTCGGGATGCTGCGAATGCCATAGCGGGCCGCAATGTCGGGCTGCTGCTCGGTGTCGAGTTTGACGAAGCGCACGCCGGGTTCGAGTTCCCGGGCCACCTCGGCAAAGATGGGGGCGAACTGCTGGCAGGGGCCGCACCAGCTGGCCCAGCAGTCGACCACCACCGGCAGATCGGACTGGATCAGGCGCTCGAAATGGGCCGTGTCGCCCTCGATGGGGGTGATGGCGAACAGGGCATGGCCACAACGGCCACACTTGGCGTCGGCCCGCAATTTCTCGCTGGGCAGCCGATTGCGGGTCAGGCACTGGCTACAATGGGTGGTGATAAGGGTCATAGGGTGCTCTCTCATCGGTTATGCGTTGATTTATCACATCCATTTCACTTTCAGGGCACGCTGACGCTAACATGGACGCACCTTGATACCTTGGGCCTTGCGGGAGCACGTCACACATGAGAGTGAAAACGGGATGAATAATAACACAGGGTCCAACCGACTGATCTTGTGTCTGGTCATGGTCACACTGCTGCTGTTCAGCGGCTATTGCTGGCGCCTGCTCAGCCAGCAGCAACGGGCCTTCGATCTCAGTGTGGCGGCCGAACTCATCCTCAACCGGGTCAATACCGATACCGTCTATCTGCTCGGGCGCGAGCAGGCCAACGACGAGCAGGTGCAGCAGCGTCTGGAGCAGCTCTCCGCCAATCTGGACAGGTTCGTGCGCCAGGTGCGCCAGGATCCGGACTCCGCCGCCAACCCCCATGCCCAGGCGCTGCTGCACGATATCGCGCTCTATCTGCGGGATCTGACGCGGCTCTCCTCCATGGAGATGGGGCTCGAATACATAGAAAAACCGTTCCAGCAGCAGTTGAGTATGGTATTGAAGGCCAGCCAGGCAGACGCCGAGCTGGTGGGGCAGGTGCGCACCCTGGCCCAGCGGCTGCACTACCTCAAACGCAACTGGGATCAGGCGGACGGCCAGGCCGTTGATCAGCTGTTGCAGCAATTGCACGGGTCGGTGGCACAGGTGCCGGCCCTGCGCAGCCTCATTGCGCTCAGCCAGGACGTGAGCGCCCAGGTCGCCAGCTACCATCGGCTGCGCAATCAGGTGATCGACATGCACGAGCTCGACGCCCTGGTGGCCTGGAAGCAGAGCAAGATCCGGCAAGCATCCGAGCTCAAGAGCCGCTTCTTCCTGCTGGTGCTGGCCGGCGCCCTGATCAGCTTCTCCCTGGTGGCCCTGACCCTGTGGCGACGCAACCAGAGGCTGAGCGAGCTCTCCCGGGAGACCGGCCTGCTGGCCCAGGCCAAGAGCGATTTCCTGGCCAACATGAGCCACGAGATCCGCACCCCCATGAACGCCATCATTGGCTTTAGCACCCTGGCATTGCAGACCCCCCTCAGCCAGCAGCAACGGGACTACCTCGGCAAGATCAAGTCCTCGTCGGATACCCTGCTGCTGCTCATCAACGACATCCTGGACTTGACCAAGGTCGAGTCCGGCAAGCTGAGCCTGGAGGAGATCGATTTCGATCTGGGGGAGCAGATAGACTCCCTGGCGGGCATGTTTGCCGACCTGGCCGAGCGCAAGCAGGTCGAGGTGATCATCAACAAGTCCCCCGCCGTGCCCGACTTCCTGCGCGGGGATCCCCTGCGTCTGGGCCAGGTGCTGGTCAATCTGGTCAACAATGCCATCAAGTTCACCGAGCGCGGTGAGGTGGAGGTGGTCATCACCCTGGCCAGTGCCGATCCCATGCGGGTGCGATTCAGCGTGCGGGACACAGGGATAGGCATCGCCGAGGAGAAGCTGGCCCAGCTGTTCCAGCCGTTCACCCAGCTGGAGGCGGGCAATACCCGCAAATATGGCGGTTCCGGCCTCGGCCTCAACATCTCCCAGCGGCTGGTGGAGCTGATGGGGGGCAAGATATCGGTGCAGAGCAAGCCCGGGGTCGGCTCCCTGTTCCAGTTCGAGATCCCCATGAGCAAGGCGGTCTATGGCGTCAGCGGGCGGCGGGTCTTCTTCGAGCAGCAGCCCCTCATCCTGGTCATGGACGACAACGAGCTGGTGCTGGAGCTCATCGGCGACATGCTGAGCCGATCCGGGGCCAGGGTGATAGGGGTCAACAGCGTCTCGCGCGCCCGTGAGGTGCTGCTGGAGGAGGGGATCAACCTCAGGCTGGCCATCTTCGACTGGCGCATGGGCCAGGAGGATGGTCTGGATCTGGCGCTGGAGATGCGCCAGCACAGCCAGTGGCGGCTCATTCCCATCCTGATGACCAGCGCCTGGGCGAAGGAGGGGCTGCAGGTGCGCATGGAGAGCATGGGGCTGCACCACTTCCTCGCCAAGCCCATGACGGAAAATGCCCTGCTGGCCAAGGTGGATGAGCTGCTCAATGGCAGCTCCTTCGATGCGAACCTGCGCCAGGCGGAGGTCCAGGGGGATCAGCAGAATTTCCACGACTTGCTGCGGGGCACCCGGGTGCTGCTGGCCGAAGACAACAGGGTCAACCAGCAGCTCATCCTCGAGTACCTCAAACGGGTCGGCGTGCAGGTGACCGTGGTCACCAATGGTCGGGAGGCGGTGGAGCGGGTCGCCGAGCAGCCGTTTGACATCATACTGATGGACTTGCAGATGCCGGTGCTGGACGGACTGGATGCCACCCGCCAGATCCGCAAGATGGTCGACAAACACGACGTGCCCATCATCGCCCTCACCGCCAGCGCCATGCCGGGGGACAGGGAGCGCTGCCTGGGGGTGGGGATGAATGGCTATGTGACCAAGCCGGTCAGCAAGCTGGATCTCTACAACAACCTGCTGCAGTGGGTAAAACCTGTGTCCACTGGCCAGAAGGTGACGGTCAAGCCCCCCGAGGCGATGGATCTGCTGGATCTGACCGACGCCCTGCACCGACTCGATCAGGACAGGGAGGCGCTGCAGATCCTGTTCAAGCTGTTCATGTCCGAGCACAAGGATGACCTGTGGGAGATCCGCAGCGCCCTGCGCCGCCAGGAGCCGCAGGTGGCGATACGGCTGCTGCATACCCTCAAGGGGGTCTCGGCCAACCTCTCGGCCCGGCGCCTCAACATGATGGCAGCCGAGCTCGAGTGGCGGCTGCATCAGGCAGAAGAGTTGAGCGAATCGGATCTGACCCGCTTGCAGCACATCTTCAACCAGACCCGGGATCGGGTGTCTCACTGCCTGCTGGTGGGGGATGGCAGGGCGACGCCGGAGGCGGACGAGGGGCGATCGCCCCGGCCATAGCGGCAGCCAATGCCAGGGAGGGGCCGACAGGCCCCTCCCTGTTTTCGCCGGGAGGCGCCCGCCGGGACGCGATCAAATAGCAATTATTCTCATGGTCACCACTTCGCGCTATCATGCTGGCGCTGTGACCATGCCCGTTCGGGCACTCTTTCTGCCCGCTGCGCGGGCCCTTGCCTGTGGCATCGCCTTCATCATCAAGGATCCTGTGTGAGCGTATTTCTTCGTCTGGGTTGGTTTTTCAAGGAGCAGTGGCGGCGCTATCTCATCGCCATCTCCCTGCTGGCGGTGGTGGCCGTGCTGACGGCCATTCCGCCCAAAGTCGTGGGCTGGGTGGTCGATGGCATCGGCAGCGGCCGGCTCGATCAGGCCAGCCTGACCACCTATCTGCTCGGCCTGCTCGCTCTTGGCATCACCATCTATCTGCTGCGCTACGTCTGGCGGGTCATGCTGTTTGGCGCCTCCTACCGGCTCGCCTATGTGCTGCGCAACCGGCTGTTCACCCACTTCACCCGCATGAGCCCGGACTTTTACCAGCGCCATCGCACCGGGGATCTGATGGCCCACGCCACCAACGACATCCAGGCGGTGGAGATGACGGCGGGGGAAGGGGTACTGACCCTGGTGGACTCCATCATGGTGGGGGCTCTGGTGCTCACCATCATGTGCAGCCAGTACTCCTGGCAGCTGACCCTGCTCTCCCTGCTGCCCCTGCCGGTGATGGCCTACTTCATGAACCGCTTCGGCAAACAGATCTACAAGGCGTTCAAGGCGGCTCAGGGGGCCTTCTCCCGCCTCAACAACAAGACCCAGGAGGCCCTCTCCGGGGTGCGGGTGCTCAAGTCCTATGCGGTGGAGTCCCTCGAAGATCAGGGCTTTGCCGCCCTGACCCGGGAGGCGGGGGAGCGCAACATGGCGGTGGCGCGCATCGATGCCAAGTTCGATCCCGTCATCTATCTGTGCATCGGCTGCTCCTACTTCCTGGCGGTGGCCGGCGGCAGCGCCCTGGTGCTCAAAGATGAGCTGACCCTGGGGCAGCTCACCAGCTTCACCATGTATCTGGGTCAGCTGATCTGGCCCATGTTTGCCATCGCCTGGTTGTTCAACATCATAGAGCGGGGCAGCGCCGCCTATTCGCGCATCGAGCACCTGCTCGGCGAGCACGGCGAGATCCGCGAGCCCGAGCGTCCCGCCCCCTTCGTCACCCCCTTGCCGCTGCGGGTGCAGGGGCTGGGTTATGGCCAGCAGGGGCGCACCCTGCTGGCGGACATCGACTTCACCCTGTCCCAGGGGGCCATGCTCGGCATAGTGGGGCGCACCGGCGCCGGCAAGAGCAGCCTGCTCAAGCTGCTGATGCGCCTGGCCAATCCGGGGACGGGGCGCATCTGGATGGGGGAGCAGGCCATCGAGATCCTGGCCCTCGGGGATCTCAGGCGCCAGTTCGCCTACGTGCCCCAGGAGCCGTTTCTGTTTTCCACCACCATCGCCGCCAACATCGCCCTGGGCTGCCCAGAGGCGAGTCAGCAGGAGATAGAGCGGGTGGCGCGCATCGCCTGCGTCCACGACGACATAGTGCGCTTTGCCAAGGGCTACCAGACCGAGGTGGGGGAGAAGGGGGTGACCCTCTCCGGCGGTCAGAAACAGCGGCTCGCCATCGCCCGGGCCCTGCTGCTGGGTGCCCCCATACTGGTGCTCGACGATGCCCTCTCCGCCGTGGATGCCCACACCGAGCAGCAGATACTGCAGGCGCTCAAGGGGCACAGACGGACCCTGATCCTGGTGAGCCACCGCATGACGGCGGTAGAGCAGGCGGACGAGATCCTGGTGCTGGCCCAGGGGCGGATCGCGGAGCGGGGTAGTCATCAGACCTTGATGGCCCACCAGGGCTGGTATGCGGACATGGTGCGCTACCAGCGACTCGAGCAAGACGTGGAGGAGAGCCTGTGAGCCCAGTGATGAAGAGGTGTTGCATCCTTTGTGTCCCCGAGCCACAGGGCCAGCGGCTGGAACAAGACATGGAGGAGAGCCTGTGAACCCGACTATCAAACGGTTATGGGGTGGCCTGCTGCGCGCCTTGTCTCTCAGTGATACAGGCAGTGAGGTAATCCTGTGAACCCGACTATCAAACGATTGCTGGTCTATTGTGCCGACTACCCGGTCTGGCTGGTGCAGGCCGGGGTCTGCCTGCTGCTGGCCACAGGGGCCGAGGTGGCCGGGCCCTTGCTCATCAAGCTGTTCATCGATGACTATCTGGCGCCGCGCCACCTGGACTGGCCGGTGATTGCCGCCCTGGCGGCGGGTTATCTGGGGCTGCAGGTACTCTCTGCCGCCGGTTTTTACCTGCAATCCCTGCGCTTCAACCGCATCGCCCAGGGGGTGGTGCAGCGCCTGCGCGAGCAGGTGTTTGCCACCGCCATCCGGCTGCCCGCCCGCTATTTCGACCAGCATCGCTCGGGATCCCTCATCTCCCGCATCACCAACGACACCGAGGCGATCATGAACCTCTATGTCCAGGTGATAGGGCTCCTGGTGCAAAAGCTGGTGCTCTTGTGCGGCATCCTCATCTCCATGGCGCTGCTGGATGTGCGACTGATGCTGGTGTGCGCTGCCCTGATCCCGGCGGTGGGCGCCGTGATGTGGCTCTACCAGAAGTTGAGCGTGCCCGTGGTGCGGGAGACCCGCAGCCTGCTCTCGGACATCAACAGCCGGCTCAACGAGTCCCTGCAGGGGATGCCTGTCATCCAGGCCATGGTGCAGGAGGTGCGCTTCGCCAACGCCTTCGCCGAGGTGAACCAGCAGCACTGGGGTGCGCGGCTCAAGAGCCTCAAGATCAACGGCATACTGCTGCGCCCCCTCATCGATCTCTTCTACATGATGGTGCTCATCGGCCTGCTGGCCCTGTTTGCCCACGAGGGGCTGAGCACGGGGGGCGCCATCCAGGTGGGGGTGCTCTACGCCTTCATCAGCTACCTGGGGCGCATGATAGAGCCCCTCATCGAGATGACCAACCAGCTCAACCAGTTGCAGCAGGCCATGGTGGCGGGGGAGCGGGTGTTCACCCTGCAAGACGAGGCGCGCGAGAGCACCCGGGGCGCCAGCGCCCTGCCGGCCGGCCGGGTCAGCTTTCAGGGGGTGAACTTCTCCTACGACGGGGAGCAGCCGGTGCTGCAAGGGGTGAGCTTTGAGGTGGCCCCCGGCCAGATGCTGGCCCTGGTGGGCCACACCGGCAGCGGCAAGTCCACCATCATCAGCCTGCTGATGGGGTTCTATCCCATCGATGGCGGCGAGATACGATTCGATGAGCACCCCCTCTCGACCCTCTCCCTGAGTGCGGTGCGCCGCAGCATCGGCCTGGTGCAGCAGGATCCCTTCATCTTCGTCGGGACCCTGGCGGACAACTTGCGCCTGGGGCGCGAGGGCATCATGGACGCCCGGCTCTGGCAGGCCCTGGAGGAGGTGCAGCTGGCCCAGTTTGTGCGCTCCCTGCCCGATGGCCTGGCTACTCTGATGGAGGAGGGGGGCAAGAACCTCTCCGCTGGTCAGCGCCAGCTGCTCTCCTTTGCCCGCGCCTTGGTGGGGGATCCCCGCATCCTCATCCTGGACGAGGCGACCGCGAGCGTGGACTCCCAGACCGAGCTGGCCCTCTCCCAGGCGCTCGCGGCGGCGCGCCGCGGCCGCACCACCATCGCCATCGCCCACCGCCTCTCCACCATCGTCGATGCGGACGAGATCCTGCTGCTTTCGCGCGGCCAGGTGATCGAGCGGGGTTCTCATCAGGACCTGATGGCCCGGCAGGGCCACTACGCCCAGCTGTTCGAGATGCAGAGCCAGGGGGCCTGGTTGGAGGAGAAGCGGGCCTGAGCCTGCCAGATAACAAAACAGTCGGCCTGGGCCGACTGTTTTCGTTATGGAGGATGCGCCGTCAGGCCGTGGCCTTGCTGCGCGCCTCCAGCTTGGGCTGCCACTGGGCTAGCCGGCGTCATGGGCGTGGACGCCCGGCGGGTCGGGGGATGGCCAGGGGCGGGGTGCAAGGAGGCAGGATGAAGGGGGGTGAGCTCCTGGGTAAAAGGGCGACATCACGCCTTGTATCTGAAAGTACACGCTGGCAACATGCTGGTTACATCAACTCATCGGATCAGTGAGCAATGGACCTGCAACGTCTCAAGGCCAACCTCGGCCTGCGCCTCTTCGCCTGGCGCTATATCCCCGTCATCGGCTTCTGCGCCCCCGTCATCGAGCAGATGAATGCCAAGGCGCTGCGCATCCGCATTCCCCTCGGCTGGCGCACCCGCAACCACCTGGGCAGCATGTACTTCGGGGCGCTGGCCACCGGCGCCGATCTGGTGGGGGGCCTGCTGGTGATGGAGAAGGGGCGGGCGCGGCGCAAGAAGGTGCATTTTGCCTTCAAGGATGTGCAGGGGGAGTTTTTGAAGCGCCCCGAGGGGGACGTGCAGTTCGATTGCGAGGCCGGGGAGCTTATCGACGCCATGATCGACGAGTCCCTGGCGAGCGGGCAGCGTATCAACCGCCCCATCCAGGTGGTGGCCACCTGCCCGTCGCTCAACGGCGATGAGGCCATGGCGCGCTTCGTGCTGACCCTGTCGATCAAGGCCAGCTGACCCGTCACAGCGGGTTGGCCGGGATCGGTGGATCTCGGCCATGAACCCTTCCTTCACTACGGCCTTGATGCCCTGGACCACCTGCCCGGCGACTGTGCTGGGTAGCGTTTGCGGGGGCAGACCGCGGGATCAGAGAATCTCGGGGCTGACGCCTTCCTTCACCACCACCTTCATGCCGTTGAAGTTGACCACCTGCTCGGCCACTATCTTGCAGCGTTTGCGGGTCTCGACCTGACCGTCCACCTCCACCAGACCCTCGGCGACCAGCGCCTTGGCGGCGCCGCCACAATCGGCCCAACCCTGATGCTTGATCAGGTCACACAAGGCAACGAAGGGGTGACCTTCGAGCAGAAACGTCTCCATGGGGAAATCCTCTAGCTGGATGAATGCCTACACGGCAGGGCGGCCATTTTAGGCAGTTAGCCGGGGCAGGGAAAGGGCCTGGGCCCAATTGCTCCGAAAAAGGGGCGAGAGGAGCGGGGAAAACATCAGCCCGGCAGGGGCCGGGCTGATTGTGATTGTGCGCCTCCTTCCCTCAGGGCAGCTTGACCACCGCCTCCCCCGTCACGGCGAGGGCGCCGCCTTGGGTGAAGATGCGGGTGGCCAGGGTGGCGATGGGTTTGTCATCTCGCAGGGCAATCACCTCCACCTCCGCCGTCACCTCGTCCCCGACGAACACCGGCAGCTTGAAGCTGAGGCTCTGGCCCAGGTAGATGCTCCCTTTCCCGGGCAACTGTTGCCCCAGCAGCCCGGAAAACAGGCTGGCCAGCAACATGCCGTGGACGATGGGGCGCTCGAACGCCGTGGTGGCGGCGAAGGCCGGATCCAGGTGCAGGGGGTTGAAGTCCTCCGAGAGGGCGGCGAACGCCTCGACCTCCGCCGCGCCGAACCGCTTGGTCAGACGGGCCTTCTGGCCCATTTCCAGAGACTGCATGCTCATGCCGGTTCCTCCTCTGTGGCGCGGGCAAACACCGGATTGAGCCGCGCCTTGACGTAGTGGCCGGGGGCGGGGGCCAGCCCCTGCTCCGGGACCCGCGCGGGGACAGGTTCAGCCCCCTCGTCACGGCTCTGGATAAAGCCCATCATCTCGGGCCACCAGGAGCCGCTCTGGTGGGTCGCCCCCGCCAGCCAGCTCTCCGGGCTCTCGGCCGCGGCCCCGTTTTGCCAGAAGCCGTACTTGTTGGCCCCCGGCGGGTTGATGATGCCGGCGATGTGGCCCGATTCCGCCAGCAGGAAGCGCCGCTCGCCGCCAAACAGCGTCATGCCCTGCCAGGTGCCCTGCCAGAGGGCGATATGATCGTCCACCGCCGACACCAGCAGCACAGGGGTCTTCACCTTGGCCAGATCGATGCGGGTGTGGCGGATCTTGAGCTCCCCCTTCACCAGCTGGTTCTCCAGGTAGAGGCGGCGCAGCAGGCTGTTGTGGGTCTTGCCCGCCACATTGGTGCTGTCGCTGTTCCAGTGCAGCAGATCGAAGGCCACCGGGCTCTGGCCCTTGAGGTAGCTGTCGATGTAGTAGTTCCAGTAGAGGCTGTTCTCCCGCAGCAGGCTGAAGGAGACCGCCAGCTGGCGCCCGTCCATGATGCCCTTGGCCTCATTTTGCGCCTCGAGCGCCGCTATGATGGGCTCGTGGATGAAGATGCCAAGCTCCCCGGGCTGGGAGAAGTCCAGCAGGGTGGTGAACAGGGTGGCGCTGCGCAGCCGCTGCTTCTGGCGCCGCGCCGCCAGCCAGCCCATGGCGAGTGACAATGCGGTGCCGCCGATGCAGTAGCCGATGCCGTGCACCTCCCGCTCGCCGGTGGCCGCCTCCACGCCGTCCAGGGCGGCGATGACGCCGTCCACCACGTAGTCGTCGAGATCGATGTCGGCCTGCTCTACCCCAGGGTTGCGCCAGGAGATCATGAACACCGTCTGGCCCTGGGCGACCAGCCAGGCCACCAGGGAGTTCTGGGGCCGCATGTCCATGATGTAGTACTTGTTGATGAAGGGGGGCACGATCAGTACCGGTGTCTTGGCCACCGTCTCCGTGCTCGGGCTGTACTGGATGAGCTCAAAGAGCTCGGTGCGCTGCACCACCCGGCCCGGGGTGGTCGCCAGATCCCGGCCGAGCTCGAAGGCGGACTCGTCGGTCAGGCGGATGTTGAGCTGATCGGCGCTGCGCTCCAGATCCTCGGCCAGCAGCGCCAGCCCCCGCACCAGGTTCTGGCCATCGGACTCCAGGGTCAGCTTGAGCAGCTCAGGGTTGGTGGCCAGGAAGTTGCTGGGGGCCATGGCGTTGACGTACTGGCGGGTAAAGAAACGCAGCCGCTCCCGACTCTTCTGGGGGACGCCGTCCAGGGCATCCACCGAGGCCAGCAGGTGCCGCGCGGTGAGCAGATAGGACTGCTTGAGGTAGTCATAGATGGGTTGCTCGTTCCAGGCCTCGGCCTTGAAGCGGCGATCGCCGCGCTCCGGGACTATCACGGGTTCGCTCGGCTGGCCTGCGCTCTTGAGCAGGGTGTGCTGCATCAGCTTGAGCTGATCCTGCCACCAGTTCATCTGAGACTGGATCAGTTGCCAGGGTTGCTGGCTGCCTTGCTCCAGCACCTGGCCCAGATCGTCCAGATTGGTCTGCAGCAGCGCCTGGGCGGTGCGCTCGGTTTGGGCCTTGGCCATGGCCAGCAGCTTGTCGTTGTAGTGGGCCAGGGCCTCGAACAGCGGGCCGTAAGATGGTTGGCTCATGTGTTCTCCTTCACCCACACCCGGGGCGGACGTTCGCCCGCTCCGTCGAGTCGTGGGGAGATGTGGCTGCCCGAGCGGGCAGCCAGGGGTGATCAGGCCTTGCCCGTGCTCTTCTTGACGGCCTCTGCGGCCAGGGTGTCCAGCTCTTCCTTGAACTGCTGGCCGAGGGCGCTGAGTTGCTGGATGTCGTCCAGCATCTGGCGGGAGAGCTGGCTGGCGCTCTCCAGCTGCACAGTGCCGAGGGCCGCCAGGCTCTGGGCATCCTGCACCTTGCCGACGGCCTGCAACTGGTTGAGGCCCAGTTCGGCGTAAGCGTTGGCGGAGGCCAGCTGCAACCGGGTCAGCTGCTCGATATTGCTGGCCAGCAGCTGGTTGTAGCGGGTGAGGGGGGCGGCGAAGCCTTGCATCTGCTCGGTAAAGCTCTTGAGGATATCCATGTTCATATGCGTCTCCATGTTGGCGGAACTGTGTGGTTGCGAGCCTGGGCTCTTTGTCGGGTACCGCTAGTCATCCCTGTACGCGTGTCATCGGCAATGTTCAAACGCGCGTTTGAGCATTCTGCAACCAAATGCGGTTTGGTGTAAATGACATAAATGTTAATTTCTGTTTGAATTTTTCCGCCGGGGAAGAGGCCGGAGGGCCGAGAGGGACGGTAGGTGACGCACCGGACTCTGGGTGCCCTCGTCTCCCGATCCGCGCACTGGTAGGCTGGATCCTCACAGACCGTTCAAGGAGTCCCCCGATGAAACCTCTCGCCCTGCTGCTCGGTTGCAGCGCGCTGGCCCTGGCCGGTGCCGCCCACGCCAGCACCCCTGTCCAGATCTCCCTGCCCGGGGTCAACCTGCCCGCCTCCCAGCAGGTGGAGGGGGCGCGCGCCTCCCTGCTCTACGGGCGTACCGCCTCGGTCAAGGGGATAGATCTGCCGGTGTTCGCCCTGTCGGACGTCAACAGCTTCACCGGCCTGCAGCTGGGGATCTTCTTTGGCGCGGGCCGGGTGCGTGACCAGTTCCAAGGGGTTGCCATCAACGCCGTCAACTGGCACGACGGCCAGGACAGGGGGGTGAACCTGGGTTTCGTCAACCTGACCAACAACGTACAGGGGCTCAACTGGGGGGCGGTCAACATCGCCCGGGGCAATGCCCTGGCCAACGTCGGCTTCGTCAACTATGCCGAGCGCACCACCTTCCAGCTGGGCTTCATCAATGCCACCAAGCACCTGGATGGCCTGCAGATAGGCCTGGCCAACTACGCCGAGAACGGCATCTTCCCCATACTGCCCCTCATCAACTTCAAGAAATCCTTCTGACCCAGGGCCGCCAGCCCTTTATGGAGGGCGCCCCCTTGCTTTACCCTGTGTCCTCGATCCATTTGGCAAATCACCCGGCGCCGGCCGGGTGAGCAGAAAGAGGCGAACATGCGTCACGACAAGGGGGCAGGATCTGCCTGGGGGGAGTGGGATGCCATCGGCATCGGCTGGGACGTGCGGGGCTGGCAGGGCAATGCCCAGGCGGTGGCGCTGGTGGCCTGGCGCCGGGGGGAGCAGGGGGTACACTGGCTCGGGGTCTCGCCCCTGTTTCGACTGAGCTCGCGGGCGGCGCCGGATCGTTACGCCCTGCTGATGCCCCTGCTCAAGGAGAAGGGGCGCTGCGACGCCCTGCTGGCGCATCCTCGCCTCGCCATCGGCATCGATGCGCCTCTCGCCTTTCCCCGCGCCTTCTGCGCCCTGCTGGCGGGGCAGGGGGAGGCGGTGCCCGTGCCCGAGCGGGAGATAGACAACCCCTACGCCTATCGCGACTGCGAACGCTGGCTCCATGGGCGTTATGGCAAGAAGCCGCTCTCGGCGAGCTTCGACAGGCTCGGCAACAACGCCAGCCTGGCGCTGGTGATGGGGGCGGCCCTGGCCCCTCTGGTGCGGGTGCCCCAGCAGGCCCCGGCCGCCGCACGGGCCTTGCTGGAGGTCTATCCGGCCCTCGCCAAGCAGGGGGGCAGGGGAACGAGCGCCCGCCCCGCCATCGGGGCCCTGCTGCCTGCCGATCTGCAACCGGGCACGGATCCCTACGATGCCGCCCTGTGCGCCCTGATGGCGCTGCAATATGCCGCCGACGGGGCGGTCGGCGCCCTGCCTCCCCTGCAGGCCCCTCCGGCCGACTTCCCCCGGGACGAGGGCTGGATCTACCACTTCGCGCCCTGACCGGCTAACCCGACCGCCCCTTGCTACTGGCTGAGGATTTCTGGCTAAGCTGGATAGACTCAAACGATCTGCAGGATGGCATCATGACAGTGATACAGGGGTTGCTGGAGGGAATTATCGATGGGGTCTGGATCCTGGTGTTACCGCTATTGGGGATGGGGGGCATTGTCGCCACTCTCTGGCTCTGGTTGAAGCGCCGAGATCGGACGGTCAAGCTCCCCATCGATCGAGATGCCCTGTTACGGCTGCCGGGCTATGGCTTGCAGCTGCAGATATCAGATCGACAGATGGATGTGATCGGCTATCTGCTGCTGGCGGTGTTGATCACCACGGCGCCGTTTGCCGGTGTGGGGGCCAAGGCGTTGTTGACCAGAGAGACGCCCCCTTATTTTATCCTGCTGGCGATCTTGCTTTGTCTGCTCAGCTGTTGTCTGAAAGCCTGGAAAAATTTGCAGCAGCTGAATCGCTATCGGCTCGGTTATGTCGCCGAACTGGCAACCGCCGCCGAGTTGCTGCGTTTGCAGGGGCAGGGTTACCAGGTCTTTCATGACATCCAGGGCGAAGGCTTCAATATTGACCATCTGGTGGTGGGCGCCAACGGTGTATTCGCCATCGAAACCAAGGGGCGCCACAAGTGGCTGAGGGATGCCAGACAGCGTGGCAAGAATCACGAAATAGTGTTTCGGGATGGGCGATTGCAGTTTCCATCCTGGTATGAAACCGAGCCACTGATCCAGGCCGAGCGCCAAGCCTGCTGGGTGCATCAATGGCTGAGCAAGGCGGTCGGTGCGGCCATTCCAGTTACTCCTGTGCTGGTATTCCCTGGCTGGTACATCAAGCTGCAATCCCAGCCGCCCTTTCCTGTCATCAATCACAAGCAGTTGGCCACCACCTTGCCGAGGCTGGGCGTCTTGCAGTTCTCGCAAGAGCAGATCAATGCGCTCAGCTATCAGATCGCCCAACGCAGCATGCAAGGCCCGCTTTAGCCCTCAATTCAGCCGCCGGGGGTCGGTCATTTTCCGTGAGCAGGGCGCGCTCTTCACCACCCGTGGCTCATTCGCTGCCTCGACATGCGCCTTAGTCAGCGGTTTGCCCGGGTCTTGGTTCATCAGCACAGGGTCAAAACCATGTAGATATGCCATCAAACAAGAATGGCCAACAACAATGCCACACCCGGTGGCCGCGGTGAAACGGCGCACTGGCAAGCCAGGCGTGACGCACGGGGCAGCTAGCGGCGCCACAGACCGCTAGGACGAGAGCGTCCGCTTGGCAGCGGTGAGGTGCGTGATGTTGCGACCATCACGGGGTATCAAGGGCGTCGCTGTGGCAAGCCAAGGGGATCGGAAGAGGGGAGTGCAAAACAAAAATCCCGCACGAGGCGGGATCCGGAAGAAGATGGTGCGTCCTAGTGGATTCGAACCACCGACCCCCACCATGTCAAGGTGGTGCTCTAACCAGCTGAGCTAAGGACGCATCTTTTCAAAATGTGGTGGGTTTAATTGGATTCGAACCAACGACCCCTACCATGTCAAGGTAGTGCTCTAACCAACTGAGCTATAAACCCACGGCTGCTGTCGCAGCAATATGGTGCGTCCTAGTGGATTCGAACCACCGACCCCCACCATGTCAAGGTGGTGCTCTAACCAGCTGAGCTAAGGACGCGAAAACTGTGTGCTGATGGTGCGTCCTAGTGGATTCGAACCACCGACCCCCACCATGTCAAGGTGGTGCTCTAACCAGCTGAGCTAAGGACGCATCGCATATCAGAAAGTGGTGGGTTTAATTGGATTCGAACCAACGACCCCTACCATGTCAAGGTAGTGCTCTAACCAACTGAGCTATAAACCCACTCGATGAATTGAATTCGAACCGACGACACAATCTTCACCATGCCAAGGTCATGCTCTGACCAACCGAGCGACAAACCCACTTCACCACGCCAGCACTGCTGACGTGGTCGGCATACTACCCATGGCCCCCAAGGCTGTCAACAAGGGACATGCACAAAGGAGACTGTTTGCCCAGTTCTTGCGCAGCCTGTTGATTTTGCAGGCGTGACGGCTCAAAAGCTGCTCTGTGACCCTGGCCGTCAGGGGGCTGACTGGCGGGCGGCGCAGGCGGCCAGGATCCGCTGCCAGCCATGGGCGTGGCGCAGGCTGGCGGCGCGAAATGCCAGCCAGGCCTGGCTCTGCAGGCCCAGACCATAGCGCTGGCGCCAGGGGGAGAGGGCGGGTTGGGGGGTCAATGGGGTCAACAGGCGCTCAAGCAGGGGGGCGGTGGCGCGAAACTGGCGATCCAGCCCGGTGAGCCAGGGCTGGATCGCCCCGCCATAGTAGTGGCCAAGGGCGCCGCGCAGCCGCGCCACCCGGTTCGGGTCTGTGGCCGGGCAGGCGTCATCCAGGCTGGCTTGTTCTATCTGTTGCGCGCTCTGATTGAGGCGGGCCGTGGCGAGCTCGAGGGAGTAGAGCAGGCGCGCCAGCCCCCGATCCCGGTAGAGGCTCTCCAGGGCCGGGGTCAGGGGCGGCAGGGATGGCAGCGCCTTGCTCGACCGCGGCGCCTCGGCCGCCAGCACCCCGTCTCGCCACTGCAGCAGGGTGAGCAGGGCCTGCCGGGTCTCGACCAGGCTGGCATCAGGCGCCAGGGGCGCCGGGCGGGGGGAGAGGGCGCGGCGCAGCTCCTGGCTGCTCACCAGGGCATTCCAGAACCTGGCCCTGAGCACGGCGCGCTTTTGCCGGGCAAGATCCGCGAGCCAGAGTCGGGTCTGCGGGTCTTCGCTGTGGCAGGCATCGAGCCGCTGGATCAGCTGCCACTCGTAATCGAGGCGGCTGAAGTGGTCGGCGCTGCGGCCCAGGGGGCTGTTGCGCTTGGCCACCAGGGCGCCGAGGCCGCAGCGGTTGAGGGTCAGCATGTCGAGCAGACCGACCCGCAGGTCCGGGATCGCCAGTTGCAGGTCCCGCTGGGGCGGGAAGGGGATGGGGGTGACGGGCACGGCGGCGGGGGGGGGGGGGGGGCCCCCCCGCGGGGCCCCCACCCGGGTCTGATAGGTATCAAACTGCGACTGGGGCCCGGGCTCGCAGCCGGCGAGCAGGGTGGTCGCCAGCACCATGGCCAGGGCAGCCCCTCTGTCTGCCATCCGCGCTCTCCTTGCTGGCGCTGCCTGCGCCCGGGTCAATGGATCGCCCGCCCCCTCAGCGGGTGGCGAAGCGGCCGTAGATCACCCTGAGTCTGGCACCCAGCATCAGGGCGGCGCCGGTCAGGCCGACGATGAAGCCGATCCAGAAGCCCTGGGGCCCCATGCGGGGCACAATCCAGTCGGTCAATCCCAGGATCATGCCGCTTGGCAGCCCCAGCCCCCAGTAGGCGACGATGGTGATGTAGAAGATGGCCTGGGTGTCCTTGTAGCCGCGCAGGGCGGCGGCGGCCACCACCTGCACCGAATCGGAGATCTGGTAGATGGCGGCAAAGAACAGCAAGATGGCCGCGAGGGTGATCACCTGGAGATCATCGGTGTAGATGGCGGCGATCTGCTCGCGCAGCAGCACGGTCAGGGCGGCGGTGCCCGCGGCGACCGCGATGCCCAGCATCAGGCCGGTGCGGGCCGCGACCCTGGCGTGATCAGGCAAGCCTTCCCCAATGCTGTGGCCGACACGTATGGTCACGCCGACACCAATGGACAGCGGCAGCATGAATACCAGGCTGGAGAAGTTCAGGGCTATCTGGTGGCTCGCCACCGTTTCTGCCCCAAACGGCGCCAGCATCAGGGCCACCACGGTAAACAGGGTCACCTCGCAGAAGATGGCCATGGCGATGGGAAACCCCAGGCGAAACAGGCGCCAGATCCGGCTGCCGTTGGGGCGGGCAAGCTGGCTGAACAGCCTGATCTCCTTGAAGTGGGTGGAGACCTTCACATAGAGGATCATCGCCAGCAGCATGGCCCAGAGCACGATGGCGGTGGCCACGCCGCAGCCGACGCCACCGAGCTTGGGCATGCCGAAGTGGCCATGGATGAAGATGTAGTTCGCCGGGATATTGACCGCCAGCCCCACGAAGCCAATCACCATGGTGGGCATGGTGTGGGAGAGCCCCTCGCTGAAGTTGCGCAGCACCTGGAACAGCACGAAGGCGGGCAGGCCCCACAGGATGGCATGCAGGTAGCCGGCGGTCTTGTCCGCCATCACCGGATCCACGTCCATGAACTGCAGCGCCAGCGGGCTGACATAGAGGGCTCCCATGGCGATGGGGGTCACCATCAGCGCCAGCCAGAAGCCCTGGTGCACCGCCGGGCGCACCTGGTCCCGTTTGCGGGCCCCGTTGAGCTGGGAGACGATGGGGGTGAGCGCCATGATGATCCCCTGTACCAGCAGGATCACCGGCAGCCAGAAGCTGGAAGCGACCGACACGGCGGCGAGATCGACCGCGCTGACCTGACCGGCCATCACGGTATCGACGAAGTTCATCGCGATCTGTGCGACTTGCGCCACCAGGATAGGGCTGGCAAGACGAATGAGTTGCCTCGCCTCGGTCCAATAACGTTGCACTGACACCTCCGGTGGGAACAGCCAGGGTTGGCATGATGACATGGATAATAGAGAAGATCGGTGCACCAGAACGGGGCACCGAGGGAGTCATTCTAGCCGCAATGGCCAGACAAACGAAATGATAGCGTGCGACTTGCCCCCCAATGGGGTTGCTTATCCCCTGATCTCGCTGTCCTCGTGGTCGCTGATCAAGAGATTGGCGGCGGCGTAGGCGGCCTGCTCGCGCAGCTCGCTGGGTACCCGCTCGTCCCGGGCCACCGCATCGAGGGCCCTTATGCTGGCGGCGATGGCCTGGGGCACATAGCCCTGCTCCCCGGAGCCAATCTGGTTGTAGGCGATGCGAATGGCTTCACAGCATTGATATACCTGCATTTTTGTTTCCTCGTTAAGCCAGGATGGAATGGGGTCACTATAACGATCGGGGCCCCCCTTGTCAGCCAGCATGCTTGTCTTGGTCGATGGTGGGGGTTAACCTGCCGACAATTTTGTAACAGCGTGGAGACGAGACATGTTCACCGGCATAGTACAGGGGACCGCCGAACTGGTGGCCATCGAAGATCTGCCCAACTTTCGCACCCATGTGATCCGCATGCCGAGCCCGGCCTGGGGCGAGGGGCTGGCGCTTGGCGCCTCCGTGGCCCACAACGGCTGCTGCCTCACCGTCACCCGGGTGGAGGGGGATCTGGTCAGCTTCGATCTGATGCAGGAGACCCTGCGCCTGACCAACCTCGGCGCGCTTGCGGTCGGGGACAAGGTCAACGTGGAGCGGGCCGCCCGCTTTGGCGACGAGATTGGCGGTCACGCCATGTCCGGCCACATCATGGGCACGGCCGAGGTCATCTCGGTCATCGACACCCCCAACAACCGCCAGGTGTGGTATCGCCTCGCTCCTGAGCTCATGAAATACGTGCTGACCAAGGGCTACATCGGCATCGACGGCATCAGCCTCACCGTGGGCGAGGTGCGTGGCAACGAGTTTTGCGTCAACCTGATCCCCGAGACCCTGGCCCGCACCAACCTGGGCTGGGTCAAGGCGGGCTGGCAGACCAACATCGAGATCGATCCCCAGACCCAGGCCATCGTCGACACCGTGGAGCGGGTGCTGGCGGCGCGCCAGTAACCACCTGAGCGCCGCCCCCCGGTACGAAGAGGAGGGCGGCATCAAGGAGAAGCGCCCTCTTGTGGAAGAGACACCGCCTTTGAGCCTTGGAGACTTGCCCATGTTTGTCGTGACATTGACCTATGTGAAACCGCTGGCGGAGATTGACGCCCTGATCCCTGCCCACATCGCGTGGCTGGAGCGGCAGTATGCCGCAGGCCATTTTCTGGCGTCCGGGCGTCGGGTACCCCGGGTCGGGGGCGTCATACTGGCGCAGGGCGTGAGCCGTGACGCCCTGGAGGCGGTGCTGGCAGAGGATCCCTTCCAGCAGGCAGGGGCGGCCGATTATCAGGTGGTGGAGTTTGTTCCGACCATGACGTCGGCGGATGGGGCCTGCTTGAGGGAGGGCTGACCCAAGCTGACGATGGCACCAAAACAAGCGGGACCCACTGGGTCCCGCTTGTTTTTGCTCTGTGTCTGGACAGGGCGATTCAGAACATCTGCTCGTCGTCGGCATCCACGAAGAGTTGCAGGCAGTCGCGCACCTCGTCCCGGTGCAGGCGCAGGTGGATGGGGTTGCAACAGGCCATGCAGTCCTCGTAAAACTCCTGATCCCCCTGGCTGGCATCCAGCTCGACCCGGGTGTGGTGGCCGCAGTGGGGGCAGACGATTCGCTTGCTGATGTAGTCGATCATGGTGACCTCCCGAAGGCCAAGGGTGCATGGCCATATCCCAGAGTCTAGCCAGTGTGGCGTCACCATACCGGGAGCCAGCGCACCTTTGCGCAGAGTATGGGCAGACAAGGGGGTCGGGACTCGCATCAGGGCGTGACCTGTGGGCAGGCTCTTTCGGCGAGCGCACCTATGGTCGGCGATGGCGAGGTGCGCAACGCCCACCAGGGCCGGGCGCATGGGAAGGATCCGCGCCTGCTTGTTATTTGACCCAGCCGGCCAGCATGTCCGCATCCAGGTTGGCGAGCGAACGCAGCTGGTGATCGGCGATGGCGAGACGGGGATCGCCGACCAGGGCCGGATCCGGCACGATCAGCGCCTGCATGGAGGCCGCCTTGGCCGCCAGCAGGCCGGTGAAGCTGTCCTCGATGGCGAGACAGTGCACAGGCTCGACCCCCAGCTTCTCGGCGGCGTGGATATAGACATCCGGGTGGGGCTTGCCAAAGCGCTCCACCTCGGCGGAGTGGACCGCCATGAAGCGATCCTGGATGCCGAGCTTGCCGAGCACCGCTTCGACCATGGTGAAGGGGGAGGAGGTGGCCAGGCCAATCTTGAGGCCACGGGCCTCGATGAGGTCGAGGGCCTCCAGCACCCCGGCCTTGGCCTGACCCTCTTGCAGGATGAGGGCTATCACCTGATCCAGGATGCGCTGTACCACCTCTTGCTGGCTGGGACCGCTCCAGGGACGCAGGCGATACCAGTGTGCCACCAGCTGATCGATGCGCACCCCTATGGTGGAGTTGCAATCTTCCTCAGTGTGGAAGTGGCCCAGCTCTGCGAAGACGGCCATCTGGGCCCGTTGCCAGAAGGGTTCCGAGTCGATCAGAACACCATCCATATCGAAGATCACGGCAGTTAACATCTTGTACTCCTGACATAGGTGAAGGGGGGATTATAAGGCCGGCGCCTCAATGTAAAAGGGGCAGTCACCTGCCCCTTGCGCCGGATCACGCGGATAAACGTTTGTTTTCGCGTGCTAAAGCGGATTGCCTAGAAGAGTACCTCGACCCGGGCGGCGACCGTCTTGGCCTGCTCCACGGCTTCCTGGCAATCCTGCCCGCGGGCCAGGGCGACCCCGAGGCGACGGCGACCGGCGATCTCGGGCTTGCCAAAGAGGCGCAACTGGGCACCCGGCACCAGGGCCAGCGCCTCGCCAATCCCCTGATAGCGGATATCCTGGCTGTGGCCATCGCGCAGCACCACGGCAGAGGCGCTCGGGCCGTACTGGGTGATGGTGCCGACCGGCAGACCCAGGATGGCGCGCACGTGCAGGGCGAACTCGGAGAGATCCTGGGAGATCAGGGTCACCATGCCGGTGTCGTGGGGGCGGGGGGAGACTTCGCTGAACCACACCTCGTCGCCCCGGATGAAGAGCTCCACACCGAACAGGCCATGGCCACCGAGGGCCTCGACCACCTTGGCCGCCACCTCCTTGGCGCGGGCCAGGGCCAGCTCGCTCATGGCCTGGGGCTGCCAGGATTCGCGGTAGTCGCCATCCTCCTGGCGATGGCCGATAGGCTGGCAGAAGTGGATGCCGTCCACGGCGCGCACCGTGAGCAGGGTGATCTCGTACTCGAAGGGGACGAAGCCTTCGACGATCACCTTGCCACGACCGGCGCGGCCCCCCTCCTGGGCATAGGTCCAGCTCTCATCCAGTTTGGCGAGGTCGCGCAGCAGGCTCTGCCCCTTGCCCGACGAGCTCATCACGGGTTTGACCACGCAGGGCAGGCCGATGGCCTCGACGGCGGCGACAAACTCCTCCTTGCTCTGGGCGAAGCGGTAGGTAGAGGTGGGCAGCCCCAGGGTTTCGGCGGCGAGGCGACGGATCCCTTCGCGGTTCATGGTGAGCTGGGTGGCGCGGGCATTGGGCACCACCCTGACCCCTTCCTGCTCAAGCTCTGCCAGGGTGTCGGTGGCGATGGCCTCAATCTCGGGGATGATGAGGTCGGGTTTGACCTCGGCCACCAGGGCGCGCAGGGCGGCGCCATCGAGCATGTCCAGCACGCGGGCCTGGTGGGCCACCTGCATGGCGGGGGCATGGGGGTAGCGGTCGGCGGCGATCACCTCGATACCGAGCCGCTGCAGCTCGATGGCGACTTCCTTGCCGAGTTCGCCTGAGCCCAGCAGCAGGGCACGGGTGGCAGCGGGGCGGGTGGCGGTTCCAAACATCTGATCTCTCCTGAGGTCGGTGGTCAGCAGGGCTGATCCGGGTGAGCAAAAAAAGAGGCACGCATGGCGTACCTCAGGAAGCGGGTTGGTGGGCGCGCTGCTCAAGATGAGTGAGCAGGGTGATGGCGCCGATGATGATGGCGGCTCCCAGCCACAATCGGCCGGGAGGCGCCCAGCCAAATACCAGCCAGCCGGCCAGCACGTTCATGGGCAGCTTGGCAAAATCGAAAGGTTGCACGAAGGAGGCCTCCGCCACGCTGTAGGCGCGGGCGATGGACATCTGGGCCAGGGCCGACAGCACGCCGGAGGCGGCCACCAGCAGCCACTGGGTTTCGCTTGGCCACTGCCATTCGGGCAGGGCCAGCATGGCGTTGAAGGGGGTGCTGAAGATGAGCAGGTAGACCACTATGGTGTGGGACGACTCGCTCGCCGCCTGATAGCGCACCAGCAGGGAGTAGCCTGCCCAGAACAGGGCGGCCGCCACTGGCAGCAGGGAGGCCCAGCTGAAATCATCGGTCCAGGGGGCCAGGATCAGCATGGCGCCGACAAACCCCGTCAGGGTGGCCAGGATGCGCGCCCGGCTCACCTGCTCCTTGAGCAGCAGGGCCGACCCCAGGGTGGCAAACAGGGGGGAGGTCATCAAGAGCGCTATCCCCTGCCAGATGGGGACGGGCACCGCCAGGGCCCAGAGCCAGAACTGGATGCCGACCACCGCCAGGGCGACCCGCAGCAGGTGCAGCCGCAGCTGGTTCGTCATCAGTGACTGGCGCAGGCCGTGGCGAAGGAGCCAGGGCAGCAGGCAGACCAGGGCGATCAGATATTGGTGAAAGGCGACCTGGGTCGAGGGGAGGCCGAGCTTGAAGCTGACATACTGGCTCAGGCTGTTGACGGCGGCGAAGCAGAGGCCTGCCACCATCATCCAGACGGCGCCGGCAAAGGGGGAGTGCCTGCGGGAGGAGGTCATGGGATCCGGATCACGAACAAAAAGTGCGGCGGATCATAACGGCAATCGTTTGTTCTGCCAAGGATCAGGTCTTTGATGACTCCCTTGGTTGGCGAGCAGAGAGCCAAACATCAAAATATTTGAACAACTTGAGCATCTATTTTCGCTATCAGGCCTCAAACGCAGTGTTTATAGTGACCTCCATCGACAGCCCAGCTGTTCAACTAACAAGCAAATGGAGTGTACCATGGCCAATATCCTCGTTCTGAAGTCCAGCATCCTGGGTCAATATTCCCAATCCAACGCCCTGATCGACGGCTACCTGGCCGAGCGTCAGGGGGACAGCGTCACGGTACGTGACCTGGCGACCCTGAACCTGCCGGTGCTGGACGGCGAGCTGGCCATGGGCCTGCGCGGCGGCGAGAACCTCAATGAGCGTCAGCTGGCTGTGCTGGCCCAGTCCGACGAACTGATCGCCGAGCTCAAGGGGAGCGATCTGGTGATCATCGCGGCCCCCATGTACAACTTCAACATCCCGACCCAGCTGAAGAACTGGATCGACCTGATTGCCCGCGCCGGCGTCACCTTCCGCTACACCGAGACCGGCCCGGTCGGTCTGGTGGACAGCACCCGCGCCCTGGTGGTCAGCCCCCGTGGCGGCCTGCATCTGGGCAACCCCACCGATCTGGTGACCCCCTACATGCGCACCGTGCTCGGCTTCATCGGCATCAAGGAGGTGGACTTCATCTACGCCGAGGGGATGGGCATGGGTCCGGATGCCCAGGCCAAGGGGATCGAAGCGGCCAAATCCCAGCTCGAGGCCCTGGCTTACTGAGCCGCCAGCGCACCGCTCCCATGACGAAAACGCAGCCTTCTGGCTGCGTTTTTTTGTCTGCATGGTGTGGACGTCTGAACGGGGCGGGCTGGCCGCGGGCTACTCCAGGATGAAGCGGCGGCAGCCTCCCACCACCAGCAGGAGCACCACGGCCAGGGAGCCGATGAGCAGCAGGCTGAGCCACTGCTCCGTGCTGTCGGGGAGTATGGGGGTAAACAGGCTGATCATCAGCAGGGCGCAAAGGGTGATCAGGCTGGCCTGTCGGGTCGGGATCATGGGGTACCTCCTTGTGGGACAGGGGTGAGGTTAATCGCCGCAGATGACAGTTTGATGCTTCCGTGCATCGAGCCGCATGGCGCCGGGTCGGGCATGGCCTCCAATAGGCCTGCCCACGAGACGCTTCATCCTAGCAGTTTTTTCGCGCCAGGATCCGCGCCTGTTCAGGGCTGTGATCCCGATCGCCCTTCGGGGCGGGCTGGCGCGCGCGCGCGAGCAAGGGGCGTTGTCAGCGGAACTGCCTCTGCTGGGGCTGATAGTGAAAATCGCCGCTGGCCAGGCGGGCCTCGAGGGCGCCCCTGTCGATCTCTTGGGCCCGGCAGAGATCGTCCAGATCATGGTAGTGATCCCGCAGCTGCATGTTGACCAGGCTCAGCAGCATGTTGACATCCATGGTGTCGAAGCGTTGCAGATTCATGGTTGTTGCTCCTGGTCGAGTTTGTGCAGCTGCTCCATGGCTTCGCTCACGCTCTGCAGATGCTGGCGTATGCTTTGGCGCGCCTCGCTTGGCAGATAGTCGGTCAGGGTATGCTGCCAGCTGCTCGCCTCGCTCTTGAGCTGGGCGAACAGGGCCTCGCCCTGCTCGGTGAGGGAGACCAGGCTGACCCGCTTGTCCTGCTCACTGCTCTGGGCCTGGAGTATGCCTTTCTCGCTGAGACGATGGATCTCCCGGGAGATGCGCACCTTGTCCATGCCGCTCGCCTCCACCAGCTCCTTCTGGCTGATGGGGTAGTTGGGCCCCAGCACCATCATCAGGCGCCATTGGGGCACGGTCAGCTGATAGCGGGCCTGATAGAACTGCTCGAAGGTCTCCCGCACCATCTCGGCGGCGTGCACCAGCTGATAGGGGGGGTAGTGCGCAAGCAGACCGATGAGTTTTTGCATATGAACTCCTGCTGTTGTCCTGCATCGGATGCAGTTTCTCTTGATACTTTGCTCTGATGATACGTAACTCAAGACGCTTTGTCTGAACAAGGGCCCGAAAAATGTGCACTGGCGCACGACTGCGCAGGCCCGCCTCCCGAGTGAGCGTCTCAAACGGGGATCTTCCTCTGTCAGGTTAGCTCCCTCTCCCGACCATGGCGGGTATCGCCATTCATCCCTTGCGCCACCAGGCTCGTCAGCGCTTGCGCAGCCAGAGCAGGGCCCCCTCGGCGAGCCAGGCGGCGCGCCCCTGCAGGGCATAGCTGGCGGCCTCGCCCCGGCTGCCGCTCTGCCAGTAGTCGGGGGCCTGCCTTGGCAGCTTGCGCTGGCCGAGCAGGTAGGCCGGGACATGGGCATTGCAGGCCAGGGCCGCCGCGAGGGCCGGCCCGGCCTCTTCAGCCCCCTGGCGGACAAATTGCAGCAGGGCGCGGCTGTAGAGCAGGGCGCAGGAGGCTTCGTCGAAGCGGGCGAGGAGCGCCTCGAGGGCATCCCACTCCCGGCAGATGGCGTAGAGGCTGGCCAGGGGATAGCGGCAACCCGGCTCATCCTGGCGGCACAGGGTGAGCAGCGCCTCGTACTCGCGGCGGGCCTGGGGCAGTTGTCCCAGCTCGAACAGGGCATCGGCGCGCCCCGCCCTGGCCGCGAGCAGGGGACGGGCCTCGCCGGCGCTCCAGCCATGGCCATCCAGCCCTTGCCAGAAGGGGGCATCGAACAGCGGCTCGGCATCCTGGATGATGCGCTCGAACCAGACCAGCCGCTCCCCCGGGCTGCGACTGGCGTTGGCCTGCTCGAACCAGCCCCGCCAGCGGGCGGCCTGCTCGCTCTCCTGCTCTTGGGGCGCCTCCCCGGGCGGCGTCCAGCCCTCGATCCGCAGCAGGTCATTGAGCGCCCCCTTCATCTGCTGGCGCTGGCGCTTGCAAAAATCGAAGAAGGGCAGCTCGCTCGCCGACGCCTGATGCAGTATGCGCGCCAGGGGCAAGTCCCGAAACAGGCAGAGCTCGGCGGCCAGGCGCAGGCGGCGCTGGGTAAGGGGATCGTTCAAATCCTTCGGCTTGGGCCAGCAGGCCAGTCCCAGGCTGAAACCGTGGCTCCACTGGCCCAGGGGGTGGTGAATGTCGAACACCTGCTCGGGTTGCTCGTTCGGGAGACGGCACTGGCTCGGCAGGGCCAGCCGGGCCTCGTCGGCCTGGGCTTCCAGTTCGGCGATCAGGTGGTGCAGCGCCTGTGCGCTGCGCTCGTCAAGCGCGGGATCCCGGGACAGCAGGCCGGCCAGGGGAGCCTGCCGCCAGTCGGGGTCATCCGGCCCCACCAGCCTGGCGCAGAGGAAGCCGTGCAGGGCCGGGTAGCTGAGCGCCTCGCCACTGTGTTGCTGCAACCAGAGATTGAGTTGGCGGGTGCGGTTGGCTGGGTTCATCACGGCTCCTCTGACGATGGCGAAAGGGCCCGCTGGGCTGCGCGCCTGGGGCCGGTTGCGAGTGAAAATAGCGGCGCAGTCTAACCAAAAAGAGGGGGAAATGCAGCAAGTGCCAGGCTAACGGTCGCCATGTTCGGCAATCTGGCGGCGATACTCATGACGACCCCGGGAACCTGGAGGGTGTCGCCGGCGAGGCAAGAAAGGCGCCCTGGCGCCGCAAGAGACTAGGCCGGGGGGGGCCCTTTGCGGTAAGATGCGCCCCCAGCCGGACGCGGTCCGGGGACAGACTGTCCGTGAACACGAGAGACAAGAGAGCACCATGATACAGATTGGCAAGATGAACACCCTCACCGTGATCGAACTCGAAGAGAGGGGCGCCTGGCTCGCCGCCGGGGACGAGTATGGCGAGTTGCTGCTGCCCAAGCGCCAACTGCCGGAAGGGGTGGCCGAGGGGGATGAGGTGGCCGTCTTCCTCTATCTGGATGCCGACTGCGAGCCGGTGATCACCACCGACAAGCCGTTTGCCATGGTGGGCCAGCTGGCCGGTCTCAAGGTGGTCAATGCCAACAGGATCGGTGCCTTCCTCGACTGGGGCATGAAGAAAGACCTGTTCGTGCCGACCCAGGAGCAGAACAAGCCGATGCAGGTGGGTCATGTCTACCTGGTCTACCTGATGCTCGACAACGAGGGGCGCATGGTGGGTACCAGCCGCATCGAACGCTTCCTCTCTCAGGAGCGGCCCCCCTTCCAGGTCGGTGATCAGGTGACGGCCCTGCCCGGCGAACACACCCCCCTTGGCATCAAGGTGGTGGTCAACGATCGCTACCCCGGCATGCTGTTCAAGAACGAGGTATTCGGCCGGGTGATGACGGGCCGGCCCCAGACCGCCTGGGTCAAGCAGGTGCGCGACGACGGCAAGCTGGATCTGACCCTGCAAAAGCCGGGGATCACCGAGCGGATGGACGACGCCGGCACCACCATACTGGCGCGACTGCGCAAGCAGGGCGGCGAACTGGCCCTGGGGGACAAGAGCGAACCCGAGCTCATCTACAAGCTGCTGGCCATGAGCAAGGGCACCTTCAAGAAGGCGATCGGCGGCCTCTACAAGCAGGGGCTGATCGAGATAGAACCCAACTGCATCCGGTTGGTCGGCGGGGCCCAGAGCGGGGAGTCCGCTCCCCGAGGCGAGCAGGACTGAGATGGCCAGCCCCTGTGTGGGACGCTGCAAGCTGGAGGGGGACAGCTGCCTCGGCTGTGGCCGCACCCTCGCTGAGATAGCGAGCTGGTCCAGCCTGACCCAGGCGCAGCAACTGGCCATCATGGCCACCCTGGCGACCCGGTCGACAGGCCAGACCCTGGGGGTGGTGAGGGTGGTGCCAGAGGCGCAGGGAACAGGCGCGCAAGCGGCATCCTGGGAGGCGGACCTGCCCGCGAGCACCCACCTGTGCCCGGGGTGCGGGGAGGCCGCCTATTGCGCCCTGTCGGCGGGCCAGGGGATAGGCGACTGCTGGTGCAGCCAGTTGCCCGCACTGGCCATGAGCGACGCCCCGGCCTGCTGGTGCCGGGCCTGCCTGATCCGGGCCATCGAGGCCAGGGACGCCGGCTGAGCCTGGCAACAGGGGCGGGTGACGCCCCAAGAACTCAAAAAGGGCTCCTTTCGGCGCCCTTTTTTTTGCTCCCGGGCCGCTTCGTCAACCCGGGAGGAGATCAGGCCTGCTCGTGGCGAAACCAGCGCACATGCACCTCATGCTCGCCCTGCTGGCGGGGCAGCAGATAGCTGGCGTAGATCACCTCGAACTCCTCCTGGTGATCGAGCAGGCCTATCCACACCTCGGCCCAGCGCTCCAGATCCACCGGCACCCCCAGCTCGCGGGACCAGTCGGCATTGGGCAGTGTGGCCTCGACGGCGCCGCGCTTTTCGAACTCCAGGGTAATGTCGACGATCTGTTCGGGGGCCAGCATGTCGGCCGCCTGTTCGAGAAACTGATCATAGGCCCATTCGACCAGCTGATCCGGGGTACGTTGTTCCATGAGATCACTCCAGATGCTTGAGACCCGCTACTGTAACAAGGAATGGCGCTGGCGGCGAGTGCGCCGGGGCCGTGCTGATGAGCGGACCGCCACATCGGCAGGGGCGTCGTGATGATGCGGCGAGCTGGTGGATGCCACCGGGTCGCTGGTTGCCACTTCGCCCTGGCGCTATGGTAATAGCCGGGGCGTGTGTCCCTCGGGAGCGGCATGATGAAGAGACGAAGTCAGCGGTTGCGTGTCCGACGGCGGCGAGAGACCTGGTGGTGGCACTATCTGCCCCTGCACCGCGAAACGGTGGGTGGCCATCTGGGGCCGGCGCAGCCGACCCCGCAGGCGGTCAGTTCGCCTCCTGAACCCGGTTCAGGGTGATCTGACCGAGCTGGCTCATCTGGCGACGGATCCAGGCCGCCCGCTTGGCCACATAGGGGGAGGGGGGCGAGACCCGATAGCGCCAGGGGTTGGGCAGCGCCGCCGCCAGCAGGGAGGCCTCATAGCGGGTGAGGCGTATGGCAGGCTTGCCGAAGTAGTGCCTGGCGGCGGCCTCGGCGCCATAGATGCCGGGGCCGAACTCGACGATGTTGAGATAGACCTCCAGGATACGGGCCTTGTCCCAGCCCAGCTCCATCAGCAGGGTGAACCAGGCCTCCAGCCCCTTGCGCACGAAGCTGCGATCGTCCCACATGAAGAGGTTCTTGGCGGTCTGCTGGCTGAGGGTGCTGGCGCCGCGCACCCGTCCCCCTTGCTCGTTATGCTGCCAGGCCGCGCTGATGGCGGCCATGTCGAAGCCGTTGTGATCGGGAAAGTGCTGATCCTCGGCCGCCACCACCGCCAGCTGCAGCTGGGGGGAGATGGCGTCCAGGCTGACCCATTGGTGCACCACCTGCTTGATGGGGGCCGGTGGCGAGATGGCGCGCTGGATGCGCCAGCTCCAGGTGGGGGGATTGACCCACCCCAGCAGGGCCACCAGGGCCACCGACAGCAGCAGGGCGCCGAGCAGGATGCGCCACAGCCAGCTCAGCATGGGACGCTCGCGTCAGGGGACAGGGGGAGTTTCATACGAGGCTCAGTCGGGCAGCCATTCGATGTGGCAGAACTTCTCGTCCACGGCGCGGGCGATCAGCATGCGGGCGAACAGGTGCTCGACCTCCTGCTCGCTGTCCTCCAGACCCACCCAGATCTCGGCGTAGTCGGCGTCCGTCACCTCGAAGCCCACATCCCCGTCCCAGTCGTCGCCAGGCTCGGCCTCGGCCAGCAGGCCGCGCTCGTTGAACGCCTGATTGAACAGGGCTATCTCGTGCTCGGGCAGGTTGTCGGAGGCGAGCTCCATGAAGAGTTCGAGGGCGGTATTGAGCAGGGTTTCAACACTGTGTTGCTGTGTGGACATAAGCGTTCCGATTGATGACGGTAAGGGGGCGCCCAGGGGGCGCGGCGACATTAAACCACAGAGTCGGGCCCTCATAAATAGTCGGCCAGCGATAAGGGCGGCAGCCTCGCAGACACGCAGACCCTGGCCGCAGGCACCCTGCATCCGTTATATTGCGCCCTCTTCCTCTCTCTTCGAGTCTTGCCATGAAGCGAATTCTCTCTATCCAGTCCCACGTGGTATTTGGCTGCGCCGGCAACAGCGCCGCCGTCTTCCCCATGCGCCGTCTCGGCATGGAGGTGTGGCCCGTCAACACGGTGCAGTTCTCCAACCACACCCAGTACGCGGCGGGGTGGCAGGGGATGGCGATGCCCGCCGGCCATATCCAGGCCCTCTGCCAGGGGCTGCAGGACATAGAGGTGCTGGGGCGCTGCGACGCGGTGCTGAGCGGCTACCTGGGCTCGGCCGAGCAGGGGAGCGAGATCCTGGCGGTGGTGGCGGCCGTCAAGGCGGCCAACCCGGCGGCCATCTATTTTTGCGACCCCGTCATGGGCCACCCGGAGAAGGGGTGCATCGTTGCCCCCGGCGTGACCCGCTTCCTCACCGAGCAGGCGCTGCCGGTGGCCGACATCCTGGCCCCCAACCTGCTGGAGCTGGAGACCCTGTGCGGCGCCCAGCTGACGACCCTGGCCCAGACCCGCGCCGCCGCCCATCAGTTGCTGGAGCGCGGCGTCAAGATGGTGCTGGTCAAGCACCTAGGCCGCGCCGCCAGGGATCCAGGCCGCTTCGAGATGCTGCTGGCCACCCCCGAGGGGGATTATCTCATCGCCCGGCCGCTCTACGAGTTTGCCCGCCAGCCGGTGGGAGTGGGGGATCTCATCAGTGCCCTGATGCTGGCCAACCTGCAGGCGGGGTTTGACGGGGTGGCCGCTTTGGAGCGCACCAATGCCGCGGTGGATGCGGTGCTGCGCCACACCTGGCAGACGGATGCCTACGAGTTGCAGCTGGTCGCGGCCCAGGAGGCCTTCACCGATCCCCGGATAGTCCACCGGGCCGAGCGCCTGGGGTGAGCCTGCCTATCGATGCAGAGGGCTCCCCATGGGGAGCCCTCTTGCTGGGGGCGGTGGCCCCGACTATCGAGGCGCGCCCCCCGGATGGCACAGCGGCTGGCCCGGTGCCTGGGCCATGACCCCCCGATAATGCAGCACGGTGGGGAAGGGGTGGTAGAAGTGATGGAGCAGCGCCTTCCACTCCTGGTACTGGGGCGAGGTGCGAAATCCCTGGGTGTGATCCTCCAGGCACTGCCACTGCACCAGCAGCAGATACTGGTTCTCCTGCTCCATGCAAACTTGCAATTGATGGCCCAGATAGCCCGGCATGGCGCCGATGAGGGCGCTGGCCTTGGCGAAGGCGGCCTCGAATTCGGCCTCCTGGCCCGGGATGACGGTGAGCGGGGCGACTTCCAATATCATGATGGCTCCTTGTCCTCTCGGGAGGTTGGGATCATTTGAGCTGTGCATGCGTCAATAAACCAGGCCAGCCGCTGGGCTGGCCTGGTGCGTCAGAGCGGCTTGTAGAAAAACTGGGTCGCCGCCAGGCTGCCATCGTCATTGATGGCAAAACCCGGGATCTGCCCCGCCGCCAGGTAGCCCAGCTGGCGGTAGAGGTGGGAGGCGACGTCGCCGACCCGGGTGTCGAGCACCAGCAGGGTGCGCCCGGCAGCCCGGGCCCCTTGTTCCATGACGGCCATCAGGGCGCGGCCTATCCCCAGCCCCCGTGCCGTGGGGGAGACCATGAGCTTCTCCACCTCGGCCCTGTGGCGGCCGTTGGCCTTGCCACACAGGGAGAGCTGCACTGTGCCGAGCACGGCGCCCCCCTGCTCGGGCGCTGCCAGGGCCAGCCAGAGCCGGCGCCCACCCTGCAGGTCCTGCTCGACCCCTTGCCAATAGGCCCTGGCTGCTTGCTCGGACAGGGGCGGCAGAAAGCCGATGGAGGCGCCATCGGCGACCACCTCCTGCAGCAGCCGGACCAGGGCGGGCTCGTATCCGGCCAGGGTGGTCAGGGGCACGCAGCGCCAGGGGGCGGGGCTATCCTGGGTTGGCATCGTCCTGGTTGAGGGGGTGGCAGGCATCCATGCACTCCTTGGCAGTGGCGGTTGCTGGGGGCGCGCAATGGCGCGCCGCGTCGGGAAAACACCTGTTATAACAAGCCACTCTTCCCCTTGTCGAGGGAGGCGCGCCCTATTCCCGAGTTGGTGGCCAAGGTCAGTCGATCAGATCCTGCTCGTGCAGCCAGTTCACCACCAACAGGGCGGGGGCGGAGAGACGTTCCTTGTCCTGGCTCCCCAACCAGGCCAGCTCGGCAATCTCGGCGGCCGGGGTCGGCGTGCCCTCTCCCTCGCCAAAGAAGCAGCGCAGCCGCACCCTGACGCCCGCCTGCTTGCCATCGGCCTGGGCCTCGAAGTCCCCCGCCAGGCGCAGGGTGGCGGGGGCGAGGCGCACGGTCAGCTCCTCGCTGATCTCCCGCAGCAGCGCCCCCTGATCGCTCTCGCCGGGATCGCGCTTGCCGCCCGGAATGTAGAAGAGCGTCTTGCCGTGGGAGCGCACGCACAACAGGCGGCGATCCCGGATCGCCAACCAGGCGAGCTTGTCTATCTGAGTCATGGTCTTCTCCTCTTGAGTCATGATGCCCGGGCAGGGCGTCTGCCCGCCGGGGGGCAGGGGATGGCGGGCAGCCTAACAAAGTTGGCACACCGGCCCAAGGGGAAGGAGGGGCCCGGCTGGAAACAGAGTGTTTCCGGGCATGGGGCGCCTTGGCGCCGGGCACCGTCAGATGGCGCCCAAAAGTTCGCCCTGGCGCACAGGATGGGGCCTTCGCACTGGGCGGGGCCCGGCGGCTGTGGTTTAATTCCTGCCACTTTAGCGGTAGTCGCCCGGTGTCTGGGCGCGAGCTTCCCGGGCGCGACAAGAGAGGATGAAGAGAGATGCGAGTCACAGCACAGAGCACATTTATCGGACTCGGGGTGGCGGGCAACTTTGCCGGCCACCTGGAGCAGGCGGGGGAGGCGGCGGACTTTGTCGCCGTCCAGGTGGCGGACAAGGTCGCCCCCAAGGCGCTGTTCCCCTTCTATGTGCCGGATCATCCCGGCCAGCTCGGGGTCTTTCCCCTGAGCGGCGACGCCATCTTCCTGCCAGAGGCGGCGGTGAGCGGTGACGAGAAGGTGCAGATCGAGCCGGAAGTGGCGCTCTGGTGCGAGCTGGAATATGCGGGGGAACAGGTGGTGGCCATCCACCCCAAGGCGTTCGGCGCCTACAACGACTGCTCCATCCGCCGCCCCAACGCCAAAAAGATCAGCGAGAAGAAGAACTGGGGCGAAGAGAGCAAGGGGTTGGCCGCGAGCCTGCTGCCCCTGACCCACTTTGGCGCCGGATGCGAGCTCGACGACTACCGCATCGCCTGCTATCTGGAACGCGGCGGCGAGCTGCACCCCTATGGCATCGACAGCGCGGCGGTGGATTACAGCTACTTCCATCAGCAACTGCTCGACTGGGCCATCGACAAGTTCAACCATCAGCAGGATGAGGGCCCGGCCGAGCATATCCAGGGGCTGCTGGCCCAGGCGGGGCGCCCGGCCCACGCCCTCATCAGCATTGGCGCCACTCGCTACACCCCCTTCGGCGAGACTCACTTCCTGGAACCAGGCGACACCGCCTGCGTGGTGCTCTACCCCGCCAGCCGCTACGGCGAAGCGGAGATCCGCGCGGCCATTGGCGCCCGCACCTTCGGCCCGGATGTCTCGGCCCTGCTCCAGGCGGTCAGGGTCCGCTGACGCCCCCTTCCCCTGCGCCCGCGGGGGAAGGCTTGTCCTCTCTTCCTCCTCCCATGGGGCATGCGTGCTGACATAAGCCCGTGCTGACATAAGCCAATGAGTTGTTTTACCATTCAGCCTTTGTCACAGGGTTTGAAGAGGCCATGATGCCGGAGCTCAAAACGATCGGGCTGTTCCTTATCACCGCGCTGGCCGAGATCGTCGGCTGCTATCTGCCCTATCTGTGGCTGACCCAGGGGCGCAGCGCCTGGTTGCTGCTGCCCGCGGGCCTGAGTCTGGCCCTCTTTGCCTGGCTGCTCTCCCTGCATCCCACCGCCGCCGGCCGTGTCTACGCCGCCTATGGCGGCGTCTATGTCTTCGTCGCCATCCTCTGGCTCTGGGCGGTGGATGGCATCAGACCCACCCTGTGGGACTGGGTCGGTTCCGGGGTGGCCTTGCTCGGCATGGCCATCATCATGTTTGCCCCCAGATCTGCATAGGGCGAGAGGGGCGCAGAAGATCAGGAGGGTCGCCATGGTGGTGATCAGAGAGTGCAAGGAAGAGGATCTGGCGGGCCTGCTCCGTCTTTATGGGGAGCTCAGGCCCAATGATCCCGTGCTGGCGCCGTCGGTGGCGAGAGCGGCGCTGAGGCGACTGCTGGCCGAGCACGGAGTACGACTCCTGGTGGCCGAGGTGGCGGGTGAGCTCGCCGCCACCTGCCACCTCGCGGTGATCCCGACCCTGACCAACGGCGGCAGGCCCTTCGCCATCATAGAGCACGTGGTGACGGCCTCTGGGTTTCGGCGCCAGGGCCTGAGCCAGCAGGTGCTCGAGCGGGCGCTGGCCCTGGCCTGGGAGCTGAACTGCTACAAGGTGATGCTGTTGTCGGGGGAGGGACGGGAAGGGGCCCACCGCCTGTACGAGAAGCTGGGTTTCAAGGCCGGCATCGAGAAGGGGTTCGTCATCAAGCAGGCCGAAGCCAGGGCAACACCTTGATGATGTCCTGCCCTGAGGCTTAGCATTTGCCCCTTTGCTACAGATAGAGTGAACACTCATGAAAATTGAACAGGCGCAAACAGGGGATCACCCGGTCCTGATCGCCCTCTGGGAGGCCTCGGTGCGCGCCACCCATCACTTCCTGCCAGAGGAAGACATCACCACCCTGAGGCCTCTTATCCTCGAACACTATTTCGATGCCGTGCGCCTCTATTGCGCCAGGCAGGATGGCGTTATCGTCGGCTTTATCGGGGTGGCTGAGGGCAACATCGAGATGCTGTTCATCGCCCCCGAGGCGAGAGGGGGCGGGGTCGGCCGCCAGCTGGTGGCGCATGCCATCCAGTGCCTGGGGGCGACCCGGGTGGACGTCAACGAGCAGAATGACCAGGCTGTCGGCTTCTATCAGCACCTGGGGTTTGTTGTGACGGGGCGCTCCTCCCTGGATGGCCAGGGCAAGCCCTATCCCCTGCTGCACATGGCCCTGGCCGCCGAGTAAGGGCGCCAGAGAGTAAAAAAACCGCCCTCGTGAATGAAGTGGGCGGTTTTTTGTGTCGGGTCGGCCGCTATCTGCCTCACTCCTCGTTGGAGTTGTCCTGATAGTCGTCCCGCTGGGCCTTGGGCAGGCGGCGCATGGGGGTGAGACCGGCATCTTCGCCGCCCCGCTCTTTCTGGCGCGCCGGCGCCGCTTTCTTGGCACCGTCCCCCCTGGGCTTGCCTGCCCCCGCCTTGCCTTTTGTCGACTTGGCATTGTGCTTGGCGTTGGCATGGCCGCGGGCCCGGGGCGGGTTTTGCACCGGCTTGCTGCCGGGCAGGGTCTGGCGGCTTGGCTTGCCGCTCGGCTCGTACCCGTCCAGGATCTCCACGGTGAGGGATTGGCCGATCAGGGCCTCGATATCCTTGAGCTGGCCCAGCTCGTCCTGGCTCACCAGGGAGATGGCCTCGCCGCCACGACCGGCGCGGCCGGTGCGGCCGATGCGGTGGATGTAATCCTCCGCCAGCTGGGGCAGTTCGAAGTTGATCACGTGGGGCAGCTGATCGATGTCCAGGCCGCGAGCGGCGATGTCGGTCGCCACCAGCACCCGCACCTTGCCCTCACGAAAGTCCGCCAGCGCCCGGTTGCGGGCACCCTGGCTCTTGTCGCCGTGGATGGCCACGGTGTTGAGGCCATCTTTTTCCATCTGCTGGGCGAGGCGGTCGGCGATCTGCTTGGTGCGCACGAACACCAGCACTCGCTGCCAGTTGCCACGGCCGATCATGTGGGAGAGCAGCTCGCGGCGGCGTTCCCGATCGACCTGGATGATGCGCTGGGTCACCTGATCGGCGGCGGTGTTGCTGGGGTCCACCTCGATCAGGGTAGGCTCCCTGAGCAGATCGTCCGCCAGCGCCTTGATGTCATTTGAGAAGGTGGCGGAGAAGAGCAGGGTCTGGCGGCTGTCCGGCAGCGCCTTCATGATGCGGCGAATGTCGTGGATGAACCCCATGTCGAGCATGCGATCCGCTTCATCCAGCACCAGCACTTCCAGCTCGGTCAGGGTCAGTACCCGCTGGGTCAAGAGATCCAGCAGGCGGCCCGGGGTGGCGACCAGGATGTCGACCCCGAGCTTGATGGCCTCGACGTTGGGCTTGATGCTGACGCCACCGTAGGCGATCAGGGTGCGAAACGGCAGGTGGTGGGCGTACTTGATGATGCTCTCGCCCACCTGGGCGGCCAGCTCCCGGGTCGGGGTCAGCACCAGGGCGCGCACCTGGCGACGGCCGCCACGGCCATGGTTGGCCAGCAGACGGTGCAACATGGGCAGGGTGAAACCGGCCGTTTTGCCTGTGCCTGTCTGGGCGCCGCCCAGCACGTCCTGACCGGCCAGGATGGCCGGGATGGCTTGCTGCTGGATGGGGGTGGGCTGTTCGTAACCCAGCTCCTTGACGGCCCGCAGTATGTGCGGTGACAGACCCAGTTCATTGAATGACATGTTCGAGAGAAACTCCTGGCATTGAGCCTTGGCTCAAGGGGTGCGATCGGCGCGGCGCGCCATCCACCCCGAAGAAACGGCAATGACGGTGACGCCGTGAGATGAGCCACCGAGAAACACAAAGGGCCTGGGCCTGGGGCCACGGGTCTGTGTGGGCGCACAATATAGCAGAAATCACGGCCAAGGGCAGCCGCCATCACGGCGCCCGGTTCTCAAGGGGGCCACAGGCGCCGCGGCAGGGGAAGAGGCGGGGCTCAGAGCAGGGCCTGTATGTCGGCGGCCAGGGCCTGGGGCCGGGTCTGGGGGGCATAGCGGGCCACCACCTTTCCCTCACGGTTGATGAGAAACTTGGTGAAGTTCCACTTGATGGCTTCGGAGCCGAGCAAGCCCGGCTGCTCGGCCTTGAGCCAGCGGTAGAGGGGGTGGGCCTGGGGGCCGTTGACCTCGCACTTGGCCATGATGGGGAAGCTGACCGGGTAGTCCAGGGAGCAGAAGCGGGCGATCTCGTCCGCATCCCCGGGCTCCTGGGCGCCAAACTGGTTGCAGGGGAAGCCCAGGATCACCAGTCCCTGTTCACCAAACTCGCGATGAAGCGCCTCAAGGCCGGTGTATTGGGGGGTAAAGCCGCAGCGGCTGGCGATGTTGACCACCAGGATGACCCTGTCTTGCAGCAGGGTGTTGGGGTACTCGGTGCCGTCGAGGCGGGTGAGGCGCAGTGTGGTCAGGGTCATGGAGGTTCGCTCTTGATGGGTCATGGATGATGAGTGACAAGGGACAGGCGATGAACGGCAGGGCCTTGAGGCAACGCTAGCCGAGTCGGCAGGGCAGGGCAAGGGGAGGCCGCTGCAATATCGATGCTGGGGCTCGTATCGAGTTGCAATCCGGTTTGTGGGCCCTGCTGAAAGCAGATAAAAAGCGCCACCACCCCTTTTCGAGCCACTGCCTTGGATCACAATGCCGTCATGGATGCCATCTACGCCCGGGGCTGGGCGATAGTGGATGATTTTCTCTCTCCCGATGAGGTGACGGCCCTGCGGGCCTGCCTGCCGGCGGCATGGCAACCGGCCGGGATCGGTCGTGAGGGGCTGCATCAGGGCAATGCCGACATTCGCCGGGATCAGATCCATTGGCTCGATGCCGAGCTGGGGGCCCCGGTGGCGGACTATCTGGCGCGCATGGAGTCCCTGCGCGTTGCCGCCAATCGCCTGCTGATGCTGGGGCTGTTCGACTATGAGGCCCATTTTGCCCGCTACCTGCCCGGGGACTTTTACGCCACCCACAGGGATGCCTTCGCCGGGCGATCCAACCGTCGCCTCACCTCTGTGTTCTACCTCAACCAGGGCTGGCAGCCCGCCGACGGCGGCCTGCTGCGGGTCTATGACGACGGCGAGCAGCACCTGATGGATGTCTCGCCGCTGGGGGGACGCCTGGTCTTGTTTCTGTCGGAGGAGTTTCCCCACGAGGTGCTGCCTGCCCGGGAGGAGCGTTACAGCATCGCCGGCTGGTTTCGGGTCAATGGCACCGGCCTGGGCCGGGTCGATCCCCCGCGCTGAGGCCCCTTGTGCAAAGATCTGTCACAGGGGCCCTTTTTTCGGGCCCCCGTGGGGGAAGGGGCCTGCCATCAGCTGACAAGGCGGGATCCCCCTTGCTACACTGGCCGCACTTGGCTTACGTCCGGTGGCTGGTTTCCTGTTCGCCACCGAGGATGACGGGGCCGCTTCTCCCAAGGGATCCCAATCAATGAAGAAGATGCATGTCTTGCTGCTGTGCGGCGGCGGTGGCGCCGAGCACGAAGTCTCTCTGCGCAGTGCCAATTTCCTCGAACAACAACTCGGGTTGCTGCCCGGGGTCGAGGTGACCCGGGTCGAGATGTTTGCCGATCGCTGGCTCTCGGCCGACGGCCGCGAGTGCAAGCTGGGGCTGGACAAGCTGCTCTCCTTTGACAGCGTGGCCCGGCCGGTGGATTACGTGGTGCCCTGCATCCACGGCTATCCGGGTGAGACCGGCGATCTGCAATCCTTCCTCGAGCTGGCGGGCCTGCCTTATCTCGGCTGCGATGCCGAGGCGAGCAAGATCTGCTTCAACAAGATCAGCACCAAGCTGTGGCTCAGTGCCATCGGCATCCCCAACACCCCCTATCTGTTTTTGACCGAGCAGGGGGATGAGGCGCTCGCCGATGCGAAAGCCGCACTGGCCAAGTGGGGCAAGGTGTTTATCAAGGCGGCCTCGCAAGGGTCATCCGTGGGCTGCTATGCCGCCAGCAACGAGGCCGAGCTGGTACAGGGGATCAAGGATGCCTTCGGTTACTCCGAGCAGGTATTGATCGAAAAGGCGGTCAGGCCCCGCGAGCTGGAAGTGGCGGTCTACCAGTACGGTGACGAGCTGGTGGCCACCTATCCCGGGGAGATCTGCGTGCCCCAGGACAAGTTCTACACCTATGAGGAAAAATACAGCGCGGCCAGCCACACCGAGACTGCGCTGCGTGCCGAAGGGCTGACCCAGGCCCAGGCCGACGCCATCCAGGCTTACTCCCTCAAGGCGTTCCGTCAGCTCAAACTGACCCATCTGTCGCGCATCGACTTCTTCCTGACCGAAGAGGGAGAGATATTGCTCAACGAGATCAATACCTTCCCCGGTATGACCTCCATCTCCATGTTCCCGAAACTGCTGGCCCATCACGGTCACAGCTTCGCGACCTTCCTCGAGCAGAATCTGCGCCCCGTCTGAGGGCACCGACAAGGTATAGCAACAAGCGAGGGGCCCAAGGGCCCCTCTGTTGTTGTTGCGGTGTCGTCATTGCCCTCAGGCTTGCTGGCACTCCCCGGGAAAGGGAGTGAACAGCCAGAGGTGGGCTCCCTGCGGGTTGGCGATGAGCGCCAATGTAGCGCTGCCGTCACGGCCCTCAGGCTTGCTGGCACTCCCCGGGAGAGGGAGTGAACAGCCAGAGGTGCGCTCCCTGCGGGTCGGCGATGAGCGCCATGCGCCCGACGGTGGGGATATCCATGGCGGGCACCACTATGCTGCCGCCGTGCTCCGTCACCCTGGCCAGCCTGGCATCCACGTCATCCACGGCGACATAGATGGCCCAGTGGGGCGGCACGTCCGCTATCTGGGGGTTGCCCCGGGTGGATTGCACCCCGGCGACGGGGCGGCCATTGGCCACCAGCATGGGGTAACTGCCCCCTTCCATCTCCATGGTCTGGCTCTCCCAGCCAAGCACTTCGCCGTAGAAGCGCACGCCGGCCTCGCCGTCGGCCACGTAGAGCTCATGCCAGGTAAAGGTGGATCCTTCGGCCAGGGCGTGGGCCCTGGCCTCCTCATTGCGTTGTTCCGTCATCTTCTGCTCCTGTGCTGGGACCGCCGGGGGGCGGCCGCGTCCCTGAGTATAGAGAGCGCACTCCGGGTGGGAGCCCTTGCCGCCTCGCGCCCCCCTCGCTACAATCTCTGCCCCCAATGCGCCCAACCGTCCCGAGTCCCCATGAAGCCAATCCCCGATCACGCCGTCAATCGCCTACGGGTGTGGCGCAAGAGCGTCTCCACTCGCCCCTTCCTCGCCCGGGGCGGCAGCGTGCCCCGCTGCGAGGCCTGCCAGCTGCGCCGGGACTGGTGCGCCTGTGACTGGCGCCCCGAGCTCAAGGCCGAGGCGGGGTTCTGCCTGCTGATGTATGACAGCGAGCCCATGAAACCCTCCAACACCGGGCGCCTCATCGCCGACGTGCTGCCCCGCAACACCTGGGCCTATCTCTGGTCCCGCACCCAGCCCCATCCCGAGTTGCTGGCGCTCCTGGCCGATCCCGCCTGGCAGCCCTATGTGGTGTTTCCCGCCTGCGAGAAGGAGCCGGCGCGCCTGACCGAGCGGGTGAGCCCGGCCAGTGGCCGGAAGCCCCTCTTCATCCTGCTGGATGGCACCTGGCCCGAGGCGCGCAAGATGTTCAACAAGAGCCCTTATCTCGATGGCCTGCCGGTGCTGGCGGTGCGCCCCGAGAGCCTCTCCACCTACGGCATGCGGGTGGCCCCCAGGGAGCATCAGCTCTGCACCGCCGAGGTGGCGGCCTGCGTACTGGAGGTGGCGGGGGAGGCCCGGGCTGGTCTGGGGCTGCAGCTCTGGTTCAACCTGTTCAGCAGCCGTTACATGGCCGGGCGAGTCAACCGCTGGCCGGGGGAGGAGGATGCCGCCCTGCAAGGGGCGCTGCTCCCCTTCCTCTGCCGTGGCGTGGGAAATGATGAAAAGGAGGAATCAACCCAGGCGGAGCCGTCGGCGCAGACAGGCTGATGACTGCCGGGGTGACCCATGGCGAGGCCGACCATGGTAGAAAAGGGAATGATGAAAATCAGGAATTGATTGGCTGCCATTGTTTCGTTATGCGAATGAGTGACTCCCCCTTAGGATAGGCGCATCCGGCTCCTGCCTTCCCCTCCGGGGGGCGGGGGCACCGCACTGTCCTGTCTGTCCGAGGTATAAATGGAGTTTGAGCTCACCACCCTGATCCTGCTGTTCGGCGTCGCCCTGATCGCCGGTTTCATCGACGCCATCGCCGGTGGCGGCGGCCTGCTGACGGTGCCGGCCCTGCTGGCCACCGGCATGCCCCCCGCCCTGGTGCTCGGCACCAACAAGTTGCAGAGCAGTTTCGGCTCCTTCTCCGCCACCTGGTTCTACGCCCGTCGCGGGCTCATCGAGTGGCCCATCATCTGGCCCGCGGTGATCTGCACCTTCATCGGCGCGGCGCTTGGCTCCCTGGCGGTACAGACCATAGACGCCGCCATCCTGGAGCGGCTGCTCCCCTTCCTGCTGATGGCGTTCGCCTGCTACTTCTACTTCTCCCCCAGGGTGAGCGATGCCGAGAGCCAGCGCAGGCTCTCTCCCCTGCCTTTCGCCCTGCTGGTGGGGGGCGGGGTCGGTTTCTATGACGGCTTCTTCGGCCCCGGTACGGGTTCGTTTTTCGCCATCGGCTTCGTCGCCCTGGCCGGGTTTGGCATGGCGCGGGCCACGGCCCACACCAAGCTGCTCAACTTCACCTCCAACATCGCCTCGCTGCTGTTCTTTGCCCTCGGCGGCAAGGTGGTGTGGAGCGTCGGCCTGGCCATGGCCCTGGGCCAGTTCATCGGCGCCCGGGTCGGCTCCCGGCTGGTGCTGGCCAAGGGGGTCAAGCTGATCAAGCCCCTGCTGGTGAGCGTCTCCCTGCTGATGTCCGCCAAGCTGGTGTGGAGCCAGTATCCCGAGCTGTTTGCCTGGCTGCCCTGAGGGAGACGCGGCCCCTCGACCCGTCCCCTATCCTGGGTCGGCCAGCAGCCGACTCATGGTGCCAATGCGGCGAAGTGATAAAGCAGGGCCTGCACCAGCCGGGTGGCCCGCTCCCGCTTCAGGCTGCTGGGGCGATAGATGAGGTGAAGCGGGCGGCTCATGGGCTGGGCGGAGCCAATGCGGCGAAGTGATACAGCAGGGCCTGAACCAGCCTGGTGGCCCGCTCCCGCTTCAGGCTGCTGGGGCGATAGATGAGGTGAAGCGGGCGGCTGATGCCGGGCAGGGGCCGGGCCCGCCGGCCCTGCTCGCCGACCAGGGCCAGCAGCCCCTGGGGCAGCATCACCGGCCCCATGCCCGCCTTGGCCAGCTCGATCAGGGCCAGGTAGGAGTCGAGCTGCATGCGGGGCGTCAGGCCGAGTTCGGCCAGGGGCGCGACCAGGTAGCGGTTGACCGGGTTCTCCAGATCCATGGTGAGCAGGCTGGCCCCGGGCCCGGCCGGCGTCTCATCCCCCACCAGATAGAAGGGTTCGTCCCGCAGCAGCTCGGCGCACTGGCCGGGGCGCGGGGGCAGGCGTCCGGCGCAGATGCCGAGCAGGGCCTCGCCGGCCCGCACCCGGGCCAGGATCACCGGGGTGTGGTGGGTGGAGATCTGCAGGTAGGGATCCTGGCGCAGATAGGCGGCCATGAAGGGGGCCAGATAGCCCGCCAGCAGTGTCTCCGAGCAGGCGATGGGCAGGGGATGGGCATCGGTCAGGGTCTGGCTGTCCGCCAGCAGCCCCTTCATCTCGGCCAGGGTGGGGCCGAGGCGCGCCAGCAACTCGTGGGCCTGGGGGGTGAGCCGCGTCTGGCGACCATCGGGTTCGATTAGCTTCTTGCCAAGGCGCAGCTCCAGCTGATGGATGCGCTTGCTCACCGCCGACTGACTGATATAAAGGCGGCTGGCCACCTTGCCCATGGTGCCCTCGCTCGCCAGCAGAAACAGGGTATCCAGCCCTTCCAGTAACATGATGTGGTGCCTCTTGCGGATCCGTGGCCCCCACCTTAGGGACTCGCGGCGCGGGAGGCAAGGGCCTCAGGCCGCTTGTGGCCGAGGACGTTTGGGAAGGCCGAAGATCACCAGGTTGCCCAGCAGGCAGACCGCCATGCCGACCATGGAGACGGGCTGCCAGACAAATCCCTCGAACAGGGTGGAGAGCCCCAGGGCCACCAGGGGGAAGAGCACGGTGGCATAGGCCGCCTTGCTGGCCCCTATGCGTCCCACCAGGGTCAGATAGGCGGTGAAGGCGATGACGGAACCAAACAGCGCCAGATAGAGGAGGGCGCCCCAGTAGCGACCGTCTCGGGGCCACACCAGATCCTGCCCCAGCAGCTGCACCCAGCCCAGCAGCAGCACGACCCCGTACACCATGCCCCAGGGCACCATCTGCAACACGGTGAAGCCGCGGCGCTGGCCCCGGGCCGAGACCAGGTTGCCGAGGGAGAAGCAGAGGGTACCGGCGCAGGCCAAGGCGAGCCCCTTCCAGGCCTGGGCCCCCAGCTCGCTCGAGGCCAGGGAGGGCCAGAACAGCAGTAGGGTGCCGACCAGCCCCATCAGGGAGCCGTGCAACCATTGGCGGCTCGGCTTTTGCCCCTCGAACAGCCAGAGATTGAGGCCGTTGAAGATGCTGGCGCAGGCGAACACCACGGCCGAGAGGCCGCTCGGGATATATTGGGTGGCATGATAGAAACAGAGGAAGTTGGTGGAAAAGAGCAGGGCCCCCAGCAGGGCGGCATAGCCCTGGCCCTGCTTTGGCAGGCGGGGAAACTTGCCGCTCACCGTGAGCAGGGCGAACAGCGCCAGCGCCGCCAGGGCGAAGCGGTAGAGCACCGAGACCTCGATGGGGACGGGGCCGAGCTGCCAGGCGATGGCGATCCAGGTGCTGCCCCAGATGAGCACGGTGGCGAGGTAGAGCGTCAGATTCATCATGTGTTCCTCGAAGCGACAAAGAGAAGCGGGTGCTCGGGAGCGACTCGCCACCCGATGGTCCTAGCATGACCGCCTCCCTCGCCCCCGGGGTTACAGGATCTTGCGGTTTTTTTGCCTGGGGGCGGCGCGGTTGCTGCCATCTGGCCCAGGCCGGGGGTAGACTGGGTCTGCCGGACAAGGGCGGCGCGGATCGCCGCCCGGCAAGGGAGAAGCAAGATGGAGGAGGCGAGATGACGGCAGGGGTATTCGAGGCACTGGTGAGCACGGGGGCGCGGCTGGAGGCGAGCCGCTGGCTCGAACCCGGGCTCGGGCTGGCGAGCTGGCGCAACTGTTTCGATCAGACTCGCTATCACAGGCCAGGCCACCACACCCTGAGTGTCTACCTGGAGGGGGGCGAGCAGACCGAGCGCCTCGACGGCCCCGGCGGCCACGGCGGGGCGGGCAAGATCTGCCTGATGCCGGATCATCACGGTTCGGAGTGGCTGGTGCGCGAGGAGTTTCGCTTCTTCCACCTCTACTTCAGCCCGGCTCACCTGACGCGCATCGCCGAGGAGGGGTGCGACAGGGAGGGGCGCCACCTCGCCCTCGACGACAAGACCTTCATCGACGACGCCGTGCTGATGACCCTGGCCAACCGGCTGGCCCGCCTCGACTGGCAGGAGGAGGCCAACCGGCTGGCCTTGGGGGAGCTGTGCAACGCCCTGCTGCTGCACACCTTCGCCCGCCACACCCGGGAGGCCCCCACCCTGGTGCTGCCCAAGGGGGGACTGGCGCCGGCGGTAGCCCGCCGAGTCCATGACTATATGGTCGCCCGCCTCGCCGAGCCTGTGCTGCTGGGGGAGCTGGCGGCCGAGGCCAGCCTGAGCGAGTTTCACTTCAGCCGCATGTTCAGCCAGACCCTGGGCACCTCCCCCCACCGCTACCTGCTGGGGCTGAGGCTGCGCCGGGCCAAGGCGCTGCTGGCGGCCGGGGCCACCCTGGGAGAGGCGGCGAGCCAGTGCGGCTTCTCGTCGGCGGCGCACCTTGGCAACCGCTTTCGCGGCCAGTTCGGGCTGAGCCCGGGACAGTGGCGCAGCCGGCTGTCATCGGGCTGTCATGAGGGGCAGGGATAGTGAGGATGCGCCCGCTCGCGACGGGCGCATTTCACCTCGTCACCCCAAGCCAAGGAGCTCCCTTGAAACAAAACAAACGTCAGGCCCGCAGCCGCCACCTCTGGTTCAGTCACTGGAACGCCCCCCGCTGGTTTGTCCCCGTCCCCAGTGCCCCCGAACCCGCAGTGCCTCACAGTTCCCGCTGAAATCTGCCCGCCCGCCATAGGAAGTTGGCGTCAATTTTGCCACTATGACCTCAGTCGTTTACTGCTGTCATGGGGCACTATGTTTCTGGAACGTATTGAGATAAAAGGCTTTCGCGGTATCAATCGCCTCTCCCTCAGCCTGGACAACACCACTGTGCTCATCGGCGAGAACGCCTGGGGCAAGTCGAGCCTGCTGCGGGCGCTCTGGTGCCTGCTGGGCCAGGAGGCGGAGCCCTATCAGTTTGGCGTCGATGATTTTCACCGACCGGAAGATCCCGAGCTGGCCCCCGCCAGCAGCCTGCAACTGGTGCTCACCTTCAGCGAGCACAGGCCGGAGATGTGCCTGCGCTCCCAGCGCCTGGCCCGGCTGGCCCCGGTCTGGATCGGCCACAAGGACAAGTTTCACCGCATCCACTACCGCGCCAGCGCCGAGCTGCAAGAGGATGGCACTGTGCAGAGCCGTCACGATTTTCTCGACGGCATCGGCAAGGTGCTGGAGGGGGTGGCGAGCGAGCCCCTGGTGAGCCTGCTCATCACCATGAACCCGGTGTTTCGGCTGCGGGATGCCCGCAGCGCCCGCACCGGCCAGGAGGCGGTGCCCTGGCAGGAGCTGAGCGAGCATCGCCTCGACGAGCTGATGACCAAGCTGGGGGACGAGCCCCAGCGCATCGGCGAGGAGGAGCTCAAGGAAGCCCTCAGCGCCGTGCGCCAGCTCACGGATCACTACTTCAAGGCCCTGGCCCCCATCAAGTACAAGCCGCGCAGCCAGCGGGAGATCATCAACCGGCCCATGACGCTGCGCAATCCCGGCAACCTGCAGAGCCTGCTGCGCGGCGCCGACAACCGGGCGCTGCAACTGGCCATGGCCGGCATGGCCGGGGCCCTGCTCAACGCCCGCGGCAACCGGGAGCTGGAGCAGGGGGCCAGGCCCATCATGATACTGGAGGATCCGGAGAGCCGGCTCCATCCCACCATGCTCTCCCTGGCCTGGGGCCTGCTCGAGCAGTTGCCGGGCCAGAAGCTGCTCACCACCAACTCGGGGGATCTGCTTTCCTCCCTGCCCCTCAATCAGGTGCGTCGCCTGGTGCGCCGCCAGCAGGACATCCTCTGCCATCAGCTCGGCGGGGAGCGTTACAGCAGCGAGGATCTGCGCAAGATAGCCTTTCATGTGCGCATCAACCGCCCCATGTCGCTGTTCGCCCGCTGCTGGCTGCTGGTGGAGGGGGAGACGGAGATCTGGCTGCTCTCGGAGCTGGCCCAGATCTGCGGCTACAGCCTGCGGGCCGAGGGGGTGCGCATCATAGAGTTCGCCCAGTGCGGTCATGCCCCCCTCATCAAGGTGGCGCGGGACTTTGGCATAGAGTGGCATCTGCTCACCGATGGCGACGAGGCCGGCGCCAAGTACGCGAGCTCAGCCCGCTCCCTGCTCAAGGGGGAGCGCGAGCAGGAGCGGCTGACCCAGCTGCCCGCCGCCGACATCGAGCATTACCTCTATCGCAACGGTTTCGAGGCCGTGTACCGGCGCGAGGCCGGGGTGGGGGGGCGCTCGTCCCTGAGCGCCAGTCGCATCATCAACAAGGCTATCCATCACCGCAGCAAGCCCGGCATGGCGCTGGCCGTGGTGGAGGAGGCGGAGCGGCTGGGGCGCGAGCACATTCCCCTGGTGATCCGCCAGATGTTCAAGCGGGTGGTCGCCCAGGCGCGCGGGCAGGGCTGAGCCGGCCACCGGGGCAGGGCTAGGCGTTTGGATCCCGGGACGGGTATACTCGGCGCCTTTATCACAGGAGGCGTGCATGTTTTCCCAACTACCCCTATGGCTCTATCCCCTGAGCGGCCTGATGGGCCTCGGCGCCCTGGCCTGGCTGGCCCTGGTGCTCTGGCGTGGCGATCTCTGCCCGGGTCAGCGCTCGCGCATCACCCAGCAGAGCTTCTCGGTCTGGGTCATCACCGGGCTCTCCGTCATGCTGGCGGTGGAGGCCAAGGCGCCCCAGTGGCAGATCTGGCTCGGCGCCGCCGCCCTGGTGCTCGGCATCGGTGTCTCCCTGCTGCAATCGCGGCTGGAGGGCAAACGCGCCATCCCGGGTCACTGGCTCTGGCTGCCGGCCTTGCCCCTGGCTCTCTATGGGGTGAGTTTGCTGACGCGCACCGGTTGGGTGAGCGGCCTGCTGCAAATGGTGCTGCTGGGCGCCGCCTTCGCCCACCTGATGCTGCTGCGCGCCCGCCATCGGTTGCAGGCGTTCAATACCCTGTTGCCCATGGCGGGACTGGGGGCGGCCATGGCCAGCCTGCTCTGGTTTGCCGCCTTGATGCTGGTGCACTCGCCAAGCGAGGCCGTGCTGGCAGATCTCCTGCCCTGGATCCTGACCCAGGCCGGTTTGCTGATCGCTGCCCTGCTGCTCTGGTTCAGCCCCCTCTATCGTCAACAGGAGACGGCGCCCGTGGTGCTCTCGGTCACCCTGTGCGGCCTGCTGATCGCCGAGATCGCGGCCACGGGGGCGCTGCAACGACTGGTGCTGTGAGTCGGCAGCCTCATCGCGTACAAAGAAGGGCCCTGTGGGTAATGCCGATCAGTTAAGGATCCATTGACCGATCCTCCTGATGTGTAAAAATCCGAAACCTGTTGATTTGGTTTCGGATTTTTTATGCGT
>NZ_JBSTYM010000008.1:0-163852 GCF_054052445.1 Aeromonas crassostreae | reverse complement strand
TACGCATAAAAAATCCGAAACCAAATCAACAGGTTTCGGATTTTTACACATCAGGAGGATCGGTCAATGGATCCTTAACTGATCGGCATTACGCCGGATGGCGTGTTTTTTCGATGCACGGAGAAACCCGGGTTATTTCTGCTCGGTCGCCACCATGCGATAGGCCAGCGCCCCCAGGATACCGCCCACGATCGGCGCCACCCAGAACAGCCACAGCTGGCTCACCGCCCAGTCACCCACGAACAGGGCGACGCCGGTGCTGCGCGCCGGGTTGACCGAGGTATTGGTCACCGGGATGCTGATCAGGTGGATCAGGGTCAGGCACAGACCGATGGCGATGGGGGCAAAGCCCGCCGGCGCCCGGCTGTCGGTGGCACCCATGATGACGAACAGGAAGAAGGCGGTCATCACCACTTCGCACACCAGGGCCGCCAGCATGGAGTAACCCCCGGGGGAGTGCTCACCGAAGCCGTTGGAGGCAAAGCCGCCACTGACATCGAAACCGGCCTGACCGCTGGCGATCACGAACAAGACGGCACCGGCCGCGATCCCGCCCAATACCTGGGCCACGATGTAAGGTGCGACACCGGAGGCCGGGAAGCGGCCACCGGCCCACAGGCCAACGGTCACCGCCGGATTGAGGTGGCAACCCGAGATGTGACCGATGGCGAAGGCCATGGTCAGCACGGTCAGACCAAACGCCAGGGAGACCCCGAGCAGACCGATACCCACATCCGGAAATGCCGCCGCCAGCACGGCGCTGCCACACCCGCCCAGCACCAGCCAAAAGGTGCCCAAAAACTCTGCTGCATATGGTCTCACGATAATTCTCCTGATTGATCAATCTCTTCTATGACAAGAGCCTCACAAGAGGCCGCCATCTCAGCAAGTGTATTATCGGGATATGAAGACGAATGACGAGGCACCCAGTTTCCGACAAAAATGTGATATCCATCACAAGTTATTGTTCTTACAACGATATATCCACAATATAAAAAAGGGATTACGCAATGGGGTCGGGAGGCAGCGACAAAAAGTGTCAGAATGAATCAAAAAACCGCCAGAAGCGGGCCTGATCACTCCATCAAAAAGAACCCAAAGGAATCCCTATCGATAGCGGCCCCGTGCGGCACCGGAGACCCGGCCCGCCATCTTGATCAGACTCTGGCGCGTGTGAAAGTGGCACAGGGCGACGCCGAGGGCATCGGCGGCATCGGCCTGAGGGGTGGCGGAGAGCTTGAGCAGATGGGTCACCATGTGCTGCACCTGCTCCTTGGCGGCCCCTCCCGTCCCCACCACGGCCTGCTTGATCTGGGTCGCCGAATACTCGCTCACCGGCAGATAGGCGTTCACCGCCGCCACGATGGCGCTGCCACGGGCCTGCCCCAGCTTGAGGGCAGAGTCCGCATTGCGGGCCATAAAGACACGCTCGATGGCAAATTCATCCGGCTTGAACTGGGTGATGATCTCGCAGACGCCGTCATAGACCTGCTTGAGCCGCTCAGGCAACTCGCCACAGTCGGTGCGGATACAACCGGACCCCAGGTAGCTGGCCTTGCCGGCAACGATACGAATGACGCCGTAGCCGGTGATCCGCGAGCCGGGATCGATTCCCAAAATGATACTCATGACAGCCGTTGTTCCAAAAAACCATGATGGGCGCCAAGATAGCAAACTCGAGGCCCCCGCGCTTGTCCGAGCCATCACTCGGGTTCGCTGACAGGCGAAAATCCGGCGGCGCCTCCCCTATTCCCGCCCCTCCCTCGCGAGGTGGCGATAGAAGGTGGTGCGGCTGATGCCAAGACGGCGCGCCGCCTCGCTCACGTTTCCGCCGCACTCTGCCAGGGTCTGCTGCACCCGCTGCCGGCTCTGCTCGCGCAAGGTGGTGACGCCACAGGGAGCCGGCATGGCGGCCACCTCGGGCAGATGCAGGTGGGCGGGTTCAATCCAGCCCTGCCCTTCCGCCAGCACGCAGGCCACCTCCAGCGCCTGCTTGAGCTGGCGCACGTTGCCGGGCAGGGGATGGGCCAGCAGTTGCCGCTCCGCCTGCGGCGTCAGTTGCAGGGCAGGATCCATCTCGAGGAGCAGGCGCCGGATCAGCCCCTGGCGCTCGGGCACCGGCCATGCCCGCAGCGGCGCCAGTTGCTGGCGCCAGCCGCAGATGCGGTAGTAGAGATCTTCGCGAAACGTCCCGGCCGCCACCATGGCCGCCAGATCCCGGTGGCTGGCGCTGACCAGCCAGAAATCCACCGCTTCGGGCTTGTGGCTGCCCACCGGGGTGACGGCACGCTCCTGCAACACCCGCAGCAGCCGGGTCTGGGCCGAGAGCGGCAGCTCGCCGATCTCATCCAGCATCAAGATGCCGCCGTGGGCGGCGCGCAGATAACCCTGGCTACCCTGGCTGCGGGCACCGCTGAAGGCGCCACCCACATAGCCAAACAGCTCGGCCTCCACCAGCTCCGCCGGCAGGGCGCCGCAGTTGACGCATACCAGGGGCTTGTCCCGTCGGCTCGACTGACTGTGCAGGGCACGCACCAGGTGCTCCTTGCCGCTGCCGGTCTCCCCCTCGATAAGCAGCGAGATACCGCGCTCCAGCATCTTGAGAGGCACCCCGGCGGTAACGGCTGGCTGGGGCTGGTTTTCGGTTTGAATCACCACAGGTTCGGGCTCCAGCCGCAGGCCGCGGCGATCCCGCAGCAGCTGCTTGCCGTCAAACGGGTGCAGGCCGAGCCAGAGCCGTCCGGCCCGGTTGGCCCCGAGCAGCTCCCCACCCTCCCCCAGCAGCAAACGGGCGGACCAGAGACTCTGAGGATCGAGATCCACCAGCCAGCCCGGCTGACGCGCCAGCAGGGCGTTTTCCAGGGTCATGGCCAGGAGCCGCACCGTGCCCAGCATGTCACCATCGTGATGGGCCGCATCGGTGGATATGTCGAGCACGCCCAGCAGTTGCCCGTCCGGCCCGAGCAGGGGGCAGGCGCTGCAACTGAGGAAGCTGTGCTGGGCGAAGAAGTGCTGGGCCCCCAGCACCTGCACCTCGCTCTGCTCGGCGAGCGCTGTGCCTATGGCATTGGTGCCCTTGCTCGCCTCCCCCCAGCGGGCACCGCTGCGCAAAAAGATCCGCTCGGCATGGCGGGTAAAGCCGTCGTCCCCGCTGGCAGCCAAAATGGCCCCCTCGCCGTCGCACAGCAGCAGGCGACAGGGGCGCCCCGCCAGCAACTGGCCAAACAGCGGCAGCACGAAGCGCTGGAAGCAGGTAATAAGCGTTCTGTGCTGCTCCTGGCGGGCCGACAGCTCCCCCTGGGGCAGCAGATCCAGCTCGGCGCTCTGCTGGCGGAGCAGGCCCTGATGCAGGCAGCGCTGCCAGGAGCGCTGGATCGGGCTGGGACTGGGTTGAAGTGACTCACTCATCACGCCTCCTGCTCATACAGAACATGAATAGGGCCGGGGCTAGATTGAGGTAACTCGCTCATCACGCCTCCTGTTCACAAAGGGCACAGTGTCACGACCACTGTCCAGAAACGGCACAGTCTCATCGGCACCGCCGCGGTCATTGGTTAATCAAGATACGCCGCCGCACCCCGTTTGATAACGTTTTATTAACTTTCAACCCTCTGGTCAGACCCTCTGGCACGGCCCTTGCGATATCAGCTGGTCACCGGCCCCGGGCCGGTCAGGACCACACACATAAGGATGATGAGATGATTTATACCGCTCCCGGTCAGGCAGGCGCCCTGGTCAGCTTCAAGTCCCGTTACGACAACTTCATCGGTGGCGACTGGGTGGCGCCGCGCGCCGGCCGCTACTTCGAGAACGTCTCGCCGGTGGATGGCCGGGTGTTCTGCGAGGTGGCCCGATCCGACGCAGCCGACATCGAGCTCGCCCTGGACGCCGCCCACAAGGCGTTCGTCAGCTGGAGCAAGACCAGCGTCACCGAGCGCAGCAACCTGCTGCTGCGCATCGCCGATCGCATCGAGCAGAACATCGAAGTGCTCGCCATCGCCGAGACCTGGGAGAACGGCAAGGCGGTGCGCGAGACCCTGGCCGCCGACCTGCCACTGGTGGTGGATCACTTCCGCTACTTCGCCGGCTGCATCCGCGCCCAGGAGGGCTCGGCCGCCGAGCTGGACCAGCACACCGTCAGCTACCACTTCAAGGAGCCCATCGGCGTGGTCGGCCAGATCATCCCCTGGAACTTCCCGCTGCTGATGGCGGCCTGGAAGCTGGCCCCTGTGCTGGCGGCCGGCTGCTGCAGCGTGCTCAAACCCGCCGAGCAGACTCCGGTCACCATCATGCTGATGATGGATCTCATCAAGGACATCCTGCCCCCCGGCGTGGTCAACGTGGTCAACGGCTTCGGCGCCGAGGCGGGTCAGGCGCTGGCTACCAGCGACCGGATCCAGAAGCTGGCGTTTACCGGTTCGACCGAAGTCGGCGCCCATATACTGCGCTGCGCCGCCGACAAGCTGATCCCCTCCACCGTCGAGCTCGGCGGCAAGTCCCCCAACATCTACTTCGCCGACGTGATGCAGCACGAGAGCAGCTACATCGACAAGGCGGTGGAAGGCATGCTAATGACCTTCTTCAACCAGGGGGAGGTGTGCACCTGCCCCTCCCGCGCCCTGGTGCAGGCCAGCATCTATGACGACTTCATGGACAGGGTGCTGGCCCGCGCCCGCACCATAGTGCAGGGCAACCCCCTCGATACCACGACCCAGGTGGGCGCCCAGGCGTCCCGCGAGCAGTTCGACAAGATCCTGAGCTACATGGAGATTGGCCGCGGCGAGGGGGCCAAGATGCTGATAGGCGGCGGCCCGGCCAGGGTGAGCGGCCTGGAGGGGGGCTTCTACATCCAGCCCACCATCTTCTCGGGTCAGAACAAGATGCGGGTGTTCCAGGAGGAGATCTTCGGGCCCGCCCTCGGGGTCACCACCTTCAAGGACGAGGCCGATGCCCTGGCCATTGCCAACGACACCCAGTACGGCCTGGGGGCGGGGCTCTGGACCCGGGACAGCAACCTGGCCTGGCGCATGGGGCGCGGCATCCAGGCTGGCCGGGTCTGGGTCAACTGCTACCACGCCTACCCTGCCCACGCCGCCTTTGGCGGCTACAAGAAGTCAGGGATAGGCCGCGAGACCCACAAGATGATGCTGGATCACTACCAGAACACCAAGAACCTGCTGGTGAGCCACGACATCAACCCCCTCGGCTTCTTCTGATCCTGCCACCTCTGATGACAAGGGCGCCTGTAAGGCGCCCTCTCTTTTTCCACCAGGCTCATCAGCCCCCTGGCTGGCCCAGCTGCTGGCGATAGCGCTGGGGGGCGCAGCCCTGTTCCCGCTGGAACATGGCGATGAAAGCCGAGGTGGAGGCGTAACCGAGGCGCCAGGCGATCTCCTGCACCGGCATCTCGCCCCGCAGCCAGTCCAGCGCCTTCACCAGCCGCAGCCGGGTGCGCCACTGGCCCAGGCTCATGCCAAGCTCCTTCTGGCAACGCCGCGCCAGGGTGCGCTCCGTGGTGTGCAGCGCCCTGGCCCACTCCACCAGCGTGCGGTTGTCCTCCGGCGCCGCCTGCAATGCCGCCAGCAAGGGTGCCAGCAGGCGATCCCGGCTCTGGGGCAGGTAGCTCGGCTGGCAACGGGTGCGGGCCAGCTTCTCGATGAAGAGCTCACCCTGACGGGCATCCCACTCATCCTCCATGTGGCCGACCCGGCGCTGGGTGAAGTCCTCCAGCAGGGCCCGCAGCAAGGGGGTGAGGGCCAGCAGCTGGGGTTCCCGTGGCAGGCGCGGTGCCAGCGCGTGGCTGACGTAGATGGAGGTGTAATCCAGGGTCTGCTCGTTGAAGGCGGTGTGGGGCAGGTCCGCCGGCACCCAGATGAGGTAGTCCGGAGGCGCCACCAGCCGCTCTCCCCCCACCTCCACCACCATGACCCCCAGGCTGATGAGGCTGAGCTGACCCCAGGGGTGGGCGTGCTCGGCGCAGGCGTTGCCCCCCTGGATCTGGCTGTAGCGAAAGTAGAGGGGGTTGGGGTCGGCCAGCAGGCGATCTTGCTCGGCCAGGGTGAGGGTGCCCATGCAGATTGTCCCAAAGCGGTTATGACATGTCTTATTTACGCTACTTACCTCGTTCAAGACAAGGCTAGACTCTCCCCATCGTACCAAGGAGTGCCTATGCCTTTTCTCTTCCCCCTGCTCGCCATCCTGATCTGGGCCGCCAATACCGTGGTCTCCAAGGCCGCCGCCGGCGTGCTGGATCCCGCCGCCATCTCCTTCTATCGCTGGGTGATCGCCGCCCTCGCGCTCTCCCCCTTCTGCCTGCCGCAGCTCTGGCGCCGCCGGGCCGACATCCGCCCCTGGCTCGGCAAGCTGCTGGTGCTCTCCCTGCTCGGCATGGTGCTCTACCAGTGCCTCGCCTACTACGCCGCCCACAGCACCTCGGCCACCAACATGGGGGTCATCGGCTCCCTGCTGCCCCTGCTCACCCTGCTCATCGGGGCCTGCTGCTTTGGCCAGAAGCCGGGCAAGCAGGCGCTGCTCGGCATGAGCCTCTCCCTGTTCGGGGTGCTCTGGCTGCTGGGTCAGGGCAATCCCCTGGCACTGCTGCACAGCGGCATCAACCCCGGCGACGGCATGATGCTGCTGGGGGCGGCCAGCTATGCCCTCTATGGCCTGCTGATCCGCCGCTGGCAACTGCCGTTCGGCCCCTGGCTCAACCTCTACCTGCAGATCCTGCTGGCGGTGCTGCTGCTCATCCCGGTGGCCCTCTCTGCCGACTCCCTGGCCATTCCCGCCCAGGGCTGGAGCATGGTACTGTTCGCCGGCCTCGCCTCCTCCATCTTCGCCGCCTACTGCTGGATGCGCGGCCTCGCCACCCTGGGGGCGGAGCGCACTTCGGTCTTCATGAACCTGATGCCCCTGTGCACGGCCCTCATCGCCGTCATCACCCTGGGGGAGCCCATCCACGGCTATCACCTGCTGGGGGGCGGCCTCATCCTGACCGGGGTCATGCTCTCCCAGCTCAAGCCGAGGGTATGCCGTCCTCTGCCGGAAGGGGCTTGAGCCGGCCAGCACCATGAAAGAAGGGAGCCTCGGCTCCCTTCTTGCTGCCCTCGTCAGGGCAAACCTGACCTTTTCGCCATGACGGCGTTTCATGGCGTCCTTGCCCCACCGCGCCCTCATGGGCAGCGAAGGCGCTGCGGGCCGCTCAGGCATTCACCCCCTTCATCCCCTCGGCGGTATAGCGCTCCCCCGCCACCGGCAGGGTCCGGATGGCCTGACCCAAGACCCCGAGCTCCACAGGGGAGAGACGCACCGAGAGGGCGCCGAGGTTATCCTCCAGGTGGGTCAGGCGCCGGGTGCCGGGGATGGGCACTATCCCCTCCCACTGTGCCAGCAGCCAGGCCAGGGCTATCTGCGCCGCCGAGCATCCCTTCTGCTGCGCCAGGGCCATGACCGCCTGCACCAGGGTGCGGTTGGTGGCGAGGTTCTCCCCCTGAAACCGCGGCAGAGCGGCCCGAAAATCCCCCTCCTCGAACACCGCCTCCTGCTGGTAGCGCCCGGTCAGAAACCCGCGCCCCAGGGGGGAGTAGGCCACCAGACCAATCCCCAGCTCCCGGCAGGCGGGCAGTACCGCCGCCTCCACCTCCTGGGTCCAGAGGGAGTATTCGGTCTGCACCGCCGCCACCGGGTGCACGGCATGGGCGCGCCTCAGGGTGGCCTCGCTCACCTCGCACAGACCGATGCGGGCTATCTTGCCCTCCTGCACCAGCTGCGCCAGGCCGGCCATGGTCTCCTCGACGGGATGGGCCGGATCGAGCCTATGCACATAGTAGAGATCGATCTGCTCGATGCCGAGGCGGCGCAGGGAGCCCTCGCAGCTCTGGCGCGCATAGCGGGCGCTGTTGTCGAGGGTACGCCTGTACTCCCCGTGCTGACGCACTATGCCGAACTTGGTGGCGACCTTCACCTGCCCCCGCCGGGTCGCGAGAAAGCGCCCGATCAGCGCCTCGTTGTGGTGGGGGCCGTACATGTCGGCGGTGTCGAGCAGGTTGATGCCCCGCTCCACCGCCTCCGCCAGCACCCGCAGGGACTGCTCGTCGTCCCGCGGCCCGTAGAATTCGCTCATCCCCATGCAGCCCAGCCCCAGGGCAGAGACCTGCAGGTTGGCTCCCAGTGTTCGTCGTTGCATCGCATTTTCTCCCTGACAAGTTGCAGGGGAGTATGGTCTTCCAAAAATGAATGAGATATAGAGATAACTCGCAACCTATTTTCCGATGATGGAAACACTATGCATGATCCCCTGCTCTGGGACGACGCCCGCGTCTTCCTGGCCATCGCCCGCAGCGGCACCCTGAGCGGCGCCGCCCACGCCCTTCGCCTGGGAGTGGCCACCGTCTCCCGGCGGCTGGACAGGCTGGAGGCGGCCCTCGGCCTGCCCCTGTTCAGCCGCCACCAGCAGGGCTATCGCCTGACCGACGACGGGGAGGCCCTGCTGGAGCGGGCCGAGGCGCTGGAACATGCGGGACTGGCCTTTGGCGAGGCGGGGCAGCAACAGGGGCAGGTGGCCGGCACCGTGCGCCTCGCCACCGCCGAGAACCTGGCCAACCCCCTTATCATCCCCTCCCTGCCGACGCTCTTTGCCCAGCACCCCGAGCTGAGGGTGGAGCTGGTCACCGGGGTGCAGACGGTGAACCTGCACCGGCGCGATGCCGATCTCGCGGTGCGCATGGTCAAGCCCGATGCGGGCAACCTCACCATCAAGCGGCTGGGCACCCTGGGCTTCGGTCTGTATGGGGCCCGCGCCTATGTCGATACCCGCCAGCCGGGGACAGATGCCGCCAGCTTCGATCGGGATGACTTCATCGGCTGGAACGAAACCCAGATCCAGCTGCCCGCCGCCAGATGGATGACCCGCATGCTGCGCGGCCGCCCCTGCCGGGTGGAAACCGGCACCCTGACGGCCCAGCTCGCCGCCGCCCGGGCCGGTCTGGGGCTGGCGGTGCTGCCCCACTTCCTGGCCAAAGAGACGGATCTGGTCTGCCTGCTGCCGGATCTGGGGGTGGATCAGCCCATCTGGCTGGTGCTCCACAGCGATCTCGCCCACTCCCGGCGGGTGCGGGCCGTGGCGGATCACCTGATCCAGCTGTTTGAGGAGGCCGAGTCAGGCCTCCACCCTTTCCCTCTGGGCGTACTGTGAACAAGGCTGGTTAGGAAGGGCTGCCAAGCATATGGCAACAGGCAGACAGCAAGAAGGGAGCCTCGGGCTCCCTTCTTGTTCTCCATGCTTTGCTCAAGCCACCTCAGCTGCCCCGGCGCCAGTGGTAGCGCCGCTCGGGGCGACCACGCTGGCCGTAGTTGAGGTCCACATCGACCCTGTCTTCGGACTCCAGATACTCCAGATAACGGCGCGCCGTGGTACGGCTGAGCGACAGCCGCAGCGCCACAATATCGGTGGAAAACGCCGTGTCCGGCTCGCCGGCCAGCAGCTCCAGCACCTGACGCAGGGTGATGGCGTCTATCCCCTTGGGGGTGTCACGCACTTCTCTCGGCTGGATGCGCCCCTTGCCCATCAGCTTGTCCAGATCGCTCTGCGCCAGGGAGCCCCGCTCGCAGATGCGTCTGTGCAGGGTGAGGATCTCCTCCAGGCTCTGCTGAACCCGAAACAGCCGCAGCGGCTTGATGATGTAATCCTGCACCCCCAGGTTCAGGGCCTGCTGTATGGTCTCAACATCGCAGGAGGCGGTGACCATGATGACGTAGGCCTCCCGGTTGTGGCTGCGTAGCCGGTTCACCCACTCCAGGCCCGAGCCGTCGGGCAGTGAGATGTCCACCAGCAGCAGCTGGGGCTCGGTCGCGCGCATCATGAGATCGGCCTGGGTCAGGCTCTCGGCCCGACCCAGCAGGGAAAATCCGGGGGTGGAGGAGACCAGCTCGGCCAGGATGGCACCGATCCGTTCGTCATCCTCGATCACCAGGGTGAAAATGGGCGCCATGACTCACACCAATTGGTTTTTATTCAAGTAGATACCGAACAGAGTGGTCTGTTCGGCGGTGCGGCGCCATTCTATCACACCCCCTCGTCTGGCCACCGTCTCCTTGACCAGGAAGAGGCCCACACCGTGATCGCCGGTCTGACGGCTCACCCCGTAGTCGAACAGGTGATCCGCCAGCGCCTCGTCCACCCCCTCGCCGCTGTCCTCCACCTCGATCACCAGGCGGCGGCCGAAGTCGTTGATAGAGATCAGCACCCGGGGCGGACAGCTGTTGCGCCGCGCCCAGGCGGCGCGGATGCCGTTGTCCAGCAGGTTGCCGATGAGGGTAATGAGATCCGCCGACACCGCCGCCGGATACTCCCCGAGCGCCGAGTCGGGATCCAGCACCAGGGTCACCCCCAGCTCCCGCGCCCGGCTGAACTTGCCGAGGATGAGGCCAGCCACCGGTTTGTCCTCGATGGCCCGCAGCAGCCCCTGCAGCATGGTCTGGCACGCCTCGCTCTCCTGCTGGATCAGCTCCACCGCCTGATCCACGTGGCCGAGCTGCAACAAGCCGGAGAGGCTGCTCAGCTTGTTGGCAAACTCGTGGGTCTGGATGCGCAGCATCTCGGCATACTGGCGCAGATGGGTCACCTGCATGCCGAGGCTGCCGGTCAGCTCGGGGCGGCTGAAGATGATCAGGCGGCCGGGCACCTTGCCCTCCACCGCCTGCCAGCACCCAACGAACGCCTCCCCGTGCACGGTGAAGCCGAGCTCGGTCTCCACCTGGGTCAGGGCGGGCGCCAGGGGCGGCGAGACCTGTGCCAGGGGCTGACCCAGCAGGGCGTGGCGCCCCGTGCCCGGCAGGCGCAGCTGATAGAAGGCGGCGCTGTTGAGCATGCGGATGCGGCCCTGGCTGTCCAGGGCTATCACCCCTTCCGGGATGTGCTCCAGCACCAGATCCTGCAACATGAAGCGATGGACGATGGCCTCGGGTTCGAGATCCAGCAGGGTACGACGCAGCAGATGCTGCACCCAGAGCGCCAGCAGCAAACCGCACCCCAGCACGGCAAGGATGGCGCAGGCCAGCAGGGCGACCCGCTCCAGGTAGATGCCCTCCACGGTGCGCATCAGGTAGCCCACCACCACGGCGCCCATGGCGCGACCATCGGGGCCGAGCACGGGGGCGAAGCAGCGGATGGCGGGCCCCAGGGTCCCCGCATCCTTGGAGCAGTAGCTGATCCGCTGGTTGAGGGCGGGCCAGATGTCGTCGCCGCGAAACCGGCCGCCGACCCGCGCCGGGGAGGGGTGGCTCAGGCGCACCCCATGCTCGTCGGTCACCACCATGTAGGCGGCATCGGTGCGGCTGCGGATCCCCTCCACATAGTCCCGCAGGCCCGGATCCCGCCCCTGCTTGAGGGCCTGTACCACCCGGCTGTCCGCCGCCAGCACCCGGGCCAGATCGCCGCCGCTCTCCTGCAGGTTGCTCTCCAGCAGGTGGCGGATAAAGAGGGCGAGCAGGCTGCCCAGGATCAGGATCAGCAGCAGTGACAGCCCGAGGGAGAGGGTGACCACTTGGTGACGCAGTTTCATCGATTAGCCTTGCAACATCAGGACGCGGACCAATAGTGCGGACGCCACCAGGTCTGGTCAATGAGGGGGGCGGGATCACCGTCAAAATCCGCCAATCCCTCCTCGCGGGCGGTGAGGGCCACGGCGCGAGCGACCGCGCGGGCCACCTCCCCCACCTGCTCGATGGGAGGCAGCAGGCGCCCCTCTGCCAGGGGATAGGCCCCCACCGCCCGCACCGCCGCCTGCAACATGCCGTCACTGATGCGCCTCGCCTTGACCGCGCAGGCGCCGAGACCGATGCCAGGGAAGACATAGACGTTGTTGCACTGGGAGACCACACGCGCCTCCCCCGCCACGGTCACCGGGGCGAAGGGGCTGCCGGTGGCGAGCAGGGCGCGACCATCTGTGGCCTGCCACACCTGCTCCGGCGTCGCCTCGGCGCTGCGGGTCGGGTTGGAGAGCGGCAGTATCACCGGCCGCTCGCACGCCTCCCCCATGGCCCTGAGCACGGCCTCTGTAAAGAGCCCGCCCTGGCCGCTCACCCCGATCAGCACCCCTGGGCGCAGCCGCTCAATGAGCGCAGGCAGGGCGGCGCAAGCCTCTTGCGCCGGACGGGCAAAAGGTCGTTGGGATGGGGTCAGATTGGCGCGATCCAGGCAGACCAGCCCATCTTGATCAAACAGTTGCACCCGATCCGGACTGCCCGCCAGTTGCGCCAGCATGGCGGCGATGCCGCAACCGGCAGATCCCGCCCCGACGATGAGCACGGGGGTGTCGGCCAGGGTAGTGCCCGCCTGCTGCAAGCCCGCCAGCACGCAGGCCGAAGCCACCGCCGCCGTGCCCTGGATGTCGTCGTTGAACATGCACAGCTCATCCCGGTAGCGGGCCAGCAGATTGGCGGCATGCTTGCCGGCGAAGTCTTCAAACTGCAACACCACCTGGGGCCAGCGGGTGCGGATGGCCGCCACCACCTTGTCCATGAAGTGGTAATAGGATTCGCCATCCACCCGGTTGGCCTGCCAGCCGAGGTAGGAGTCATCCTCCAGCAGCTCGGGATTGTTGGTGCCCACGTCCACGCACAGGGGCAGGGTACGGGCCGGGTTGATGCCGCCGGCGGCGCTGTAGAGCGCCAGCTTGCCGATGCAGATCCCCATGCCGCCGATGCCGAGATCCCCCAGACCCAGCACCCGCTCACCGTCGGAGATGACGATGACGTCCACCTCCTGCTCCACCGAGGCGAAGATGGCGTCCAGATCGTCTCTGTCGTGCCAGGAGAGGTAGAGACCGTGGCTGCGCAGATAGAGATCGCTGTGGCGCTGGCAGGCCTCCCCCACCACCGGGGTGTAGATGATGGGCAAGAGCTCCGGCAGGTGGTGGCGCACCAGATCGTAAAACAGCACAGGGTTGTCTTCTTGCAGCTGGCGCAGCAGCAGGTGCTGGTCGAACGGGCTCTGCATGGCGCTGACCAATCGGTAGATGCGGCGCCGCTGCTGGGCCAGGGACTCCTCCTTGTGGGGCATGCGCCCCATCAGGCCCTGACGCTTGCGTTCGGCGTAGGGCAGGCTGGTGCCCATCATGATGTCGTTCATTGTCGATTCCTTATGCCAGCAGCGAGATGAGCAGGGTGGCCAGGATCAACATGACGGCGCCCCCGAGACGGGAAGAGATCTGGGCGAACGGCATCAGCTTCATGCGCTGGGCCGCCGACAGCACGGCCACATCGCCCGTGCCCCCCATGTTGGCCATGCACAGGCCGCCGGTGATGGCCGCCTCTATGGGATAAAAACCTATCATGCGCCCCACCAGGGCCGCGCCGAGGGCGCCGCCGACCACGGTCACCAGCACCAGCACGAAGTAGCTGACGGAGAAGGCGCTGATGAGCTCCGGGATGCTGGTATAGGCGACCCCTATGCCCACCAGCAGGGAGGGGGTGAGATTGGTGACCACGAACTGGTACCAGTCGGCGGCAGCCTGCTCGTAGCGGCGCGGCAGCAGGCCGCTCACCTTGACGAAGGCCACCGCCAGTATCATGAGGGCGAAGGGGTGCATGGGGATGAAGTTGCCGAGCAAGGAGCCCAGCACGAACATGCTGGAGCTGATGAAGAGCCCGAGGCCCAGACTCTCCAGCGTCGGCGCCTGGGCCTGCTCGTCGGCGACGCTCTGGCTGTTTTCCTTGACCATCAGCTTGCCGTTGCCGGTCAGGGAGGGGTAGCGACGACCGAGGCGCGCCAGCAGGGAGCCCATCAAAATGGCCAGGGTGTTGGCGATCACCACGGCGGGGACCATGCGCGACAGCAAGTCTGCGCTGGACATCTGCAAGGGGCCGGAGAGGATCTCCACCAGGGGCACGGCGCCGGCGCCCATGCCGCCACCCATGATGGGCAGGCCGATGAGCAGCACGGCATTCTTGAAGCCATAACCCATCAGGGAGCCCACCAGACCGACGCTGAGCAGCGCCACGGCGACCCCACCCAGGATCACCGGCAGGTAACGCATGGCGGCGTTTTTCAGCAGGGCACTGCTCATCCCCAGCACAGATCCGGTCACCAGGCTGGCGATGAAGAAGTTCAGAAAGCCCCCCTCCTTCATGAAGCGGGTGATCACCTGACCGGCCTCGACCGGCAGCACCTGGTATTCGAACAGGGCGGCGCCGCCGAAGATGGCGAGTATGGTGCCGCCCCCCAGGTATTCACGGATGGGGTGGATGCGCTCGCCCAGCTCGCTTAGCAGGGTGCCGAGCACGAACATCAGCGCCAGGGCGCCGACCATGCCGAGCGGCAAAGAGCCGTTCCAGCCGGAGAAGAGGACGCAGGTGGCAAGCCCGAGGAAGATCATCATGGGCATGCCGGCGATTTGTTGACTGCCCCAGGGGGCGGCTTTCGGGGTAGAGAGGCTTTTCATTGTTATGCTCCAGGGTGTGAGGTGGCGCTACTCTAGTGCCCCGCCCCTCGCCTGTCGGTTAGCCCGGCTGCAAAGGCATATAAAAACATTAAAACCTTAAACGCCACCTCCCTGCCCGGCGAAACCTAACAGGTCTCCCGCCCCTTGCCCGCCGTGGCCACGGGCCAGCTCGGTCAAACAAGATCTCGATCACACTATTTACTTAGCCTGCTAAATAAATATAATACTTAGCAGGCTAAGTAACAGGAGCGAGATGATGGTCAAGGATCTGGAGATGTTGCGCGAGTTGTCCCTGGCGGAACAGTTGGCCCGGCTCAGCCGGTTGTGGCGCACCGTGGCCGATCACGAACTGGCCCCCCTGGGGCTGACCCATCCCCGCTGGACCGCGCTGTGGAAGCTCTCCCGCCTCGGGGGCTCCCTCAGCCAGAAGAGCCTGGCCGATGCCCTGGAAATCGAGCTGCCCTCCCTGATGCGCACCCTGGGTCAGCTGGAGGAGCAGGATCTGATCGCGCGCCACTGCTGCCATCAGGACAAGCGGGCCCGCATCGTGACCCTGACCCCGGCGGGCAAGGCCCTGCTCGACCAGATCGAGGACCGCATCATAGGGGTGCGCCGGGAGCTGCTCGGCGGCATCAGCAATCAGGATCTGATCCAGTTCGAGCAGATCATTGCCCGCATCTCGACCAATGCCATCGACAAGCTGGAACAACAGAGTGAAGAGAGAGAATAAGATGACGCCGGATCAACAATTTGCCCGCTGGATAAAGTTTGCCATGCTCGGCTTCGCGGCGGTGTTTGCCTACTTCCTGCTGGCCGACATCGAGATGCCCCTCACCCCCCAGGCCATGGCAACCCGGACCGTCACCCGCATCACCCCCCAGGTCAGCGGCAAGATAGTCGAGGTGGCGGTGAGCAACAACCAGGCCGTCAAACGGGGGGATCTGCTGTTCGCCCTGGATGGCGAACCCTTTCGCCTGGCGGTGGAGCAGGCCCGGCTCGCCCTGGATCAGGCCATGCAGGACAACCGTCAGCTCGATGCCAGCCTGGACGCCGCCAAGGCGGATCTCAGCGCCAACCTGACCGATCTCGCGCAAAAGGAGCGCGATGCCCGTCGCCTGGAGACGCTGTTCGCCAAGAAGCTGGTCTCCACCCAGCAGCGGGATCAGGCCAACAGCGCCTGGCAGACCGCCCGCGCCAACCTGATGGCAAGCCGGGCGCGCCTGGACCAGATCAGGGTCAACCGCGGCCTGGCAGGCGCCGACAACCTGCGCCTGCGCCAGGCCCGCAACAAGCTGGCCCAGGCCGAGCTCAACCTCGCCTACAGCCAGGTGACGGCGCCCCAGGACGGCATAGTGACCAATATGCAGCTCAAGCAGGGCAGCTTCGCCGCCGCCGGATCGCCCCTGCTGGCCCTGGTCTCGGACAAGGTGGATCTCATCGCCGATTTTCGCGAGAAGAGCCTGCGCAACGTCACGGCGGGGGCCAGGGCCCTGATCGCCTTCGATGGCAAGCCCGGCCAGATCTTCCAGGCCAGGGTCAGCAGCCTGGATGCCGGGGTCAGCGCCGGTCAGTTCGATGCCAACGGCCTGCTGGCCAGCCCGGTGGAGTCGGATCGCTGGGTGCGTGATGCCCAGCGCCTGCGCCTGCACCTGACCCTGGATAAGATGCCCAAGGGCCTGCCCACCGGAGCCCGCGCCACCGTCCAGCTGCTGCCAGACAACGCCCTGACCGCCCTGTTTGCCCGCGGCCAGATCCGGTTGCTGAGCCTGCTGCACTACATCTACTGATGCCAAGCGGACGCACATAATGGCAAGTACCCTGATCAACCCCACCCTCTGGCACAGGCCCCTGGCGGCCAACGAGCTGCGCCAATGCCTGCGCATCGCCTTCGGCAGCACCCTGGGCTTCCTGCTCTGCAAGCTGTTTGGCTGGAACTACGGGGTCTTCTTCACCGTGACCCCCATGCTGCTGCTCGGCATGGTGCCCGTGATGAGCGGCCACGCCGCCCGCCAGCTGATCGCCGCCGCCGTGATGTGCGGACTGGAGGTCGGCCTGCTCGGCGGTCTGTTTGGCGCTCATCCCGCCCTGATGACCCCCGTCGCCTTCCTGCTGTTCGTCTATCGCTTCGCCGCCATGTCCCGGGGCAGCCTGTTTCTGTTTGGCGCCAACGGCGTGCTCAGCCTCAGCATCATGCTGCACTTTGCCAGCTACCCGGACACGGACTTGAACGATCTCATCTTCAGCAACCTCTGGGCCAACGTGCTCTCCGTACTCATCGCCTACCTGATGACGGCCCTGCTGCCGGACGTGGAGCCCAGACCCAGCCCTGTGAGCCAGCCCAAGGCGCCGCACCGGATGCGCCACGAGGCGCTGCTGGGGGCCGCGGTCGCCACCCTCTCCTTCCTGGTATTCCAGATGTTCGACCTGCGCGACTCCATGTCTGCCCAGGCCACCACCCTGCTGGTGCTCTTCCCCATGCACTGGAACGGCGCCCTCGGCTATGCCAGGCGCCGGGCCATGGGGACCCTGCTCGGGGTCAGCTTCGGCATCCTGTGCCAGCTGGTGCTCTATGACTGGTCCGGACAGCTGATCCTGGTCGCCCCCCTGCTCTGGCTCGGCGCCATGCTGTTCAGCCACGCCCACGTCAAGGAGGCGAGCGGTTCGGGAGTCGGCTTTGGCGCCCTCACCACCCTCGGCATCCTGTTCGGCCAGTATCTGACCCCGGGCAACGATCTGGTGTTCAGCGCCCTCTATCGGGTCAGCAGCATCCTCTTTGCCATCGTCGCCACCCTGCTGGCCTGCTACCTGCTGCACCACCTGCTTAACCGGTTCGAGGCGACCCGCTTCGGCCACTGACTACTGTGATGAGCCCATGGACGAGCTTGCTTTTTGCCCCGATCATCGGGGCTTTTTTTGGCCACAAGCCAGGCCCGGGGCGAGGGGGAAACGTCACGACTCGACCAGGGGTTTGCCCCTGCCCCTTGCCTGAGCCGCCCGCTCTGTTAGGCTTTACCCCAGGTTATGGGTTCAGTCGAACCTATATCGCACCAATGGAGTCTTCATCGTGATGTTTCTGCGCTTCTCTCTGCCGGGCGCCCTGCTGCTCGGCCTCGCGGGCTGTGCCCCGGCTCCCCACACCCTCACCGTCACAGGCGGCGCCCCAATAGCCTATCAGTGTGCCAACGACCAGAAGGTTCAGGTGAGCTACTACGCCCTCTCCGACGACAGCCTCAACTTCATCAAGCTCGCCCTGCCCGATGGCAAGGATTACACCCTGCCCCAGGTGGTCTCTGCCTCTGGCGCCCGCTATACCGATGAGCATGAGGCCGTCTGGTGGAACAAGGGGAGCGAAGGCTTCGTCGAGATGAGGGGCGAGAGCGGTGAATGGCAGAGCGCCTACACCGACTGCAAGCAGCAGTGAGCCCAAGGGGCCATACCGCCAGACAGCAAAAAGGCCAACCCCTGGGTTGGCCTCTTCTTTGCGTCTGCGCTGTCGTGGCTCAGGCGCGCTTGTCCGTCACCACCAGCCAGAGCGCATGGACCATGCCGGGCAGGCCGCCGAGCAGGGTCAGCACTATGTTGAGGAAAAAGTGCAGGCTCAAGCCGACCTGGATAAAGGCGCAGACCGGGGGCAGAAAGATGGCCAGCAAGATTTTGACTAGGTTATTCATCACATTCTCCCGTGAGTTTGATGCCCTACAGTAAGCCTCACGCACTCAGTTGGCAACTAAGGCGCGGATTGCCCTCCCTCGCCGGCCCGCCGCTTCATCCCAGGCCAGGCGCCCCCAGATCGCCATCAGGGCCCGAGGTCACGCCAGCTGCAGACAGGAGATCCGACTCTTGTGTTCCCGCTCCCGCCAGCCGTTGAGGTCGTGAACGATCTGGTTGCTGCTGCCGCGCCAGAGCAGGCCGGGATCGGCCAGGGCCTTCTCGAACTTGCCATCCACCAGCACGTCCAGCAGGGCGACCAGCTCGCGCTGGGCCGGGCTGAGATCTGCCAGCAGATAGCCGGTCCAGCACCAGATGTCCTTGCCGGGGCACTCGGCCCGCACCCGCTTCACCAGCGCCAGCACGCTGGCCAGGTTGGCGGGGTGGAGCGGATCGCCGCCGGAGAGCGACAGCCCCCGCCGCTTGATGCGCGAATCGTTGAGATCGCCAATGATGCGATCGCTCATCCCCTGATCGAACGGCTTGCCCCCATCGAGGCGCCAGGTGCTCTGGTTGTAGCAGCCTGGGCACTGGTGCTCGCAGCCCGACACAAACAGGGTGGCGCGGGTGCCGGGGCCATTGATCACATCGACCGGGTAGTACTGGTGGTAGTGCATCTTTTCTCTCGGTTCACTGTTTGGCAGGCAAGTGATGATGGATTTTCAGCCCCCTCATCCCCAGCCCTTCTCCCACTCTTTTCAACGTGAGCGGGAGAAGGGTGCAGAGCGACGTATTGCGGATAGTCCCGAGGAAACCAGCTTGCCAATCAGAACAAGAGATGACTGTCGCTCTTCGGCCCCCACAGCTCAGCTATCGGTTCCCTCTCCCTCTGGGAGAGGGCCAGGGTGAGGGCTCGGCTTACATATGCTTGACCCGGCGCTTCACTTCTTCCTGCTTGCCCGCGTTGAAAGGGCGCGCATCCGGGCTGCCGAGGTAGCCGCACACCCGGCGGGTCACCGACACCTTGGCCGGATCGTGGTTGCCGCAGCGCGGGCAGGTAAAGCCCTTGGAGGTGCACTCGAACTCGCCGGTGAAGCCGCAGTCGTAGCACTCGTCTATGGGGGTGTTGGTGCCGTAATAGGGCACCTTGTCATAGCTGTAGTCCCAGACGTTCTCGAGCGCCTCCAGGTTGTGCTGGATGTTGGGGTACTCGCCGTAGCAGATGAAGCCACCGCTGGCGATGGGGGGATAGGGCGCCTCGAAGTCCAGCTTGTCGTAAGGGTTCACCTGCTTTTCCACGTCCAGGTGGAAGCTGTTGGTGTAGTAGCCCTTGTCGGTCACCCCGGCCACCACGCCAAACTCCTTGGCGTCGATGCGGCAGAAGCGGGTGCAGAGGTTCTCGCTCGGGGTGGAGTAGAGGCTGAAGCCGTAGCCTGTCTCCTCCTTCCAGGCGTCGGTGGCCGCCTTGAGCCGCGCTATGATGGCGATGGCCTTCTGGCGCAGGGTCTCGCTGTCAAACAGGTGTACCGAGTCGCCGAACAGGGCGTTGATGGTCTCGTGCACCCCTATATAGCCGAGGGAAATGGAGGCACGGCCATGTTTGAAGATCTCGCTGACGTTATCGTCCGCTTTCAGCCGCACACCGCAGGCCCCTTCCATATAGAGGATGGGGGCGACCCGGGCTTTCACACCGTCCAGGCGCTCGATGCGGTACATCAGCGCCGTCTTGGCCACCCGCAGGGCGGCGTCCAGACGATCCCAGAAGTCCGCTTCGTCACGGGATTTCAGCGCAATGCGCGGCAGGTTGAGGCTCACCACCCCCAAGTTGTTGCGTCCCTCGTGGACCAGCTCACCATTCTCCTTATAGGCACCGAGGAAGGATCGGCACCCCATGGGAGTCTTGAAGGAGCCGGTCACCTTGACCACCTGGTCATGGTTGAGGATGTCCGGATACATCCGCCTGGAGGCACACTCCAGCGCCAGTTGCTTGATGTCGTAGTTGGGATCGCCCTGCTTGTGGTTCAGGCCATCCTTGATGGCGAACACCAGTTTCGGGAACACGGCGGTCTTCTTGTTCTTGCCAAGGCCTGCGATACGGTTGCCGAGGATGGCGCGCTGGATCATCCGCGACTCCCAGCTATCCCCCAGGCCGAAGCCGAAGGTGACGAAGGGGGTCTGACCGTTGGCGGTGTGCAGGGTGTTGACTTCGTACTCCAGTGACTGGAAGGCGTCGTAGCACTCTTTCTCGGTGCGGGCCATGGCGTAGGCATCCACATCCTGGATCCCCCACTCTTCGGCCACTTCACGATGCTTCTGCCAGCTGATGGTCACATAGGGGGCCAGCACTTCGTCGATGCGGTTGATGGTGGTGCCGCCATAGATGTGGCTCGCCACCTGGGCGATGATCTGGGCGGTCACCGCAGTGGCCGTGCTGATGGATTTGGGGGTGTCGATCTCCGCGTTGCCCATCTTGAAGCCGTGGGTCAGCATCCCCTTCAGGTCGATCAGCATGCAGTTGAACATGGGGAAGAAGGGGGAGTAGTCGAGATCGTGGAAGTGCAGGTCGCCACTCTCGTGGGCCTGAACCACCTCGCGGGGCAGCATGTGGCTGATGGCGTAGTGCTTGGCGACGATACCGGCCAGCAAGTCGCGCTGGGTCGGGATCACCTTGGAGTCCTTGTTGGCGTTCTCGTTGAGCAGGGCCGCGTTGGTCTGCTCGACCAGGCCGCGGATCTCCTGGGCCAGGCGGCCACGGGCCTCGCGGGCCTGATCCCGGTCGTGACGGTATTCGATGTAGGCGCGGGCGATGGCCTTGTCGTCGGAGGCCATCAGGTGGTTCTCGACCCGGTTTTGGATCTCGTGGATATCCACCTCGCCCCGCCCTTCCAGCTCCTGGCTGACGGCGCCGGCGATGCGCTCGGCCAGCGCCGGACTGGCCTGATTGACCGCTTCCGCCGCCCGGCTCACCGCCTCGGCAATCAGCTGGCCATTGAATGGCGCACGGCATCCATCACGTTTGATCACAACCGGTTTCATCTCTTATCCCCGCAAAAAATGGTCGTATCGGGTCGACCCGATGAGCGATGCCAGCCCGCCCGGCTCACCAGGGCGAGGCGGGGCCAGCCGGGCCTCTGACCCTGGCTGACATCTGGCAGAGGCTGACGTTATACACAGCTTACAAACACAATATATAGGTGATTTATTTCTTTAATGCCCTATATGTGGTGGCTATTAGGCCCCAAAGCCGGCACCGCTTTCTTGATCCAGGACAGGTTTTCCGCCAGCTGCTCAGTTAGAAATCAGACCCAAAGGGATAGTATTTCCGTCCAGGCCAGACCCCGATTGGCCCGGACGCGGATCCCCGGTTTTCACTTTTTTGCTCTTTTCCAGGTCTCCCCTGATTCGCCGCGACGGCGCCGTCCTCTCCCCTGTCGCCATCCCTGATCCTGCGGCCAGCAGAAACGGCAGACCCGGCCTGGGCCGGGTCTGCTGTCATCGTGAAGAGGGGGGCTCAGGGCTGAAGCGCCGCCTGCAACTCGGCTTCGGTCCAGATGGTGATGCCGAGCTCCTGGGCCTTGACCAGCTTGGAGCCGGCGGCGTCCCCGGCCACCAGCACGTCGGTCTTGGCCGACACCGAGCCCGCCACCTTGGCCCCCAGGGCCTGCAAGGCCGCCTTGGCGTCGTTGCGCGAGAGCTGGGTGAGGGTGCCGGTCAGCACGAAGGTCTTGCCGGCGAAGGGCTGGGCGCTTGCCTCCTTCTTCTCGATGGCCGGCCAGTGGATGCCGGCGGCCAGCAACGCATCCAGCACCTCTATGTTGTGGGGCTGGCGCAGGAAGAAGTAGACATGCTTGGCCACCACGTCCCCCACGTCCGGCACGGCGAGCAGCTGCTCCACGCTCGCCTCCCGCAGCGCCTCCAGGGTGAGGAAGTGGTTGGCGAGGTTCAGCGCCGTCGCCTCCCCCACCTCGCGAATGCCGAGGGCAAACAGGAAGCGGGGCAGGGTGGTGCTGCGGGCCTTGTCGATGGCGGCCACCAGGTTGAGGGCGGATTTTTGCCCCATCCGCTCGAGACCGGCCAACTGGATGGCGTTGAGGCCAAACAGGTCCGCCGGGGTCTTGATCATCCCCTTGTCCACCAACTGATCCACTATCTTGTCCCCCAGGCCATCCACATCCATGGCGCGGCGGGCGGCGAAATGCTTGATGGCGGCGGCGCGCTGGGCCTCGCAGAACAGGCCGCCGGCGCAGCGGGCCACCGCCTCCCCTTCCAGCCGCTCCACCGCCGAGCCGCACACCGGGCACTGGGCGGGGAAGAGGATCTCGCGGGCATCCGCGGGGCGCTTCGCCTCCACCACGGCCACTATCTGCGGGATCACATCCCCCGCCCGGCGCACGATCACGGTATCGCCGATCATGACGCCGAGGCGCGCTATCTCGTCGGCATTGTGCAGGGTGGCGTTGGAGACGGTGACGCCGCCGACGAACACGGGTTTGAGCTTGGCCACCGGGGTGATGGCGCCGGTACGGCCCACCTGGAACTCGACATTCTCCAGCTCCGTCATCTCCTCCTCGGCCGGGAACTTGTGGGCGGTGGCCCAGCGCGGCGCCCGGGCCACGAAGCCCAGCTCCAGCTGCAAGGGGATGGCATCCACCTTGTAGACCACGCCATCAATTTCATAGGCCAGCTCACCGCGACGGGCCAGGATGTCATCGTGGAAAGCCTGGCAGCCGGCCGCCCCTTCCTTGAGCTTCACCTCGGGGCTGAGCGGCAGTCCCCAGGCCTTGAGCTGATTGAGGCGAGCGAAGTGGGAATCCCCCAGCTCGTCGCCGCCCACCCCCACGCCATAGGCGTAGAAGCTCAGGGGACGGCTGGCGGTGATGCGGGAATCGAGCTGACGCAGGCTGCCGGCGGCGGCGTTGCGCGGGTTGACGAACACCTTCTCCCCGGCGGCCAGGGCTTTCTCGTTCATGGCCGCGAAGCCGGCCCTGGGCATGAAGACCTCCCCCCTCACCTCCAGCCGGGCGGGCCAGCCGCTGCCCCGCAGGGAGAGCGGAATGGCCTTGATGGTGCGCACGTTCTCGGTGATCTCCTCCCCCGTGGTGCCATCGCCCCGGGTGGCCGCCTGCACCAGCTGGCCCTCCACATAGAGCAGGCTGACTGCCAGGCCGTCCAGCTTGGGCTCACAGCAGAAGGTGAAACTCACCTCCCGCTTGAGGCGATCCTTCATGCGCTGCTCGAACGCCTGCAGCTCCTCGCCGCTGAAGACGTTGTCCAGGCTCAGCATGGGGATCTCGTGGCGCACCTGTTTGAAGGCCGAGAGCGGCGCACCGCCGACCCGAGCGCTGGGGGACGAGGGGGTCTTCAGCTCGGGATGCTCGGCCTCGAGCGCAATCAGCTCGCGCATCAGGCGATCGTATTCGGCGTCCGGCACAGTGGGGTTGTCCAGCACGTAATACTGGTGGCCGTAGTCATTAAGCAGTTCACACAGCTGGCTGTGGCGGGAGAGGGGCTCGCTCATGAAAAAGTCTCGAAGTGTGATGAAAAATCCAGGCCGGGGCAGAAACAAAAATGCGGCACCTGGGTACCGCACTCTTGCTCTTGCAGACCCCGGGGAGTCTTAGTCGCGGCCCGCCTCGAAGGCGGCCAGCTCGCGGCGATAACGGGCTATGGTCTCGTCGCTCAAGGGGCTGCGCTCCATGTCGGTCAGCATGGCATCCAGATCGCTGGCCAGCTGATCGGCGGCCTGCAACATGTGTTCGAACGCGAACGCCACGTTGCTGCGCAGGGGCAACTGCATGAAGAGCGACACACCCGGGGTGCTGAACTGCTCCATGCGGTAGGGGTTGAAGGTGCCCGGCTTGACCATGTTGATCATGGAGAAGAGCACCTCCCCATGACCATCCAGCCCCTCGTGGCGGTGGAAGATGTCCATCTCGCCAAACTTGAACGCCAGAGATTGCAGGGAGGCGAGCAGGGCGGCCCCTTGCAGCTCCTGACCGGGGCGGGCCATCAGGTTGATGACGTAGACATCCTGCCAGATCTTCTCGACCGGGGCGCGTACCGGCTCGGGCTCGTCATAGACGGGGGCCTGAACGGGAGCGGCGCGCTCGCTCCGGGTCTCGACCAGGGGGGCGCGTTCGGCGACGGGTTCGGCGGCCTGACGGGGTTGGGCCCGGGGCGCCTCGCCAAAGCTGAGGCCGCTGGTGTAATCGGGCTCGCTCTGGGGCTCATCATCAAACGGCTGCATGGCCGGTTCGCGCTGGGGGCGGGAGCGGTAGACCGGGGTGCGACGATTGACCTGGGCAGGCTTGCGCTGGGGCTCGGGTGCCACTGTCTCCAGCACCGGCTCCTCCATCTCCTCTTCCTCTTCATAGACGGGAGGGGGAGCGACCGGACGGGCGACGGGTTTGCGCGGGGCGGGCGGCGGCAGCTCGTCCTCGTCCTCGTCATCGAGATACTGGCTGCGCGGGACGGCTTCGCTCTGCAGCTTGGGCTCGGCACGGCGCCCGGCACTGACCACGCGCACCTGGCCGATGCCGTCGCTGTCGAAGGCATCGCTGTCACGATCCCGTGTTTTGCTGTCCATCCGGTTCAAGGGTTTCTCCTTGATCGGGGACTGACGATTCTTCCTGTTGCTCCACAACCCGTGAATGAGCAATGCCGCAATGGCAATCCCGCCCAAGGCGACCAAGATGTAACGCAATTCCTGCATTAGCTGCTTCTCTTTCTAGTTTTGCTCAGCCAAAGCGACGGCTTCACCGATATCGACCGAGACGATGCGAGAAACCCCAGGCTCTTGCATCGTTACGCCGACCAGTTGTTCGGCCATCTCCATGGAGACCTTGTTATGACTGATATAAATGAACTGTACTGTGCTCGACATCTCTTTGACAAGAGAACAGAAGCGACCGACGTTCACTTCATCGAGCGGTGCATCCACCTCATCCAGCATGCAAAATGGCGCCGGATTGAGTCTGAAGATGGCAAAAACCAGCGCCAGCGCGGTCAAGGCCTTCTCCCCCCCGGAAAGCAGGGCAATGGTAGCATTCTTCTTGCCCGGAGGTCTTGCCATGATGCTCACCCCGGCCTCCAAAAGATCGTCGGAGGTGAGTTCCAGCCAGGCACTCCCGCCCCCAAACACCTTGGGGAACAGGGATTTTAAATCTTCATTGACCTTATCGAAAGTGTCACGGAAGCGTATTTGTGTCTCTTTATCAATTCTTTTAATGGCTTGGCTCAAGGTTTCCAGTGCCTGTTCGAGATCCTGGCACTGATCTTCCAGGTATCCGGCCCGGCTCTTCGCCTCTTCATACTCCCCAAGGGCGGCCAGATTGATGGCCCCCAGCGCCTCCACCTGCCCCTCCAGGGTCTGGATCTCCTGGCGCAGGGCGGTGCGGTTGGCGGCGATGAGCGCCGCCTGATCGAGGTCAATCAGGCGCACCCCCAGCTCCTCGAGCTGCTCGTGCAGCCCCTGCCTGCGGGTGAGATTGCGCTCGCGCTCCAGACGCAGCTGGGCCAGCTGCTCTTGCAGGGTCACCATCTGCGCCCGATCCCGGCTGCGGGCCTGCTCCAGCTCGGCCAGCGCCTGATCGAGGCGAGCGATGCGCTGATGACAGGCAAGCTGGGCCTCTTCGAGGGCGCGCTGCTCGCCAAGCAGGGGCGACAGTTCCTGACTCTCCTGCGGCTGCGGCGCCTTGAGCTGCGCCAATTCCAGCCCGAGCCGGGCCAGCTCCTGCTCGCGCAGGGCGATAAGCTGATTCAGATTCTGTTTTTCCAGCAGCAGGCGCTGGCACTGCCCCTGCTGCTGCTCACGGCGCCCCCGCGCCACCTCCAGATCCTGCTCGGCCCGCTGCGCCTGCTCCTCGAGCAGACGCCGCTGTGCCTGCTCCGACTCCCCCTGGGCCAGGTGCTCCTGCCACTGGGCATCGGCCAGCTCGAGGGCCTGGGTGAGGGCCTCGCCGCGGCTGGCCTCGGCGGCCTGCTCGGCGTCGAGGCGGCTCAGCTCTTCGCCGAGCTGGCCCAGGCGCAGCAGACGCTCCTGACGCTGGCCCTGCTGCTGGCTCCAGGCTTCCCGCAGTTGCTGCCACTGCTGCTCCTGCTCGCGCAGGGCGCGCTGGCTCGCCTCAAGAGCGCCGTGCAGCTGGGCGCGTTCGCCATCGGCCCCACTCAACCGGGCATCCAGCCGGGCCAGCGCCTGCTCCCCTGCGGCCAGCTCGGTGTGCAACCGCTCACGTTCCCCCAGCAGCGCCAGGGTGCCAAGGGCGCCGCCCTGACCGAGATCGGCCCAGTTGGGGCCAAACCAGTCTCCCGCCGGGGTCAGTACCGACTCACCGGCCAGGAGCGATGGCTGGCGGGCCAGCGCCGCCGCCCTGTCATCGGCCAGCCAGATGACGTTGAGGAAGGCGGGGATGTGCTCCCCCTCCAGCCGGGCCGCCAGGGTGCCTGGTACCGCAGGCTGAGCCGGGCCTATCCAGAGCCCGTCTTGCGCCAGGTTGCACTCATCCCCCGGCTGGGCGGTGAGCCAGCGCCCGAGCACCTTGTCCAGGGCCTGGGCCCACTCGGGGGCGACCTGCAGCCGGTCCGCCAGGGTCGCGCCCAGCATCTGTTCCCCCAGCATCTGATCAAGAGTGGCGAGGCGGGCACCGAATTCGCGCAGCAGACCCCCCTGGCTATCCCGCTCTCCCTTGAGCGTCTCGTGGCGGGCCACGGCGGCCTGCCACTGCGCCTCCAGCTCGTCATGTCGGGCCCGGGAGAGCGCCAGCTCATCCGACAGGGCATCCAGTCGGGGTTGCAGATCCGGCTGCTGGCCGAGGGCGTCCCCCTGCGCCTCCTCGAGCTTGAGCCGGGCGAGCCGGGTCCTGGCCTGCAACTCCTGCAGGCCCTGTTGCTGGGTGCGGATCTGATTGAGCTGGGTTTGCAGCTGCCCCTGGCGCTGCTGCCACTGCTGTTGCCGTCCCCTGGCTCCTTCGAGGGCCTCGCTCACCGCCAGCCGTCGTACCTGCTGCTCGGTGAGCAACTGCTCACACTGCTCGAGGCGGGCCTCTTCCTGCTCGGTGGCCAGGACAAGATTTGTCTGGGCCTCATGCTGCTCGGCCAGCTGGCCCTTGAGCCCCTCGACTCGCTCACTCAGGGCGCCGTGGCGAGCCTGCCAGTCGCGCCCCAGCTCGTCTCGGTGCAGTTGCTGCTGCTCTAGCCGGGCGATGGCCTGACCGCCAAGGAAGAGCTGCTGCTGGCGCGCCGTCTGCTCGGCCTGGGCCTCCTGGCGGGCCACCGACAGGCTGATGTGGCGGCTGTCATCCTGGCTGCGTCTGGCGTCGAGGGCGGCGATGGCGAGCTCCACCTTGCCCAGCTCCTCCTTGGCCTGAGCCAGTCGGGTCTCCAGCGCCCACAGCTCGGAGCCGATGAGCTCGGCCCGGGCGGCGCGCGAGCGGTGCTTGAGCTGGGTGTAGCGTTCGGCTGTCTCGGCCTGGGACTTGAGGTGTTCGAGGCGCGAGCCCAGCTCGCCGCGAATGTCGCCGAGCCGCTCTAGGTTCTCCTGGGCGTGGCGGATGCGCAGCTCGGTCTCCCGGCGCCGCTCCTTGTAGCGGGAGACCCCGGCGGCCTCCTCCATGAACAGCTTGAGATCGGCGGGGCGCGACTCCACCAGCCGGCTGACGGTGCCCTGCTCTATGATGGCGTAGCTGCGCGGCCCCAGGCCCGTGCCGAGGAAGAGGTCGGTGACATCCTTGCGGCGGCACTTCTGGCCGTTGATCTCGTAGTGGTTGGAGCCGTCGCGCAGCACCTCACGGCGCACCGAGATCTCGCCGAAGCGGCCAAATTCACCGGGCACCCGGTTGTGGGGATTGTCGAACACCAGTTCGACCGAGGCGCGGCCATGGGCGCTGCGGTTGAGGGAGCCGTTGAAGATGACGTCCGTCATGTTCTCGCCGCGCAGATGGCGGGCCGAACTCTCCCCCAGCACCCAGCGTACCGCGTCGATGACGTTGGATTTGCCGCAACCATTTGGCCCCACTACGGCGGTCATGTCGGCACTGAGCACTATCTTGGTCGGCTCGACGAACGACTTGAAACCGGCGAGCTTGATCAATTTCAGACGCATGGAGGCCTATATCCGGGCTAAATAGTGGGGCGGCGGGCTGGCGACTTTACCAAATCCAGACCCGGCTTTGTGTGTAATATGCAGGCATCATCCCCATCCCTGCCCGATTTTCAGTCGTCACGGCACGAAATAAGGAATGGTCGGCGACTTTACCAAATCAATGGCTTGTTTGTAATATGCAGGCTGTTTCCTGTCACGGATGGAGCTCATATGAGCCAATCACGCCCCCTAGTCAACGACTCTATCAGCGGTGCAGACTACTTCCTGCGCGGTTTCTCACTCATCCGCCAACCCGGGATCCGCACCTTCGTGCTGATCCCCCTGCTGGTCAACTTCGTGCTGTTTGCCGGTGCCTTCTACGCCCTCTTGCTGCAACTGGACGGCCTGTTCGCCTGGCTGCACCAGCAGATCCCGAGTTGGCTCTCCTGGCTTGATTATCTGCTCTGGCCCATTGCCCTGATCACCATACTGGTGGTCTTCTCCTTCCTGTTCAGCTCGGTGGCAAACTGGGTGGCCGCCCCCTTCAACGGCCTGCTGGCCGAGAAGGTGGAGCAGCAACTCACCGGGCAGGCGAGCGCCGAGACGGGCATGCTCGACATCGTCAAGGATGTGCCGCGCACCTTCGGCCGCGAATGGAAGAAGCTCAAATACTATCTGCCCAAGGCGATCGGCTGCCTGATCCTGTTCCTGATCCCCGTGGTCGGCCAGACCCTGGCCCCCCTGCTCTGGTTCCTGTTCAGCGCCTGGATGATGGCGATCCAGTATGTGGATTATCCGTTCGACAACCACAAGATCGACTTCATCACCATGCGCGATGCCTTGAAGCAGCGGCGCGGCAAGTGCCTGAGCTTCGGCGCCCTGGTGACCCTCTTCTCCGCCATTCCCGTGGTGAACCTGTTCGTGATGCCGGTGGCCATCTGCGGCGCCACCGCCATGTGGGTGGATCAGTACCGGGATGAACAGCTCGGACGCTGAGGCGATGACGGCATGAGAAAAAGAGGGGGCAATGGCCCCCTTTTCATTACTTAATCTAATGTGAATATGGTGTCGCTTGTAGGGACTGCGCAGGATTGTTAGGATGCGGGCCTTTCTTTAATCCCGGGTATTTCTCATGTTACATGCACTCTTCCTGCTCGGTCTGGTGGCCGAGGGAATGACGGGGGCCCTGGCGGCGGGTCGCAGGCGGATGGACCTGTTTGGCGTTGTCATCATCGCCTCGGCCACGGCCATCGGCGGGGGCACCATACGGGATGTGCTGCTCGGCCACTACCCCCTGCTCTGGGTCGAGCATCCCCACTATGTGCTGCTGGTGGCGGGGGCTGCCCTGCTCAGCGTCATCTGTGCGCCCCTGATGCGCTACCTCGGCAAGCTGTTCATGGCCCTCGACGCCCTGGGATTGGTGGTCTTCTCCATCTTCGGGGCGGCCCGCGCCCTGGAGATGGGGCACGGCGCCGGCATCGCCTGCATCATGGCGGTGGTGACCGGGGTGTTTGGCGGCGTGCTGCGGGACCTGCTCTGTCAGCGCATTCCCCTGGTGTTCAGACGCGAGCTCTATGCCGGCGTCTCCCTCATCACCGCCGGGCTCTATTGCCTGGCCCTCGAGCAGGGGCTGCCCAACGACTGGGCGGCGTTCGGTGCCATCGGCATCGGCTTCGTGCTGCGGCTGCTGGCGGTACGCTTCAAGTGGGGACTGCCTACCTTCAACTACCAGTACGCTTCCCACTGAGTAGCGTCTGCCCTCTGGATTGCGAGCAACAAAAAAGCGCCTGACGGCGCTTTTTTGTTGCTCGGGGCTACTTGATCCCCTCCGAGCTGAAGAAGGTCGCCTTGTCGGCGATGAACCGGATCTTGATGTTGTGCTGGGCATCGCCCCAGACACAGCTGGTGGTACCGAGCACGTCGTCACAACTGTCCGCCTTGCCGAGGATGGTGCTCGCCTGGTTGTAGCTGATCCCCATCTTGAGCTTGTCATAGTTGTCACGATTGACCTTGCTGCAACCCGTCAATACCAGGGCCATCAAGGCGCCTATCAGGATCTGCTTCATCTCGTTCTCCTCTTCTGGTGAGCGCAAAGCCTAGCAGGCCCGCCCCGCCCCTGTCAGCAAATAAGGCCGAATGAGTCTACCAACTGCGGGCTGGGCCGGTATCGAGGTGAACGAAATTGTCGCTGGGGTAGTAGCCCACCCCACCCACCTTGAGCTGCAGCGCCGCCTGGTGCAGGTGGGCGAGCTGCACCCCTTGCAGCCGCACATCGACCGCCTGGCCCAGGGTGTGGTAGCTGCGCTTGGCAACCCCCTTGCTGCGCCTGTGCTTCGCGGCATTGGTGGCGGGGGAGCGGTAACCCGAGATGAGCTGGATCTCGCCCCTGTGGCCGAGGCGTTGCTGCAACAGGAAGAGCTGATCGAACAGCTTGCGATCCATGTTGAACACCTCGTCCCGGCGATAGTCCCGCAGCAGGTGATTGAGTTCGGCCAGACCATCGGGCAGGTAGCGCCCCTGCTCCCAGTAGCTTGCCTTGACCCGTTCGCCGGTATTGAGGTTGAAGAAGCTCAGCTCGCGGCTGTGAGTGCTGCGGCTCGCCAGGGCCGGAAAGGAGAGCAGGCTGGCTCCCATTGCACAACCGGCCCCCAGCAGCAGGCGGCGTCGGCTTATCTCTGTGTCGAGCATGTCGGCTCCGTCCGTAAGTGAATGAATTTGATACAACCGCTCGAACTTACCCGCCGTCTCACCCCCCTGTCAAACCCAAACCCGCCAACAGAAAGCCCGGCCGGGGCCGGGCTGTCGACTCTGTGTTCGGGATCACAGGTGCTGGGGCTGGAAGCTGACTCGATCAAATCCATAGATGTCGCTGCGCAGCTGCTGGCGCCCGTCACCGTCGATCCAGCTGCTCCAGTAGACGGTAAACACCGGGGTCGGCGTGCTGAGGGGCAACCACTTGGTCTTCTCCTCCTTCAGCAGGCTGGCCACCTTGTCCGGCTGGTAGCGGGAGTCGGCCAGCAGCAGCTCGGCCAGATCATCGGCATGTTCGACCCGGATGCAGCCCGAGCTGAAGGCCCGCGCCCCCTGCTCGAACAGCCGCTTGCCCGGGGTCGAGTGGAGATAGATGGCGTCATTGTTGGGCAGGTAGAACTTGTAACGGCCCAGGGCGTTGTGGTCCCCCGGCTTTTGCCGCAACCGGTAGGGGAAGCCCTCGGCCAGGGCCTGGTGCCACTGCTCCTCGGTGAAGTAGAGGGGGTTGCCTGCGCTGTCCGTCACCTCGAACCGCTCCCGGGCGAGGTAACCCGGATCCCGGCTCAGCTTGGGCAGTATGTCCTTGCTCAGGATGGATCTGGGCACATGCCAGGCGGGATTGAGCACCACGGAGCGGATCTCGCTGGCGAGGATGGGGGTCTCCCGCTGCTCCTTGCCGACGATGACCCGGCTGGTGAACACCTCGCTTCCCCCCTGCACCACGCTCAGCCGATAGTCGGGAATATTGACCAGCACGTAGCGGCTGCCCACCAGATGATCCACCAGGTCCCGCCGCCAGAGATTACGCAGCAGCAGGCTGGCACGCACCAGGGGCCCCGTGTTGAGCCAGGCCAGGGTACGGCGACCTATGATGCCGTCGGCGGTCAGGCCGTGACGGCCCTGAAACAGCCTGATCGCCTGCTCGGTCTCGGGATCATAGATCTCGTCTTCGTGGGCGGGGGCGACATCGCCGAGCTCGTTGAGCATGGCGCGGATCTGCCCGAGTGCGGGGGAAGGCTCGCCCAGTCGCAGGGTCGGCATGGCGAGGGTCGGCCAGTCGCTGGCCATGGGCAGGGTCAGCAGGCGCGCCACCTGGACCCGCACCGCATCGTATTCGGCCACCTGGGGCCGCAGGCTCCTGATCTGGTCGAGCAGATCGCCCCCCTCGGGCGGCTGGACCGGGGGCAGGGAGAGATCCAGTTTCTGGGTCTTGAGCTGCTCGCGCGCGACCAGGTCCATGGCGCGCCACCCTTGCTGGAAGCGGGTCAGCTTGCCAAACGCCTCGTCATAGAGGGGACCACGCGCCTGCTCGGGCGTGGCCTTGAGCCGCTGCCACAGGGGCTTGAACTCGGGGTGCAGCTGGGCCAGCACCGCCTCCTGCAGCTGCTGCTCCAACTCGTGCCTGGCCTGTTCTGCCCTGGCATCCTGGTACCACTCATGGGTCCCGCTCGCCGCACTCACCACCACGGCGGTCTCGGTGGCCTGTGCCAGTCCCAGCGGCCAGCATCCCAGCCACATCAGGTTTGCCAATGCCAGCCAATACTTCTTTGCCATGTGAACCTCAATTCATCCGAACATTGCTTGCAATCGAAACGACCCGACTGCCTGCCCATGATGCGACAATCGGCGCGGGCTGGCCAGCATACCGGCAGCGAGCGGCTAGCGCACCCGGGTGTAGCGCCGCCAGACTCGCTCATATTCACCCGTTGCCTTGAAGTCAGCCAGCGTCTGGTTGAACTGCGCCAGGAAGTGGGCAGAGACCGTCAACCGACTCAGCATGAAATAGCTCGGCGACTCGTACACCACCATGGGATGAGATGAGAACTGGCCACTCATCCCCGCCTGGCTGAGCCCGCTGGAGGTCGCCAGCATATCCCCGAGAAACCCGTCGATGCGTCCCCGGAGCAGCTTGTTGTAATTCTGTTTATCGCTCACCGCGCTCACTTGCCCGGGATAACGATCGAGCAAGGCCATCACCTCATCACCGTAAAAGTAATCCTTGGTGATCCCCAGCCTGTAGCCCTTGGCCAACCAGCTCGCCAGATCCTGCTCGTCATACTGCTTTCCCTGACGCACCCACAACAGGGTGCGCCCCGGATTGTAGGGATCGGAAAAATAGGCATAACGGGCACGCTCGTCGTTGATGTTGGCTTCCATCGCCACATCGATCTCGCCATGCTCCATCTCATGGAGCACCCGCTTCCACGGCAACTCCAGATAGGCGACCTTGCAGCCCATTCTGGCCAGCACGGCGGACAATACCTCGACGGCATATCCACGCATCTGCGAGGGCGAATCCGCTTCATAGTAATGATAGGGAGGCCAATTATCGAAACCGACCCGCAGCGGAGAGGGGCACAGGGCCGACGCCCACAACGCAGGGGACAGCAACAGGGCGAACAGAGGGAGGAGTAGGCGAGTCATGGGGCATCCTTGCGCAGAGTGACTCCATCATAAAGGGAGAAAGATGACATGGCGACTGCTCCCGCCGAAAAACAGATGTCAAGGCATGACGCACCCTTCTTCCCAACCCCGACCCGCCATCTGCCCCCGAGGCCCGTCATTCGCCGCCCTCGGGGATTGCTACCCATTCGACGCCAAACCATCCCGAATCCGCGAGGTGGTGAGGGGGCTGTAGCGGGCATAAGCTGGGGTTAATATCTGACCAAATATTTTTTTGTGATCCACTATGCTTTTTTTGCAATTGGATTAGCATATGCGCGGTTAGCCCCACCACAGGCCGTAGAGAGCAACATGACTTACAAAAAGTTCGGATTCATCACAGCCATCCTCGCCTTGAGCGGCTTTTATCTCTACACCCTCTATCTGGCCGCCCACCCCGATGTGAGCCTGGCCTACCGCCTCTATTACCTGGAAGGCAAGACCCGCTTCTGGGAACACAACTCCAGCATGACCTATCGGGTGGGCAATGAGCTCAACCTGACCAAGCCGAGCCGCTTCCTCTCCAGCGAAGGCTGGGCCAAGAAACCGAGCGAACAAGGCACCCAGCTGAGCGGCCAGGGCGGCCTCTATTTCCTGCTGCCCCAGCGCGGCGCGGCCAACACCCTGACGGTACGGGCCCGCATCAACAGCCCGGAGGCGGGCGCCCTGCTCAAGGTCGCCATGGGCAATGACTTCGTCACCACGGTCAAGCTGGCCAAGGCGGGGCTGAACGAGATCAACTTCCGCCTGCCCGGTGAGGCCCTGAACCAGGATCCCAAACAGCTCAACTTCCTGGCTCTGTCGACCGTCACCCCGCTCAATGTCGAATCCCTGCGCCTGACCGCAGAGCCGAGTCGCCCCCTTCTCCACTGAAGTCCCCGTTCTCCCATAAGGACAGCCCCATGTCGCAAGCCGATTTCCGACTCTCTCTGGTCGTGCCCGTTTATAACGAGGAAGAGAGCATAGATGCCTTCATTGCCGCGATAGACACAGAACTTGCCTCCATCAGGGAGCACCTGGAGATCGTCTTCGTCAACGACGGCAGCCGTGACAGCACCCGCGAGGTGATCGAGCGGGCCATCGCCCGGGATCCGCGCGTCACCCTGGTCAACCTGGCCCGCAACTTCGGCAAGGAGGCGGCCATGACCGCCGGCCTGAACCAGGCTCGCGGCGATGCCATGGTGCCCATGGATGTGGACTTGCAAGATCCCCCCTCCCTCATCCTGGAGTTCGTCAAGCTGTGGCAGAGCGGTGACTACGACACCGTCTATGGCATCCGGGTCGATCGCAGCGCCGACACCCCGATGAAGCGGATCACCGCAGGCGGCTTCTATCGCTTCTTCAACATGCTCTCCAGCACCACCAAGCTGCCGGAGAATGCCGGTGATTTTCGCCTGATCGATCGCCGGGTGGTGGAGGCGCTCAAGCAGCTGCCCGAACGCAACCGCTTCATGAAGGGCCTGTTCGCCTGGGCCGGTTTTCGCGCGGTCGGCGTGCCTTACGAGCGCCCCGCCCGTCACGCCGGCGAGACCAAGTTCAACTACTGGAAGCTGTGGAACTTCGCCCTCGACGGCCTGATGAGCTTCTCCAGCTGGCCGCTGCGGGTGTGGAGCTATGTGGGGATCGGGGTCTCCTTCATCGCCTTCCTCTACATCCTCAAGATAGTGACCCAGGTGCTCTTCTTTGGCATCGACGTGCCCGGCTACGCCTCCCTGATGTCGGTGGTGCTCTTCCTCGGCGGCATCCAGCTGTTGTCGCTCGGCATCATAGGCGAGTACATAGGCCGCATGTTCGTGGAGGTGAAACAGCGCCCCGTCTACCTCATCGAAGGGGTCTACGGCCAATATGCCGCCGATGAGGCGACCAAGCCCGCTGCGCGCAAGAGCCGGGCCAAGGCGGCCAAGCCGGTGCCAACCGCGAAAGGAAGCGACGACCAGGAGCAGCAGACCCCATGATCTCCCGGGATGAATGCTGGCGTCTGGTGCGCTTCGGTTTCGTCGGCGGGGGTGCCACCCTGGTGGATCTGGGCACCTCCTTCGCCCTGTTTCATGGCTGGCCGGGCATCAATGAGCACCTGGTCACCACCCTCGCCTTCCTGATCGCCTTCTGGTTCTCCTTCTTCGGGCACAGGTACATCACCTTCCAGAAGCAGGGCGCTGCCGGCAAGTTCCTGCTGGTGGCCCTCTTCTCCCTGGCGGTGCGCAACCTGATCCTGAGCGGCCTGCTGTTTGCCGGGCTCTCCGGTCTGCTGCCCGTGGTCATCGCCACCCTGACGGTGACCGTGCTGACCTATGTTCTCTCCCGTATCTGGGTATTTGCCTGATGAGTGACCTGACCCTGTCCCAGGGGGCGAGCGCCCCCTATCGCCCCTCCCTGCGCCTCGATGGCCGGGACTGGCTGCTGATCCTCGCCGCCTTCTTCCTGAGCCGGCTCGCCCTGTACGGCATGGGCTACTTCGGTACCCAGCTCTACGGCCCCGACGTCGGCCCCTTCCAGGCCTATTGCCAGTTCGACTGCGTCTGGTTCCAGCGCATCATAGAGAACGGCTATGATCTCTACCCGCGCTGGCTCAGCAAGGGCAATGCGGCGAACTGGGCCTTCATGCCCCTCTACCCCATACTGGCCGGCAGCATCTCCAACCTGCTCGAGGTCGAGAGCCTGTTCGGGCTGATGCTGGTGGCCAACCTCGCCTTCTTCATCAGCCTGCCGCTGATGCTGCTGGTGTTGCGCCAGCTCAAGCTGGGGGAAGAGACCGCCCGCTTCGGGGTCTGGCTGCTCGCCTTCTCCCCCTTCTCGGCCTACTTCGTCTCGGGCTACACCGAGCCCATGTTCATGGCGCTCATGCTGGGCATGTTCCTGTTCGCCTATCGGGAGCAGTGGCTCATGGTCGCCTTGCTCGGCATCTTCATCTCAGGGACCCGCAATCTGGGGGTCATGATGGTGTTCCCCGTGCTGATCCTGGCGCTGCAGGCCTACGGCTGGCGGGAGTTCTTCCGCTTCACCGAGCGCACCCTCAAGGTGGTGTTCACCCTCTGGCTGATCCCCTTTGGTCTGTTCGCCTACATGGTCTATCTGCACAACCTGGTGGGGGATGCCTTCGCCTTCAAGCACATCCAGGTCGCCTGGGGCCGCGAAATGGACAGCCCGCTGGACTGGTGGCTGAGCGGCTTCGAGCTGGGGGGACGCAAGGCCTATCTCTCCATCATGGTGATGTTTGGCTGGGCCCTGAACCTCTATCTGTTCAGCCAGAAACGCTGGGCCGAGGCGACCCTGATGTTCATCTGCTGCACCATTCCGCTGATGACGGGGCTCAACGCCATGCCCCGTTACATGTTCGGCCTCTACCCGACCCTGCTGGCCATCATACTGCTGACCCACCGCTGGCCCGCCCTGCGCCCGGCCGTGCTCTGCATCAGCGGCATGGTGGCCTCCTTCATCGCGGTCGCCTTCGTCAACCACCTCTTCTTCACCGTCTGATCCCGGGACGAGGCAGACAACCATGCCAGCATGCCGGTCGAGGGACCGGCATTTTTCTGGCGACGCTGCTCCCCCGCTTTGCCCCCGTCACACTTTCCCATCCTTGAAAACGTAACCAGGGTCACCGAGCTCACAGATCGGCATTTTGCCGATCCAAGGAGGCGCCCCCCCCTCCTAGAATGGGCGCTTATCCGAACTGCTCTGCTCAAGGAATGGCATATGCGCCCCTCTCCCCGCTTCTCCCCCCTGTGGCTCGCCCTGCTGGCCGGTCCGCTGCTCCCCCATCAGGCGTTGGCCGCCCCCGAGGTCCGTCTCCATGTGGACGACAAGCCGGTCGGCGACGCCGTGGCGCTGGACAAGGGCATGGTCACCCTGACCCACCCCCTGGCCAAGGGCAGCCACCAGATCCGCATCAGCGATGCGGGCAACAGCTGCGGCACCAGCTTCGGGCCCACCGAGGCGAGGCCCCTCCCCTTTGGCACCGCCCAGCCCATGGACAAGTGCGCCAAGGGGACAAGTTTCACCCTGCGAGTCGTCCTGGCCGGGGACTACGAGTTCAGCTTCAACCCCGATACCCCCAGCCTCAAGGTGCTGCGGGCGACCAAAAAGATCGAGTTCAAGCGCCAGCCCCCGGCAGAGCCCTGCATCAGCTGGGATGGCGGCCCGGTTACCGTATCCCTGAAAGAGGTCTGGCCCGACGGCACCCGGCTGCGGGACGCCTACTCTGGGCAGGAGGCCGTGGTCAAGGGGGGCAAGCTCACCCTGACGCCGAGCAAGGAGAGCGGCGGCCTGCTGCTGCTCGAACCGGTCAAGGCCGCCAAACCGGTCCCCTTCAGCTGGGATCAGGCGAGCGTCTATTTCCTCCTGACCGACCGCTTCCACAACGGCGACCCCAGCAACGATCACAGCTTCGGCCGCCAGAAGGATGGCCAGGACGAAGTGGCCACCTGGCACGGCGGCGACTTCAAGGGGCTGACCGATAAGCTCGACTACATCAAGTCCCTCGGCATCAACGCCATCTGGATCACCCCCATGGTGGAGCAGGTGCACGGCTTCATCGGCGGTGGCGAACAGGGCAACTTCCCCTTCTACGCCTACCACGGCTACTGGGCACTGGACTTCACCAGGATCGATCCCAACTATGGCGACGAGGAGAGCCTGAAAACCCTGGTGGACGAGGCCCACAGGCGCGGCATGCGCATCATCCTGGATGTGGTGATGAACCACGCAGGTTACGCCACCCTGGCCGACTTGCAGGATCTGGGGCTCACCGATCTGACCCAGAACACCGGCAAGCTGCCGAGCCGATGGAACGAATGGCGCCCGAGCGGCGGCCTCAACTGGCATGGCTACAACCAGTTCATCGACTATCAATCGAGCGATTGGAGCAACAAATGGTGGGGCCCTGACTGGGTGCGCGCCGGTCTGCCCGGCTACCCCCAACCCGGCGCAGACGACGTCACCGGCTCGGTGGCGGGGCTACCGGATTTTCTCACCGAATCAGCCAAACCGGTGGGCCTGCCGCCCCTGCTGGCGGCGAAAAAAGACACCCGGGCCAGGGCGCTGCCCAATGCAAGCGTCAGCGATTACCTCATCGCCTGGCACACCGACTGGGTGCGCCGCTTTGGCATCGACGGCTTTCGGGCCGACACCGTCAAACACCTGGAGCCCGAAGTCTGGGCCAGGCTCAAGCAGGCGGGCACGGCGGCGCTCAAGGAGTGGAAGGCCGCCAACCCGGACAAGGCCCTCGACGATCTGCCCTTCTACCTGGTGGGCGAGGTGTGGGATCACGGGGTCGCCAAGGATTTCTGGTATCAGAACGGCTTCGATTCCCTGATCAACTTCGACTATCAGCGCGAGTTCGCCCTGCCCCAGGCCCAGTGCATGGCAGGCAGCGATCCCACCTATGCCGGCTACGCCAGCCGCATCAACCAGGATCCCGAGTTCAACGTGCTGAGCTACATCAGCTCCCACGACACCAAGCTGTTCTTCGGCGACTATCAGGATGTGCCGCTGCAACGGCGGGTGGCGAGCAGCTTCATGCTGCTGCCGGGGGGCATCCAGCTCTACTACGGCGACGAGTCCGGCCGGGGGCTGGCCAAGGATGGCGGCGTGTTCGATCAGAGCGTACGCTCGGACATGAACTGGCAGGAGCTGGGGAGCGGCGAAAAGGCCGAGCTGGTCAAACACTGGCAACGACTCGGCCAGTTTCGCGCCGCCCACCCGGCCATCGCCGCGGGCAGCCACAAGAAGATTGAAGATGCCCCCTACGCCTTCGTGCGGGAGAAGGGGGATGACAAGGTGGTGGTGGTCTTCGCCGGCCGCCAGCAGTAGCGGCCAAGCCAGCAAGAAAGAGGGGAGCCCATGGCTCCCCTCTCGCGTTTCCCCCTGATCAGGATCAGCCCTGGGGCTGGGCGGCCAGCGCGGGCCACTGGTCGGTGGCGCGGGTCAGGGTCTCCTGCCACAGGGGCCAGGCCAGCAGGTGGCGCTGATAGGCGCCCGCCGCCCCCGGCAACCAGATGCCGTAATTGAACAGCCGCTGCGCCATGACGGCATAGAAAGCATCCACTATGCCGGGGGCGCCGAAGTAGAACCCCGCCCCCGCCTGGGACCAGAGCACCTGCAGCCTGGCCAGTTCGGGCAGCGCCGCCAGGGGCGGCTCCTGCACCCTGGGGGCACCGAGGAAGAAGGGCAGCAGGGCGCGCGTCTGGCCAAACCCGGCATGCAGCTCGGCGCACAGGCTGCGGGCCAGGGCGCGCTCGGCCCGATTAGGCGGATACAAGTGGCGCTCGGGGCAGAGCTCATGCAAGTATTCGGCGATGGCCAGGGAGTCATGCACTCGCACCGCCCCATGGTCCAGCCAGGGCACCAGCCCGGCCGGGGCCTGCTGCTTGAGGCGGTGCATGTCGGCGGCGTCCGCCAGATCGAAGGCCCGCTCGCGCCACGCCAGTCCGCTGAGCCCCACCACCAGGGCGGCTCGCATCGCCCAGGTCGAGCCGGTGCCCACCGTCAATACCATCTCGTCCATCTGCTTCTCCTCTATCCCTGTGCCATCGGCGGCCGGCAGCGGCTATTGACAAGGTTGCAATCTATCCCGGCCAGCCATCACAATTGTCGCGCCACGGGTTTGACCCTCATGGGCGGCGGTGCTAGTTTGGTGTTCCAAAACAAATAGTTAACATCGAGCCATGGACAGCCAATTTACCATCGTCATCGCAGATGACCACCCCCTGTTTCGGGGCGCCCTCTATCAGGCCGTGCACATGGCCATCAGCGATGCCCAGCTGCTGGAAGCGGACTCCATCGACAGCCTGGCCCAGTTGCTGGGGGCCCATGCCGAGGTCGATCTGCTGCTGCTCGATCTCAAGATGCCGGGCGCCAACGGCTTTGAGGGGCTGGTTCACCTGCGCGGCCAGTATCCGGACCTGCCCATCGTCGTGGTCTCGGCCTCGGAGGATCCCGCCATCATTGCCCAGGTGCTGCGACTCGGCGCCCTCGGCTTCATCCCCAAGTCCTCCCCCCTCCAGCAGCTGGTGACGGCCCTCAACGCCGTCATCGCCGGGGATACCTGGCTGCCGGAGGGGATCTCGCTCCAGCCCGAGTGCGAGGATGGCCCCGACTTGGCCAGCAAGCTCGCCAGCCTCACCCCCCAGCAGTACAAGGTGCTGGTGATGCTGCGGGACGGCAGCCTCAACAAGCAGATCGCCTGGGAGCTCAACGTCTCCGAGGCCACCATCAAAGCCCATATCACGGCGATCTTTCGCAAACTCGGGGTCAAGAATCGTACCCAGGCGGTCATTGCGCTCCAGCAGATGGATATCAAGGACGACTGAGCCATCACGGCCTCACCGTGATATGCCGCAAGCTCGGCGCAAAGCATCGCACCCAGGCGGTCATTGCGCTCCAGCAGATGGATAGCAAGGACGACTGAGCCATCACGCCAACCCGGCCATCCCACGGTTTCTTGCTCGACAAATAGCACGATCGTCCTCTATGCTGGCCAGCCGGACCAGAGAGGGGATGTGATGAGCAAGGGCCAGTTGACCCGGGAGTACATTCTGAACCAGGGCTTCGAGCAGGCGAGCATCCAGGGGCTGGAGAGCCTGACCATAGGCTCCCTGGCCAGTGCCTGCGACATGTCCAAGAGCGGCCTGTTCGCCCACTTCCACTCCCGCGACAACCTGCAGATCGCCGTGCTCGAGCATGCCGCCGAGGTGTTCCGGGATCGGGTGATCCAGCCGGTGCGCCGGCAGCAGTATCCCAGCCAGGGCGAGAAGCTGACGGCCCTGCTGCAGGCCTGGCTCGCCTGGAACCAGAGTTTCGCCGGCCGCTGCATGTTCCTCGATGCCTGGACTTCGGCCCAGGAGGGGGCGGTGCAGCAGGCGGCGCGCCAGCTGGTACGCTTCTGGCTCGACTACCTGGCCCGCCAGGTGGTGCAGGGCCAGGCGAAGGGAGAGTGGCGCGGGGATCTGGATCCCTGGCGCGCCGTCTACCGCCTCTATGGCCTCTATCTGGGGGATCAGGTGTTCGGTGCCCTGGGGCTGTGCCAGGATGCCGGGCAGCATTTCTGGCCCGAGGTGGCGGCGCTGCTGGCCAGCTGGCGCGCGCACTCGGCCTGAGGCCGACAGAGGCGCCAGGAAGAGGGCGCCCTGACCCGCTCTCCCAGGCAAGGTCGGCCGGGTCGCTTTTTAGCGCCGACCAGGCTGTTTTTTAAAACCAACAAAAAAGCACGACCGTTCGCAAGGTTGATGACCCGCGTCGCCCCGTGCCGCCACAGGATTGATCCATGAGCAGCAAGATCTACTTCAATACCCGCCGATTCAGCCCGAGCAAGTGGCTGCTGGGCATAGGTACCCGGCTGCACCACGGCCTGGCCCCGCGCCACGCCAGGCGCACCGCCAGCCGGCTGCTGCTGACCCCCCAGCGCAATCAGCGGGATGAGGCCACGCCCGAGGGGCTCGTCCGCCAGGCCGTCCACACCGGCGAGGGTCAGCTGATGAGCTACCGGCTCGGCCAGGGCCCGGTCTGGCTGCTGATGCACGGCTGGTCCGGCAGCGCCAGCCAGCTGTTCCCGCTGATGGAGCAGGTCGCGGCCCGGGGCTTCACCGCCATCGCCTACGACCACCCCGCCCATGGCAACAGCGAGGGCAGCACGGGCCACCTGCCCCGCTTCGTGCGGGCACTGGATGAGCTGATCGAGCGGGTCGGCCCCATCCATGGGGTCATGGCCCACAGCATGGGGGGCGCCGTCGCCCTCTCCAGCCGTCATCCCAGCCTGGAGCGCTGCCCCCTGCTGCTGGTCGCCCCCGTCATCGATTATGTGCCCCAGCTCTACGCCATGGTGGCGCGCTCCGGTTACTCGATGCGGCTGTTCGATGCCGTGGTCAAGGAGATAGAGCAGGAGTACCAGCACCCCCTGAGCGAGGTGGATCCCCTGGCCGCCCTGGCCAGGCGCAGCGGCCCGGCCCTCATCGTCCATGACGAGGCGGACAGGTTCGCCCCCTACCAAGACTCATTGCGTGCCAGCCAGAACGGCCGCACCCGCCTCATCTCCACCCAGGGGCTGGGACATGGCCGCATCCTGGCGAGCCCGGCCCTGTTTGCCGCCTTCGCGCAGCTGAGTCAGTCAGCCCCCTCGGCCTGAGTCGCCAACGGGCCGTGAAAAATGAGATCGCGGCCCATTTTTATCCGGGATACAAGCTCTTATAGTTAAGTGGCGCGGTGGCAACCGCCCTTGCACTCACCATAAGGCGCATCCCTATGGCCAGACCCAATACAGCACTGCTGTTAACCGGCGGTGGCGCACGCGCCGCCTACCAGGTTGGCGCCCTCAAGGCCATTGCCGAACTCTACCCCCGCAACCAGGGGATCCCCTTTCCCATACTGTGCGGCACCTCGGCCGGCGCCCTCAACGCCACCTCCCTCGCCTGCCACGCCTCCTGCTTTCAGCTCGGGGTGCGCAAGCTGGAGTGGGTCTGGCGCCGCTTCGAGACGCACCACATCTTCGATTTTCACCCGGGGCGCCTGCTTTGGCGCCTGCTCTACGAAGGCTCGGCCGGCCTGATCCACCCGGACCCGAACCGCGCCTTCAACCTGTTCGACAACGGCCCCCTGCGCAAGCTGCTCGAGCAGCTCATCGACTATCACCGCATCGATGACAACATCCTCTACGGCAGCCTGGAGGCCCTGGCCATCACGGCATCGGACTACGGGGACGGGCTCAGCACCACCTTCTTCCAGGGGCGCTCCCAGCACCAGCCCTGGCAGCGGGAGCGCAGGCGCGGCATCCGCACCCTGATCACCTCGGATCACCTGCTCGCCTCCAGCGCCCTCCCCTTCGTGTTCCCCGCCACCCGCATCGGCGACAAGTTCTACGGGGATGGCTCCATCCACCAGCTCAGCCCCCTCAGCCCGGCCATCCACCTGGGGGCGGAGCGGATCCTCGCCATCGCCCTGGCCTCGCCCCCCGAGCCCGGCCAGGGCCAGTTCCGGGAGCGGCTGACCAGCTCCCACATCGCCAGCCACCTGCTGGAGACTGTGTTCACCGATACCCTCAACTCGGATCTGGAGCGGCTCGGGCGCATCAACCTCACCCTGTCGCTCATCCCGGAGCGGGACAGGGCCAGGCTCAAGCTCAAGGAGGTGGAAGCCTGCCTGCTGCAGCCGAGCCAGGATCTCGATCTGCTGGCGCTGCCCTTCCTGCCGCAGTTGCCGACCAAGATGCGGCGCCTGCTGCGGATCCTCGGGGTCAAGGGGGATGAGGCCAGCAGCCTGGCCAGCTTCCTGATGTTCGTGCCCGGTTACTGCCAGAAGCTGATCGCCCTCGGCTATCAGGACACCCTGGACGACAGGGAGAGAGTGGCCCGCTTCCTCGACATCCAGGGCCCGCTGACCCAGCCCCAGCCGCGCCAGGCCAGCCCCAGCCGCTAGCCTGACCGTCCCGGCAGCCGCTTCGGCCTACGCTATGACGGCCTTGGCAGGCCTCACCCTCCTTCCAGCAACCGCTGCTCGGCCTGCTCTATGGCGGCATTGGTGCCAAAGAGCACCAGCGTATCCTCCGCCTCCAGCCGTAGATCCCCTCTGGCCTCCAGCACCTCCCCCGCCCGGTGCAGCTCCTTGATGTGCACCGCTCCCAGGGCCAGCTCGTGGACCCGGCGCCCGATGGCCCAGGCCTGGTCGCTGAGTCGCACCGGATGCAGCCGCTCCAGGCCATGGTCCCGCTCCAGTCCCTGGGCGCTCTGCTCGCCCCAGTAGAAACCGTGCAGGAAGGGATACTGGCTGGAGCGCTCCTGCTCCATGCGCCGGATCACCCGGCCTATGGGCACCTCGCAGTGGCGCAGCAGGTGGGAGACCAGCATCAGGGTCCCCTCCTGGGATTCGGGCACCACCTCATGGGCCCCCGCCTGCTTGTACTGCTCGAGCAGGCGGTCGTCCCGGGTACGCACCAGCACCTTGACCCCCGCGACCAGCTGGGGGATGAGGGCGAGCATGGCGTCGATCCGCTTGGCATCGTCGAAGGTGATGATCACCAGCCTGGCCCGGGTCAGGCCGGCCGCCAGCAGAATGTCGCGCCGGCTGGCGTCGCCGAAGGCCACCTGCTCCCCCGCCAGCTTGGCCTCGCCCACCCGCTCGGGATCCAGATCCAGGGCCAGGAAGGGGATCCCCTCCAGCTTGAGGAAACGGGCGCAGGTCTGGCCGGCCCGGCCGAAGCCGGCGATGATGACGTGGCCGCTCTTGCCAAGACCGGATTGGGCCAGTTCCGATTCCCCGAGCAAGGGGGAGCGACTCAGCCAGCGCGCCAGCTCCCGGGAGCGTCCCACCAGCCAGGGGGTGAGGGCGATGGAGACGACCCCGACCCCGATCAGCAGGGAGACGAGACGCTGGCCCAGCATGCCGTATTGGTGGGCCAGGGCCAGCAGCACGAAGCCAAACTCCCCGACCTGGCTGAGCATGATGCCCGCCGCCAGGGCGTCGCGCTTGCGCTCCCCCATCAGGCGCCCCGCCAGCAGCACCAGCAGGGACTTGAGCAGCATCAGCAGCAGGACGAAGCCCATCAGCTGCCCCCCATGGCGCACCACCAGCAGCCAGTCCATGGCCATGCCGATGGTGACGAAGAAGAGCCCCATCAGCACGTCGCGAAACGGCTTGATGTCCACCTCCAGCTGGTGGCGGTAGTGGGACTCGCCCAGCATCATGCCCGCCAGGAAGGCCCCCAGGGCCATGGAGAGCCCCATCCATTGGGTCAGGGAGGCGGCGAGCAGGGCCACCAGCAGGGCGCTCAGGACAAACAGCTCGTCGGAGCGGGCCCGGGCCACCTCGTGAAACAGGGAGGGCAGCAGCCACTTGCCCACCGCCAGCAGGCCGAGCAGGGCCAGGATCCCCTTGAAGGAGGCCCAGGAGAGGGCCGCCAGCAGGGCTTCTCCCTGGGCCTCGGGTTCGGCCAGTATGGGGATCATCACCAGCAGGGGCACCACGGCGAGATCCTGAAACAGCAGGACGCTGACCCCCAGCTGGGCCCGCCGGGTATGGAGCTGCTTCTGCTCCCCCAGCTGCTTGATCACCACGGCGGTCGAGGAGAGGCTGAGGGTGCCGGCCACCACCAGGGCCTGGGGCAGGGTCAGCCCCCACAGCCAGCCCAGCCAGCAGAACAGCGCCGTGGTCAGCACCACCTGCAGGCCCCCCACCCCGACCACCAGGCTGCGCATGGCGATGAGCTTGGAGAGGGAGAACTCGAGGCCGAGGGAGAACATCAGGAAGACCACCCCCAGCTCCCCCAGGGTGTGCATCATGGCCTGCTCCTTCACCAGCACCAGGCCGTGGGGGCCCAGCAACACGCCGGCGATCAGGTAGGCGAGGATCACCGGCAGTCCCAGGCGCCGGAAAACCGCCACCAGCACGACGGCGGCACAGAGCAGGATCAAGAATTCCGTATACAATTTTTCCTCCATTTTTATCGACTTAAGTCTAGCCAGCCTGAGTTGGCCCCATAGAACATATTTTGGGCACAGCTTTTGCATTTCGACTGCGAAGGGTGGGCCAGAGGGCCGCTAGGTGAGGAAAGAGAGTGGATAATTCAACATCTTGGAGAGGGGCAAACGCCGCGGTCGGCTTCGATGCAACCCAGTGGATCCGCCAGCTGGATCACCAGGCGCCCGCCCTCAAGCAGCCGGGCAACGGCCTGCTCGAGCGCCTGCTCGGCCAGCAGACCCTGAGCAAGCTGCTGGCAATCTTTGCCCGCACGGCGGCAAGGGTTGTCCGCATTCACAGTCTCTGCCTCGAGGGGCCGGTTCACCACAGCCTGATCCAGTGTCTGCCCCAGGAACAGGTCAGCCTGCACAGCCACCAGTTCCCCCTCAAGGACAGTCACGGCCTCTGCCTTGGCCAGCTCCACTACCAGCTGACCCAGGCTCCGAGCGAGGGGCAGATCGCCGAGTTGCAGAGCTGCCATCGCCAGCTGCAGTTGGCCCTGCCCCTCTACCTGCGCCTGGCCAATCTGGAGCAGCAGGTGCGCCTCGATCACCTGACTGGCCTCGGCAACCGCGCCTACTTCGACGAGGCCCTCGGCCGCGCCGTGGAGCAGCACAGCCGGGACCCCCATGGCCTGGTGCTGGTGCTGCTGGATCTCGACAGATTCAAGCAGATCAACGACACCTGGGGTCACCCGGTGGGCGATCTGGTGCTCAGCCGCTTCGCCCAGCTGCTGGGGCAGAGCATTCGCGCCACGGATCAGGCGTTTCGCCTCGGCGGCGACGAATTTGCCCTGTTGCTGCAACCCGCCGAACCCGAGGCCTGGCGCCCGGTCTGGCTGCGGCTGCAACAGATGCTGCGCAGCCATCAGGAGCTGGCCAGCTTCTCGGTCGGTTGCACCCTGGGGGCCGCCTGCTGGCAACCCGGCATGGATGTCTACACCCTGTACGAGACGGCCGACAGCCACCTCTACGCCCGCAAGAAGGCGGACGGAACGGCCTGAGACTGACAGCCCTGGTGCCCGCAAGCAAGCGGACAAAACGGCCTGACCCAAGCCGCCACTGGCATGGCGGCATGAACACAGCAAAACAGCGAGGCGGCCATTGGCCGCCTCGGTGTTTTCATGGCAAGGGGCCGTCCCCCTCCTTTGGGCTGGCGGGCGGGCCCTGCCGCAGCCAGGCCAGCCCCTGCGGGCCCGTGCGGGCGAATCCCTCGCAGATGAACAGACCCGGCACGGCGGCCGGCTGCTCCCCATAGAAGAGGATGGGCACGCGGCCCCGCTGCCAGGAGGGGATGCCGTACTCCTGCCACAGCTTCTTGAGGCGGCGGCTCCCGCCCCGTCCCAGGGGCCTCAAGGTCTGGCCCGGCGCCACCGCGAAGCGCAGGGAGAGGGGTTCATCGGCTCGGGGCAGCCGCAGGGGCCCCTCGTCGCTTAGGATCAGGCCCAGGGTGCCCAGATCCTCCGGCAGGGTCGCCCTCACCCCCGGGGTGAGGGGGATCTGAGCGCTCAGGGGGGCGAGATCCTGGCGTACCAGATGGAGCAATCCCTGATGGCGGCGGCAGCTCACCCGCCCCCAGTTGAGCTGGGGGTTGGCATCGGGGCGGGCCAGCACCAGCTCGTCCCAGAGCCGGGCCAGCTGATCCCGGGCCGGCATCTCCCCCCCCTGGCGCCGGATCCAGTGGCGCAGCAGGTTGTTGCGCCTGGCCGGACTCAGCTCATGGAGCGGGGCGATGCGCAGCGCCTCCCCGGCCCCCGCCCGTTGCCAATCCCCCTCGGCCAGCTCGGCGAGGAGCGCCTCCTGCTCGGCGCACAGGGCCATGCTACGGGCCGCCGTCTCTGCGATGGCGGGCCAGCGCGCCTTGAGCCCAGGGATCACCTGCTGGCGCAGGAAGTTGCGATCGTAACTCACATCCTGGTTGCTCTCATCCTCGACCCAGCTCACCCCGGCCTCCCCCACCGCCTCGGCCAGCACCTGACGGGGCTCCGCCAGCAGGGGGCGCAGCAAGAGCCCGTCGGCGAAGGGCTGGCTCGGCAGTATCCCGGCCAGGCCCCGGGGGCCGGCGCCACGCTTGAGGGCCAGCAACAGGGTCTCCAGCTGATCGTCCTGATGGTGGGCGGTGAGCAGCCAGCCGCCGGGGGGCAGGGCCGCCCCCAGCCTGGCGTAGCGCGCGCTGCGGGCCTGGGCCTCGAGACTCTCGCCATTGCCTCGCGCCAGCGCCACCCGCTCCACCTGCAACGCCACCCCCAGCTGCTGACAGAAGGCGGCGCAGCGCTCGGCCCACTCGTCGGCGTGAGGACTCAGACCATGGTGCACATGCAGGGCGCCCAGGGGCAGTCGATGCTCCCGGGCGTAACGCTCGGCCAGCAGCAGCAGCAGGGTGGAATCCAGGCCGCCACTGTACGCCACCAGCAGGGCGCTGGAACTTGTTGGCGTCGGCAGGGTCTGACAGAAACGTGAATAGAGTCGAGAAATCATAGGCTTCCCCAGGATGGACGAGCCATCTTAGCAGATGCGGGCTTATCAAGCTGTACCCCGGCTGTTAGAGTGAAATCGCCTGCTCGCCCCTTGAGCAAGGAAGCAAATGACCCGAATTGGAACCATAAGAATGCACAACAAGAAAAGCATACTGGCCGGGCTCATCACCCTGGCACTGCTGGCTGCTGGTTGCAGCCAGGGAGACCGTCAGAGTCAGGCTCGCTCAGGGCTGACGCTGGCCAACATGGATACCGGCGTCAAGCCGGGCGACGATTTCTTCCGTTATGCCAACGGCCGCTGGCTCGCCAGCGCCCGGATCCCCGACGACAGGCCCGCCGACGGCGCCTTCTACACCCTGCGCGACAAGTCCCTGGCGGACGTGCGCACCCTGATAGAAGCCCTGCCCAAGGATGCGCCCCAGGGCTCGGAAGATCAGCAGATCCGCGATTTTTACGCCAGCTATCTGGATCAGGCGACCCGGGATGCCAGGGGCATGAGCCCGCTGCGTCCCCTGCTCGCCGAGCTGGATGGGGTGAGCGACAGCCAGAGCCTGGCCCGCGCCCTGGCCCGCGCCGGCAAGGTCGGCGGCAATGCCCCCTTCGGCTTCTGGATAGGGCCGGATGCCAAGGCGCCGAGCCAGTACATCGTCCATCTAGGCCAGTCCGGCCTCGGCCTGCCGGACAGGGACTACTACCTCAAGACAGATGCGGCCAGCGTGAACCTGCGCCGGCAGTACCAGCAGCACATCGCCACCATGCTGGGCCGGGCCGGCGAGGACGATACCAAGGCCAAGGCCGCGCAGATTGTGGCGCTGGAGACCGCCATCGCCCGCATCCAGTGGGACAAGGTGGCGCTGCGGGACAGGGAGAAGAGCTACAACAAGCTGGCCATGGACGAGCTCGGCCGCCTCGCCCCCCATATCGACTGGCAGAGCTATCTCGCCGAGGCGGGGATCGCCCATCAGCGCCAGCTGATCCTGGGGCAGCCCGGCTACCTCCAGGCCCTGGACCAGCTGATGGCCCAGACCCCGGCCACCCAGTGGCGCAGCTACCTCAAGTGGCAGCTCATCAGCGACTATGCCCCCTACCTCGACGGCGAGACCGACCGGGCCAACTTCGCCTTCTTCGGCACCACCCTGAGCGGCACCCCCAAGCAGCGCGCCCCCTGGGAGCGGGCCCTGGCGGTGCTCGATGCCCACCTGGGGGAGGCGGTCGGCAAGCGCTACGTGGCGCAATACTTCCCCCCCGAGGCCAAGGCCCGCATGGAGCAGCTGGTGGAGAACCTGCGCACCGCCTATGGCCAGAGCATCGAGGAGCTGGACTGGATGTCGCCGGACACCAAGCGCCAGGCCAGGGAGAAGCTCGCCAAGTTCAGGCCCAAGATAGGCTACCCGGACAGGTGGCGGGACTACGGCGGCATCCGGGTCGAGCCCGATGATCTGGTGGGCAACCTGATGCGGGCCCGCGCCTTCGAATACCAGGAGAGCCTGGCTCGCCTCGGCACCCCGGTCGACAAGGATCTCTGGTACATGTCGCCCCAGACGGTGAACGCCTACTACAACCCGAGCAACAACGAGATCGTCTTCCCGGCCGCCATACTGCAACCCCCCTTCTTCGACATGGCGGCGGACGATGCGGTCAACTACGGCGCCATCGGCGGGGTGATCGGCCACGAGATGGGACACGGCTTCGATGATCAGGGGGCCAAATCCGACGGCGACGGCGTGCTGCGCGACTGGTGGACGGCGCAGGATCTCAAGGAGTTTCGCTTTCGCACCAGCCGGCTGGTGGCCCAGTACAACCGCTTCGAGCCCATCGACGGCCAGTTCGTCAACGGCCAGTTCACCCTGGGGGAGAACATTGGCGATCTCGGCGGCCTCACCATAGCCCACAAGGCCTACGAGATCTCCCTGGCCGGCAAGGAGGCACCTGTGCTGGATGGTTTCACCGGGGAGCAGCGTTTCTTCCTCGGCTGGGCCCAGGTGTGGAAGGGCAAGTATCGCCCCGAGCTGATGCAGATGCTGCTCGCCTCGGATCCCCACTCCCCGCCCGAATACAGGGTCAATGGGGTGGTGCCGAACATCCCCGCCTTCTACGAGGCATTCAACATCGATCCCCAGGACAAGCTCTATCTGGCCCCGGCCAAGCGGGTCAAGATCTGGTGATCACCGGCGCTCGGGCAGGGGGCGGCCGACCAGCGGCCCCCTGCCCGTCACAGACACACAAGCAGCAACAAGGGTTATCTCCATGAAAGTCTTGCTCATTACGCTCGGCCTGCTCGGCCTGCCCCTGACGACCCAGGCGGCGGACGGTTTCTTCCAGCAACTGACCCTGCCCACGGGCCAGGTGATCACCGTCGGCGAGGGACGCGGCGAGCCCGCCTCCACCGGCAGCTACGACGTGCGCCTCTACACGGGGGCCAACCCCGAGTTTCCCCTGGATCAGTTCATCGACGGCAAGGTGATGCCGCGAGACGGCAGCATCAAGGCCCTCAAGCTGCAGGATCTCGATGGCGACAGGCAGCCCGAGCTCATCGTCATCGTCGAGAGCGCCGGCAGCGGCAGCTACCTGAGCGCCGACGCCTTCATCATCTTGCCCCAGAAGGGGCTGGAGAGCGTCAACCACGTGGAGGGGCTGGCCCCCGGCGAGGACGTGATAGAGGCACTGCGCACCCCGGCAGACTGACCGGAGCTGCCATGAAGAGACGCCCCCTTCAACCCGGCCTCGGCTGGGTTGAAGAGGGTGAGGCTCCCTACTTTGACACCTCGATCGCGGGACCCCGAGACGCCCCCCGTCGGCCACGGCGCCGCCACCAGACGAAGAGGCCATAGCCCAGGGTCAGCAGCAGGGCATAGATCCCCTCGGCCGCCAGGGCCACCATGATCCCCAGACAGAGCAGGGTACTCACCCCCGCCAGCCACTTGCAGCCCCCCGTCAGCAGGCGCCAGCCCGCCGCCATGCAGAGCAGATAGACCAGCACGAAGTTGCCGTTGGCATAGCGGATCAGGGTATCCAGGGGCAGGGTCCAGTAGAGGATCAGGGTGATGGAGAGGACGCAGACGGCGATCACCCAGCCGAGGGCCCGCACCGGCGCCCCCCGGGCCGACAGAGTGGCCAGGGAGGCGGGCAGCTTGCCCTCGCGAGCCATGCTCCAGATGAGCCGCGCAAAGCCTTGCAGATAGATGTTGATGCTGGCGAAGCAGGAGAGGTAACCCAGGATGGCCACCAGCCACTTGGCGGTGGGGCCGAACAACAGGGAGAGCAGGGTCGGGATGGCGGTGGCATTGGTCGCCTCGTCCCCGTAGAGACCGTATTTCAGCACCACCAGGGAGTGAACCCAGTAGATGAGCCCGGCCAGCAAGACGCCGCCGAGCAGGGCCAGGGGGTAGTCCCGCTCCGGGTTTTTGAACTCCTCCCCCATGTGGGCGAAGGCCTCCAGGCCGACGAAGCACCAGAACATCACCGCCAGGGCCGTGGCCATGGCGGGCCACTCTCCCGGGGTGGGCAGGGGCATCGCCGCATCCTGCCAGCGGATCTCCCCCTTGATGGCGATGAGCAGGGTCAGCCCCACAATGGCCAGGGCGATCAGCAGTTGCAGGTTGCCCGAGGAGCGCGCCCCCCTCAGCCCCAGCAGGAAGACACCGAGCAGGGTCAGCAGCTGGATGGCCCACAGGGTCAGCTCGCCGAGCTCGAACAGGGCGTGCCAGAATCCCGCCGCTATGGTGAGGGCGGCGGGCAGTCCCACCGGCAGCACCGCCAGAAAGAGGAACGCCGAGTAGCGCTCGGCCCCTTCCCCGAACGCCTTGCCGATGAGATGAGGCGCCCCCCCCGCGTGAGGATAACGACGCCCCAGCCTGGCGAAGGTGAAGGCGATGGGCAGCACCAGCACGATGAGCAGCCCCCAGGCCCAGAGGGAGGCGTCCCCTGCCAGGGAGGCGGCGGCGGCCGGCACCACGAATATTCCGGTGCCCAGCAGGGAGGTCGCCAGCAATCCCATCCCCTGCCACAGACCCAAATCTTTCTTTAAACTCGACATAATCCCTTGTCCGATGTGAGAATCGCCCACCATGTTAGGCCAAATCGGCGCGGCTGATAAGCCATCAAGCCGCCCCTTGGCGACGGCGAAGTGACGGTTGTCGCCGCCATTTCGTCGGCAGCGGATCGGGCGCACCCAACAGAGGCAACAAAGAGGCAAGGTGGACAGATACGACGAGAAGATGGTGGCCCTGCTGCAGCAGGATGGCCGCCTCAGCATCAGCAAGCTGGCCGAGGCGGTGGCCCTGTCCCGCTCGGCGGTGAGCGAGCGGCTCAAACGCCTGGAAGAGCGGGGCATCATCCTGGGTTATCGCGCCGTGCTGGCCGAGCCAGAGGGACAGATCAGCGCCTTCTTCGAACTCTGCTTTCGCACGCCCCGCTGCGAACAGTACGGCGCCCTCATCGGCCAGATCCCCGAGGTGCGCCTGTGCTACAGCATCAGCGGCGATACCGACATGCTGGTGCAGGTGAGGGTGGCCGGCATGGCGCGGCTCGAAGCCATCCGCCAGCAGCTGGAGGCCCTGCCCCAGCTCACCATGATCAAGACCCACACCATCCTCAGTGAGCTAGTGGATCGTACCCGCTAAGCCCGGCTCGCCATGGTCAATACCCACTCCCTTGTGAGCGAGCGGGTGGATCGTCCCCGCTAAGCCAACCCCCGTAGCCTAAGCGAGCGGGTGGAGCGTACCCACCAACCCCGGATCCCGCAGTCAGACTCCCCATATGCACAAAGCCGCCCGAAGGCGGCGTTGTGCTATCCGAGCCGACGCTCAGAACAGCAGGGAGTAGAGGATCCCCGTCATGGCCAGCCCCCCTATCAGGGTGACGAACAGGTTGCTCGGCTGACCGGCAAACCTGGCCATGGCGGGCACCTTGCGGATGGCGTACATGGGCATCAGGAACAGCAGCATGGCGATGATGGGGCCGCCCAAGGATTCAATCATGCCCAGAATGCTGGGGTTGAGGGTGGCCACGGCCCAGGTGGTCAGGATCATGAACAGGGCGGTGATGCGATCGAGCTGGGCCACGTCCAGTCGCTTGCCGCGCTCGCGCAGGGTCTTGACCATCAGGCCGTTGAACCCCTCCTTCGCCCCCAGATAGTGACCGAGGAAGGACTTGCTGATGGCGACCATGGCAATCAGCGGCGCCAGGGTGGCGATCACCGGGTTGTCGAAGTGATTCGCCAGGTAGGAGAGGATGGAGAGGTTCTGCGCCTTGGCCGCCAGCAAGTCGGCGGGGGAGAGAGCCAGCACGCAGCTGAACACGAAGAAGAGCACGCTGACCACCATCATGATGTGGCTGCCGAGCAGGATGCGGTTGCACTTGCCATCCGCCCGCTCCCCGTAGCGCCGCTTGTTGTCCACCGCGAAGGAGGAGATGATGGGGGAGTGGTTGAAGGAGAACACCATCACCGGGATCGCCAGCCAGAGCGTCTTGATGAAGTCACCGCCAAAGGCCTCGGCCAGGGGCGGCGCCTCGCTGATGATGGCGCCGTTCCAGTGGGGCACCAGATAGAGGGCCAGCCCCATCAGGGCGATGACGAAGGGGAAGACCAGCACGCTCATCGCCTTGACGATGAAGTGGCCACCCAGGCGCACCACGGCCATCAGGGCGAGGATCAGCCCCAGGGCCAGCAGGGCCCGCGGCGGCGGTGTCATGCCCAGCTGGTGCACCATCAGGCTCTCCACCGTGTTGGTGATGGCCACCGCATACATCAGCAAAATAGGGTAGATGGCGAAGAAGTAGAGCAGGGTGATGAGCTTGCCCGCCGCCTTGCCGAAATGCTCCTCGACCACCTCTGTGATGTCCCCCTCCCGGGTCGAGCCGGAGAGGACGAAGCGGTTGAGGCCACGGTGGGCGAAGAAGGTGAGCGGCAGGGCCAGCACTGTCATGGCCAGCAGTGGCCAGAGACCGCCCACACCGGCATTGATGGGCAGAAACAGGGTGCCGGCACCGATGGCGGTGCCATAGAGTCCCAGCATCCACACCAGATCGGCCCTGCTCATGCTGCTGGTGCGCGCCCCCTGACGTGGCAGGCCGGCCTCTACTGCAATATTCATCTCGGACATGGGTCTTTCCTGTAGTTTGACAATCGAAATCTGGCACACGGCATACGCCACCTCGTTCCGACTCCCTGGAACCCTGTCTCCCTCCTGGATCCTGCCCGCATCCCGGGCCTGTCGCGGCAACATGCTGGCAACGGCGGGGGCATGCAGAAGGGTCAGCGCTCATCGGCCGCCCGGGTCATTCACATCCCGTTAACCCCTGCCATGTCTATGGGGTCACTGTAAATTAAACACCCGGCCAAACAATAGGTAAATTTTAAAGATTCAACAAAAGTTTGACCCAAATCGTATTTCCGGCGCCCTAGTTCACACTCTTGCCCCAAGGTTGTAAACCCGGGGTAAACCGAAGGCCGCCCCGGCGGCCATGGCCGCCGGGCGTTAACAAGGTGTTTGCATGCTCGGGTTGGTGCGCCCGATTGTGCGCCGCCCTGCCCTGGCGTACCCTGTTCTCCCCATTTTTCGCTGGATCAACATGGCCATCACCCGCACCGATCTCGCCGAGCTGGCGGTGTTTGCCGCCGTCGCCCGCCACCAGAGTTTCAGCAAGGCCGCCCTCGAACTCGGGGTCTCGGCCTCCGCCCTCAGCCACAGCCTCAAGGGGCTGGAGACCCGGTTGGGGATACGCCTGCTCAACCGCAGCACCCGGGCCGTGGTGCCCACCGAGGCGGGTCAACGGCTGCTCGAGGGGTTGCTGCCCACCCTCACCACCCTGGAGGAGGCCCTGGCGGAGCTGACCCGTCACGGCGACGAACCTGTGGGGCGCCTCAAGATCAGTGCCCCCCGCAGCGCCATCGACGAGCTGCTGACCCCTGTGCTCATCGACTATCTGGCGCGCTATCCGCGCATGCAGGTGGAGGTGGTGGAGCAGGAGCAGATGCCGCGCCTCATCGAGGATGGTTATGACGCCGCCATCTTCTATGGCGACCTGCTGCCCAAGGAGATGATCGCCGTGCCCATAGGGCCGCCCCAGCGCTACCTGGTGGTGGGCTCCCCCGCCTATCTGGCCGAGCACGGCACGCCGCAACACCCCAGGGATCTGGCGCGCCATGCCTGCATCGGCTACCGGCTGACCCCCTCCCACCACTACCGCTGGGCCTTTGCCGGGGCGGAGGGAAGCCTGCTGGAGATAGAGGTGAGCGGGCCGCTGACCACCAGCTCCCCCGCCCTCTATCTGGGGGCGGCCGAGGCGGGTCTGGGGCTGGCCTACTGTCTGGAGGAGGAGGTGAGCGCCTCCCTGACGGCGGGTCGGCTGCTGGCCGTGCTGACCCCCTGGAGCCCCACCTTCGCCGGTTTCCACCTCTTCTATCCCAGCCGCCATCAGCTGAGCAGGGGGCTGCGCGCCCTGATCGACCTGCTCAAGGCCCGTCAGGCGGCCAATTACTGAGATTTACTCAGCAATTCATTAAATAAAAACCGGATTATCAAAGAAAAGCGATCAATCTAGACTGTCTGTTCGATGATTGCCGCGAGAGCATCCCTATGTCCGCCCATGTCCGCCTGCGTCAACGGGCCATGACCCGCCGTTTCTGGCGCCATGCCCTCCCCTCCATCATGGCCATGCTGGTCTCCGGGGCCTACTACCTGATCGATGGCATCTTCGTCGGCCACTACGTGGGGGCCTCGGGTCTGGCCGGGATCAACCTGGTCTATCCGGTCATCATGGTGCTGATCGGCCTCGCCGCCATGGTCAGCATGGGCACGGCCACCGCCATCTCCTTCCAGCAAGGGGCCAGGCAGCCGGGATTGGCCCGCCAGGCCCTGGTCAACGGACTCTGGCTGCTGGGATTGCTGGGTACGGTGGCGCCGCTGTTGCTGCACCACTGGCACACCGAGATCCTGCTGGCGCTGGGTATCCAGCAGGGCAGCGACACCTGGCGCCAGGCCAGCGACTACCTCGGCTGGATTGGCGGCGGCACCCTGCTGCTGGCCAGCAACCTGGCGGTGCCCTATCTGCTGCGCAACGACAGCCGCCCCCGCCTCGCCATGGTGCTGGTGAGCGCCGGCGCCCTCCTCAACATCCTTCTCAACTACATCATGATCGGGCGCCTGGGGCTGGGGCTGGTGGGCACGGCCCAGGCTACCCTCATCTCGGAAGGGGTGGTGAGCCTGCTGGGACTGGGCTACTTCTTCACCCGCCACGCCAGGCTGCGCCTTGGCTGGCAGCTGCTCCTGCCCAGAGTGCGACTCATGCCCGGGCTGCTGTTCAGCGGCCTGCCGAGCCTCATTGCCCAGTTCAACCTGGGGATGCTGCTGCTGCTGCACAACCTCCAGCTGATGGTGTACGGCTCGGTCAAGGATCTGGCGGGCTTTACCGTGGCCGGTTACACCGAGGCGGTGTTCATCGTGATCCTGCAGGGGCTGGCGTTTGGCATCCAGCCCCTCATCAGCCAGGCGGCGGGGGCCGGGCGCCATCGGGATCTCAGCTTCCTGATGGCCATGGGGCTCAAAGTGGCGCTGCTCTACGGGATGGCGGTCTGGCTGCTGGTCCAGCTGCTGCCGCAACCTGTGGCCATGCTCTACACCGGCAGCCAGGATGACGAGCTGCTCGCCGCCGCCGTTCGCAGCCTGACCCTGAACCTAGGAGCCATTCCCCTGGAGGGGATCATCATGTTTGGCATAGTGCTGCTGCAATCCATGACCCGCACCCGCCAGGCCCTGCTCATCTCGGTGGCCAAGACGCTGCTGCTGCTGCCCCTCATCTTCTGGCTGCCGCTCTGGTGGGGCCGGGACGGCGTGCTGCTGGCCCAGCCCGCGACCGTGCTGCTGCTGACCCCGCCGCTGTGCTGGCTGCTGTGGCGCGAATGGCGGGCCCTGAGCCCAGAAGTGGCTCATCGCTCCGCCCTCTCCCGCTGGCGCAGGGAGGCGAGCGCCCCCTGATCCTCGTCACCCTGCGCCGCCCATAAAAAAAGTCCCCGCATGCGGGGACTCTTCATTGGCGGCGAGGGCTTAGCAGTAGCCGTAGCCCAGCAGGCGCTGGTAGCGCTGCTCCAGCAGTTGCTCGCTGTCCAGGGGGCGCAGGGCGTCCAGATCCTGCTTGATGCGGGCCTTGAGGCGCTCGGCCATCAGGGGCACATCGCGGTGAGCGCCGCCGAGGGGCTCCTCGACGATGCTGTCGATGAGTTTGAGCTCCTTCAGGCGCTGGGCGGTGATGCCCATGGCATCGGCAGCCACCGGCGCCTTGTCGGCGCTCTTCCACAGGATGGAGGCGCACCCTTCCGGCGAGATGACGGAGTAGGTGGAGTACTGCAGCATGTTGACCCGATCGCCGACGCCGATGGCGAGCGCGCCGCCGGAGCCGCCTTCACCGATCACGGTGCAGACCACGGGCACGGTCAGACCGGCCATGACTTTCAGGTTGCGGGCGATGGCCTCGGACTGGCCGCGCTCCTCGGCTCCCACGCCGGGGTAGGCACCCGGGGTGTCGATGAAGGTGATGATCGGCATCTTGAAGCGCTCGGCCATCTCCATCAGGCGCAAGGCCTTGCGGTACCCTTCCGGGCGCGGCATGCCGAAGTTGCGCTTGATCTTCTCCTTGGTCTCGCGACCCTTCTGGTGACCGATGATCATCACGGGCTCGCCGTCCAGACGGGCGATGCCGCCGACGATGGCCTTGTCATCGGCGTAGGCGCGATCGCCGGCCAGTTCGTCGAAGTCGGTGAAGATCTGCTCGATGTAGTCGAAGGTGTAGGGACGCTGAGGATGACGCGCCATCTGGGACACCTGCCAGGCACCCAGATCGCCGAAGATCTTCTTGGTCAGCTCTTCGTTTTTCTTCTCCAGCCGACGAATGTCCTCATTGAGATCGACGGCACTGTTGTGCTCACTCACATGGCGGAGTTCATCGATCTGCGCCTGCAACTCGGCAATCGGCTGTTCAAAATCCAGAAAAAGACTCATAGGGCCTATAGATCCTCTAATCAAAAACCAATTCCACCCGCTCTCGTCCCAGCAGGACGCGCAAGTCATCTATCAGTTGATCGGTGGGCGTCACCCGCCACTCGGTACCAAGGGTCAGTCGCACCCGGGAGCCGGGGCGCCGATAGTGTACCTGAACCGGACAGACTCCGGCACGGGCGGGTTCCAAAATCTCGTTAAAACGCTGAAAAAAGCGTTCATCTATCCGTTGTTCGTCGAGGAAAATGCGGATCGCTCTGGCGAATCGTTCCCTCGCATCGTTGATATCCAGTACTTCACGGGCCGACATTTTAAGGCCACCGGAGAAGTCATCAAAGCTGACCTGTCCAGAAACCACCAAAATACGGTCTTTTTGCATCAATTCTTCGTACTTTTCCAGCGCTTCGCTGAACAGGGTCACGTCCAGACGCCCGGATCTGTCGTCCAGGGTGAAGATCCCCATCTTGTTGCCGCGCTTGGTCACCATGCTGCGGGCCGCGATCACCAGCCCGGCCGCCGTGGTGACCGTATCGCGGGAGGTGGGGTGCAGGTCGCACAGCCGCCCCGAGGTGTAGCGCCGCAACTCGCCGCTGTACTGGTTGATGGGGTGGCCGGTGAGATAGAGGCCGAGGGTCTCGCGCTCCCCCTCCAGCCAGACCTTGTCGGGCCAGTGGGGCACGTTGGCGAACGCCTTCTTGACGTCGTCTATCTCCTGGGTCAGCACCCCGAACATGTCCACCTGGCCGAACGCCTGGGCCTTGGCATGCTGCTCGGCGGCGCGCATGGCTTCTTCCAGGGTCGCCATCAGGGCGGCGCGGTGGGGGCCGAGCCGGTCCATGGCGCCGGAGTAGATGAGTTTCTCCATCACCCGCTTGTTGATCTTCTTGATGTCGACCCGGTTGCAGAAGTCGAACAGATCCCGGAAGGGGCCGTCCTGATCCCGGGCGCTGAGGATGGCGTCGATGGGGCCTTCCCCCACCCCCTTCACCGCGCCTATGCCGTAGACGATGTGGCCGTCCTCGTTGACGCTGAAGCGGTAGCGACCTGTGTTCACGTCCGGCGGGATCACGGTCAGCCCCATGCGCTGACACTCGTCCACCAGGGTCACTATCTTGTCGGTGTTGTCCATGTCGGCGGTCATCACCGCCGCCATGAACTCGGCCGGAAAGTGGGTCTTGAGCCAGAGGGTCTGGTAGGAGACCAGGGCGTAGGCGGCGGAGTGGGACTTGTTGAAGCCGTAACCGGCGAATTTCTCCACCAGATCGAAGATCTTCATCGCCAGCTCGCCGTCGACGCCGTTCTTGACCGCCCCCTCCTCGAAGCCGGCCCGCTGCTTGGCCATCTCCTCGGGTTTCTTCTTGCCCATGGCCCGGCGCAGCATGTCCGCCCCACCCAGGGTGTAGCCCGCCAGGGTCTGGGCTATCTGCATCACCTGCTCCTGATAGAGGATGATGCCGTAGGTGGGCTCGAGTATGGGTTTGAGGCTCTCGTGCTGCCACTTCTCGTCCGGGTAGGAGATGGCTTCTTTACCGTGCTTTCGCTCGATGAAGTTGTCCACCATGCCGGACTGGAGCGGGCCCGGACGAAACAGGGCCACCAGGGCGATCATGTCTTCGAAGCAGTCGGGCTGCAGCCGCTTGATGAGATCCTTCATGCCGCGGGATTCGAGCTGGAAGACCGCCGTGGTCTCGAAGCGCTGCAACAGATCGAACGACTTCTTGTCGTCGATGGGAATGGCGGCGATGTCGACCGGTGGCTTGCCCTCCTTGGCAAGGCGCGGGTTTATCATGCCCAGCGCCCAATCGATGATGGTCAGCGTTCGCAGCCCCAGGAAGTCGAACTTGACCAGGCCCGCGTACTCCACGTCGTTCTTGTCAAACTGGGTGACCGGGTGCTGGCCCTCGCTGTCGCAATAGAGGGGCGCAAAATCGGTGATCTTGGTGGGGGCGATCACCACGCCACCGGCGTGCTTGCCGGCGTTGCGGGTGATCCCCTCCAGCCGGCGCGCCATGTCGATGAGGTCTTTGACCTCCTCGTCCTGCTCGTAGAGTTCCGGCAGCTTGGGCTCGGCCTCGAACGCCTTGGCCAGCGTCATGCCCGGATCCGGCGGAATGAGCTTGGAGATGCGATCCACGAAGCCGTAGGGGTGACCCAGCACCCGGCCGACGTCCCGCACCACCGCCTTGGCCGCCATGCTGCCGAAGGTGATGATCTGGGACACCGCATCCCGGCCATACATGTCGGCCACGTGGTCGATCACCTCGTCGCGCCTGTCCATGCAGAAATCGACGTCGAAGTCGGGCATGGAGACCCGCTCCGGGTTGAGGAAGCGTTCGAACAGGAGATCAAACTCCAGCGGATCCAGATCGGTGATCTTGAGGGCGTAGGCCACCAGGGAGCCCGCCCCCGAGCCCCGACCCGGGCCCACCGGAATGCCGTTGTCCTTGGACCACTGGATAAACTCCATCACGATGAGGAAGTAACCCGGGAAGCCCATCTGGTTGATCACCTTGAGCTCGATGTCGAGGCGCTCGTCGTACTCGCCGCGCTTGGTGGCGCGCACCTCTGGGTCCGGGAACAGGAAGGCGAGCCGATCCTCCAGCCCCTCCTTGGACTTCATCACCAGGAACTCTTCGGTGGTCATGTCGCCGGTGGGGAAGTTGGGCAGGAAGTATTCGCCCAGGCGCACCGTCACGTTGCAGCGCTTGGCGATCTCCACCGTGTTCGCCAACGCCTCCGGGATGTCGGCGAACAGCTCGGCCATCTCGGCCTGGCTGCGCAGATACTGCTTGGGGCTGTAGTTGCGCGGCCGGCGCTTGTCCGCCAGGGTGTAGCCGTCGTGGATGGCGACCCGGATCTCGTGGGCATCGAAGTCTTCGGCCTCGAGGAAGACCACCTCGTTGGTGGCCACCACCGGCAGGTCGAACTCGGTGGCAATCGCCACCGCCATGTGCAGGTAGACCTCCTCATCCGGGCGCTCGGTGCGCAGCAGCTCCAGGTAATAGGCATCGGGGAAATGGGTCTGGTAGAAGGCGAGACAGCTCTCCGTCATCTGCCGGTTGCCCTTGAGCAGGAACTTGCCCACGTCCCCCTCGCGCCCGCCGGACAGCACTATCACCCCCTTGGCGTGCTCGCCAAGCCAGGCCTTGTCGATGACGGGCTTGTCCTGGACATGACCGCGCTGATAGGCCCGGGAGATGAGCAGGGTGATGTTCTGGTAGCCCTCGTTGTCCATGGCCAGCAGGGTGAGGCGAAACAGCTCGTCGCCGAGATCGCTGCTCTGCACCCAGAAGTCGGCCCCGACGATGGGCTTGATCCCCTTGCCGTGGGCCGTGCCGTAGAAGCGCACCAGGCCGCACATGTTGACCTGATCGGTCAGGGCCAGGGCACCCTGGCCATCGGCGGCGGCGGCGGCCACGATGGGGCCTATCTTCTGCAGTCCGTCGACCATGGAGAAATCGGAATGCACGCGCAGATGGATAAAGCTAGGCTCGGCCATGGTCACCTCTTGGGTTGGCTGAAGAGAGAGTCAATTGCATCATGAGTGAGGGGCCGGCTCACTCCTGCCCGAGCGCCCGGCGCACCGGCTTGAAGCTCTGCCGATACTCGGGCAGGGGGCCGCGTTCGGCCAAGATGGCGAGGTGCTCCGCGGTCGGGTAGCCCTTGTGACGGGCGAAACCGTACTCGGGATGGCGGCCATCCAGCTCTGTCATCTCGGCGTCCCGGGTCACCTTGGCCAGGATCGAGGCGGCGCTGATGGCGGCCACCAGGCTGTCCCCCTTGACCACGGCGCGGGCCTCCATCGGCAGAGCCGGGCAGCGGTTGCCGTCGATGAACACCAGCTCCGGCGTCACCGCCAGCCCCACCACGGCGCGCTGCATCGCCAGCATGGTGGCGTGCAGTATGTTGAGTTCGTCGATCTCCGCCGGGCTGGCGCGGCCGATGGCCCAGGCCAGCGCCTTTTCCTTGATCTCGCCGTACAGGGCGAGCCGCTTCTTCTCGGAGAGCTTCTTGGAATCGGCGAGGCCGAGGATGGGATTGGCGGGATCCAGGATCACTGCGGCGGTGACCACGTCCCCCACCAGGGGGCCGCGACCCACCTCGTCCACCCCTGCAATCAGCTTGTCTTCGGGAATATCGATCGTCATCTCATAGCCTTGAATCAAAACCGGCCCCGCAGGGCCAGTATCAGCACAACATCACGCCTGACACACAGGCAGACCCCACTAGCGTTCCAGCAGCGCGGCGACCGCTTCCGCTGCCTGCACATCGGCATTGCAGCGGATCTTCTCGTGCAACCGGGTGAAGGTGGCGATGAGCTCGCTATTGTCATGGTCCAGCAGCTTGCACACCTCCTCCACCAGGTTCTCCGGGGTGCATTCGTGCTGGATGAGCTCGGGCACCAGCATCTTGTCCGCCAGCAGGTTCGGCAGGGAGACATACTCCGTCTTCACCAACCACTGGGCCAGCAGGTAGCTGAAGGGTTTGAGCTTGTAACCCACCACCATGGGCTTTTTCACCAGCATGGCTTCCAGCGCCGCGGTGCCGGAGGCGAGCATCACCACGTCGGCGGCGATCATGGCCTCCCGGCCCTGGCCATCCAGCAGCACCATGTCGAGATCCGGCGCCACCTCGGCCTTGATGGCGAGAAACTGCTCACGCCGCTTCTGGTTGACCAGAGGCACGATGAAGCCGAGATCCGGGTTGTGCACCGTCAGGTGCTTGCACGCCTCGAGGAAGACCGGCGCCATGAAGCCCACTTCCGCCGTGCGGCTGCCCGGCAGCACCGCCAGCCAGCGACGAGACGCATCCAGCCCCAGCTCGGCGCGCACCGCCCCCTGATCCGGCACCAGGGGAATGTCGTCCGCCATGGTGTGGCCGACGAAGCGACAGGGGGCGTCGAAGCGGTCGTAGAAGGCTTTCTCGAACGGCAGGAAGGCGAGCACCATGTCGGTGGCCGCCTTGATCTTGTGAATGCGGCCCTGACGCCAGGCCCAGACCGAGGGGCTGACATAGTGGACCGTCTTGATACCGGCGCGGCGCAGTTTCAGCTCCACCCCGATGTTGAAATCCGGTGCATCCACCCCGACGAAGATATCGGGCGGATTGGCGATGAAGTGGCGCAGCAGCTCGCGGCGCACCTGGAGGATGCGCGGCAGTCGGCCCAGCACCTCGCTGATCCCCATGACGGAGAGCTCTTCCATCTCGAACAGGGCCTTGACCCCGAGCGCCTGCATGCGCGGCCCGGCAATCCCTTCGAACTGCGCGTCCGGGTAGCGGGCCTTGAGCTCGCGCACCAGGCCGGCGGCCAGGATGTCGCCGGAGGTCTCTCCGGCAACGATGCCGATGCGCATGGGATCAGGCACGGATGATGCCACGCTCGTTGTCCTTGAGGAAATCCACATAGAGCTGGACGGCCGGCTCGGTGGCCGCCATCTCGCTCAGCACAGGCAGCACCTCTTCGATGGTCTTGCCGGAGCGGAAGATCTCCTTGTAGGCGCGCTTGACCGCGGAGATGGCCTCAGGACTATAGCCACGGCGACGCAGGCCTTCGGAGTTGACCCCGAACGGCTTGGCATAGTTGCCGGCAGCCATCACGTAGGGCGGCACGTCCTTGTTCAGGGCGGCGCAGCCACCGACGAAGGCGTGGGAGCCGACCCGACCGAACTGGTGAATGGCGGAGAGGCCGCCGAAGATGACGAAATCGCCGATCACCACGTGTCCCGCCAGGGTGGCGTTGTTGGCGAAGATGCAGTTGTCACCGATGATGCAGTCATGGGCCACGTGAACGTTGACCATGAAGAGGTTGCCGCTGCCCACCTTGGTCAGGCTCTGGTCCTGGGTGGTGCCACGGTGCACGGTGCAGTTCTCGCGAAACACGTTGTTGTCACCTATCTCGAGGAAGGTGCGCTCACCGGCGTATTTCTTGTCCTGGCAATCCTCACCGATGGAGGTGTGCTGGAAGAACTTGTTGCCACGGCCAATCCTGGTCGGGCCCTTGATCACCACATGGGATCCTACCCAGGTGTGGTCGCCGATCTCCACTTCGGCGCCAATGACGGTAAAGGGGCCGATTTCAACCCCTTTCCCGATCACGGCAGACTCATGGACGATGGCGCTATCGTGAATCATGGCTGTCGAATCGATCACTATTACACCTCGCGTTTGGCACACATCAGCTCGGCGGTACAGACCACCTCACCATCGACGGTGGCCACACCGGTAAACTTGGCGATGCCGCGGCGCTCCTTCAGGAAGACCACGTCCAGCACCAGCTGATCGCCAGGACCGACCGGACGCTTGAAGCGGGCGTTGTCGATGGAGGCGAAGTAGTAGAGCTCGTTGGGGGACGGCTTGCCCACCATGGTGAACGCCAGGATGCCGGTGGCCTGGGCCATGGCTTCCAGGATCAAGACCCCGGGGAACACCGGCTTGGCCGGGAAGTGTCCCTGAAAAATGGGTTCGTTGAACGAGACGTTCTTGATGGCGCGCAGCGTCTTGCGCTCATCGCTGATCTCGTAGTGCTCCACCTTGTCCACCATCAGGAACGGATAACGGTGCGGCAGCAGATCCATGATTTCCTGGATCCCCAGGCTTTTCTTTTCAGTAGTCAAAACAGTACCCTATCGTGATTATTCTTCTTCACCCAGTTTCTTCTCAAGCTTGCTTATCCGCTTGTGCATCTCGTCGATACGCATCACCCGGGCGGCGGTCTTGCGCCACTCTTTATTGGTTTGCAGGGGGATGCCGGAGGAGTAGACACCGGGCTCGGTAATGGGGCGCATCACCATGGCCATACCGGTCACGGTGGCCTGGTCGCAGATCTCCATATGCCCGTTGAAGACGGAAGCGCCGCCAATAATACAATACTTACCGACCTTGAGACTACCGGCCATCACGGTCGAACCCGCCACGGCGGTGCCGTAGCCGATCTCGACGTTGTGGGCGATCTGACACTGATTGTCGATGATGACGTTGTCGGCAATGCGGGTGTCTTCCAAGGCTCCCCTGTCAATGGTAGTACAGGCGCCTATTTCGACCCGATTGCCTATGGTGACACCGCCCAGCTGGGGGATCTTGATCCATTCGCCACGCTCGTTGGCGTAGCCAAAGCCATCGGCCCCGATGACGGTGCCGGCTTGCACCAGGCAGTCGGTGCCCAGGGTCACCTTGTGGTACAGGGTGACGTTGGCCCACAGACGGGAGCGGGCGCCCAGCCGGGTATCCTTGCCAACGAAACAGCCGGGGCCGATGCGCACATCGTCCCCCAGCACCACACCGGACTCGATGACCGCATTGGCACCGATGGCAACCCTCTCACCCAGCTGAACATCGGCGGCGATGACGGCGCTAGGATGGATATCCGTGGCCGGCTGCGGCGTGGTGTCCAGCAACTGGGCGACCCGGGCAAAGCCGACATAGGGATCCTTGAGCACCAGGGCGTTGGTGGGGCAAAACGGCAGATCCGCCTCTGTGATGAGCACGGCACTCGCCTTGCTCTGCGCCAGATAGTCGCGGTACTTCTTGTTGGACAGGAAGGTGATCTCCCCCTCCCCGGCCTTCTCTAGTGTCGCTACCTTGCGAATTTCCAGGTTTTCGTCCCCATGAACCTCGGCCCCCAGTTGCTGGGCCAGCTGTGCGAGAGTGAATACCATCAATTAATTGCTCTTGCTGACCTGGGAGATGACCTGGCCGGAGATGTCCAGCTTGCTGGCGGCGTAAGGGGCGGCATTGCGCTCCAGCACCAGATCGTAACCATTGCTCTTGGCGATGGAATCGATGGCGGCCTTGACCTTGGTCAGGATCTTGTTGCGCTCTTCCGCCTGACGACGGCCGTTATCCTGCTCGAACGCCTGACGCTTCTGGTTGAATTCCATCTGCAGCTTGGCCAGTTTCTCCTGGTTCTGCTTCTTCTGCTGGGCGCTCATGAAGGCTTCGTCCTTCTTGAACTTCTCGACCAGCGTCTGGCCTTCCTGCTCCAGCTTTTGCAGCTCGCGCATGCGCGGCTCGAACTCGCCCTTCAACTTCTGGGAGACGGCTTCACGCTGGGGCAGCTTCTGGAAGATTTCGCCCATGTCGACCACGGCAATCTTGGTGTCAGCCAGGGCGGAACCCATGCCGGCAGCCATCAGAGCAATACTCAGACCCGCGACTTTCAATGCTTTGTTCACACTAACTCCTTGTTCCCTCAAGGTGAGGGTAACGGATTACCTTGAATGACAAGCGGCACCCTGTGCCGACTCGTTACTGGTCGGGGCCGAATGGCCCCGGCATTACCTGCCCTCAGGAAGAGGGCGTTTCATCGAGAAAGGAGCCAGACTGGCCCCTCTCTGTTAGAAGGTGCGACCTATGTTGAAGGAGAAGAACTCGGTCCTGTCACCCTCGTACTCCTTGAGCGGTCGCGCGATGGCGAACACCAGGGGGCCCATGGGGGAGAGCCACTGCAACGACAGGCCATAGGAGGCGCGGAAGTTGGTGGGATCCGAGTAGTCCAGCAGGTACTTGCAGCCCGTGGTGCAGCGATCCTTGTACTGGTCATAGTCGAAGGTGGTGTCCCACACCGAACCGGCATCGAGGAAGACGCTGGTCCGCAGCTGGGGCTGATAGGTCTCGGACGCAAACGGCGTCGGCACTATCATCTCCAGAGAGGCCACCGCCAGGGCGTTGCCCCCCACCGAGCTGCTGGTGCCCTGGGTCACGTCATTGCCCGCGACGTTGTAGTAGTAGAGCGCCTTGGGACCGACCGTGTTGCTCTTGAAGCCACGCAGGGTATCGAAACCACCGGCGAAGTAGTTCTCGAAGAAGGGCAGCACGTGCTCGTAGTCACCGTTGTTGCCGTAACCGTTGCCGTAGGAGGCGCGGGCCCTGGCCATCAGCACCCACTGATGATCCGCATCGAACGGGAAGTAGTGGGCATCTTCGGCATTGAGCTTGAAGTACTGCAGATCCATGCCGGGCACCGTCACCTTGGCGTTGACGCGCTGGCGATCGCCATCGGTCGGGAAGGTGCCCTTGTTGAGGGTGGATCGGGTCCAGCCGGCGGTGACGTCAACCGTGTTGAAGGTCAGTCGGTTGTCGCCGTCTATGTTGCCGTTGTAGACCTTCCAGAACTCCTCTACCTGCTGATAGGGGTTGGGCTGGGAGAGCTTGTTGTTCTCGATCCCCAGGCTGAAGTCGAGGCGGTTGTTCTCGTTGACCGGGAAGCCGCTGGAGAGGCGGAAACCTATGGTGGTGTTCTCGTAGTCGACGATGTTGGCATCGCCCGCACTGAATTTGTTGTAGTAGAGGCGACCACCCAGGCTGACCCCGTCCACTGTGAAATAGGGATCGTTGTAGCTGAGATCGACGCTCTTGGAGTACTTGTTGGTACTGGCGGAGATGCCGATCTTCTTGCCGGTCCCCATGAAGTTGTCCTGCTGCAGGCCCGCCTGCAGGCTCAGGCCCGACTCGGTACCATAGCCGACACCGGCGTTGATGGAGCCTGCCGGCTGCTCCTTGACCTTGAAGTCGAGATCGACCTGATCGTCCCGGCCCGGTACCCGCTTGGTGTCCACCTCCGCGGTTTCGAAGAAGCCGAGGCGGTTGAGGCGGGTCTTGGACTGCTCGACGTTGTCGGAGGAGAGCCAGGTGCCCTCCATCTGACGCATCTCGCGCCGCAGCACCTCATCCTGGGTGGTGACGTTGCCGCTGAAGTTGATGTTGCGCACATAGACACGGGGGCCCGGCTCTATGTTGACGATCAGCTCCACCTCTTTGCTCTCGTCATTGATCTGCGGGAAGGTGGTGACCTTGGGATAGGCGTAGCCGTAACGACCGAGGAACTTGGAGAGCACCTCTTCGGTGTGGGTCACCTGGCTGGCGGAGTAGACGCTGCCGGCCTCGATGGGGATCAGCTCCTTCATCTCGGCGCCGCGGTCTATCATGTCGCCCTTGAGCTGGACGCCGGAGACCTTGTACTGATCCCCTTCCTTGAGGTTGAGGGTGACATAGACCCCCTTCTTGTCCGGGGTCATGGAAACCTGGGTGGACTCCTGGGCGAAGCGGATGTAGCCGCGGTCCAGGTAGTAGGAGCGCAGCACCTCGATGTCGCCGGCCAGTTTCTGTTTCTGGTAACGCTGATCGCCGGTGAAGTTCCACCAGGGCACGTCATCTTTCAAGGAGAGCTGGGCAAGCAACTTCTCTTCCGGGAACACCTGGTTGCCGACGATGTTGATCTGCTGGATCTTGGCGGCCTCACCCTCGACGAAGGTGAACTTGAGGTCGACCCGGTTGCGGGGCAGCGGGGTGACGATGGCCTTGACCTTGGCGGAGTATTTGCCCACGCCGTAGTAGAAATCTTCCAGTCCCTTCTCGAGGGAACTCAGCACGGTGCGATCCAGGGGGTCACCGACCCGGATGCCGGAGGACTCCAGGCTCTGGGTCAGCTGCTCTTCCTTGATGTCCTTGTTGCCGGAGAACTCGATGCTGGAGATGGTCGGCCGCTCCTTGACCGCCACTTGCAGCACGTTGCCGTCCCGATAGACCTTGACGTCCTCGAAGTTGCCCGAGGCATAGAGCCGCTTGATGGCGGCGGCCAGGGTCACGGGATCCACGGTGTCACCGACCCGGATCGGCAGGTTCAACAGGGCGGCGCCCAGGGTCACCCGCTGCAGCCCGTCGACCTGGATGTCTTGCACCACAAAAGAGGCAGGGGCCGCCTGGGCCAGGAAGCTGGCACCCAGCAGGCAACTCAACACCAATGCTTTTTTAACAGCCATTTTGTTCTTATGTGTCCTTGTTGATGCTCTGGCCTCAGAGGCGAGCGAAATCATTAAACAGCGCAATACCCATCAGCAACATCAGAATGGCGGCGCCTATCCTGAACCCCACTTCCTGAATCCGCTCCGAGACCGGCTTGCCGGTCACCGCCTCGATGAGGAAATAGACCAGGTGGCCACCATCGAGCACCGGCAGGGGGAACAGATTGATGATCCCCAGGTTGACGCTGATCAGCGCCAGGAAGCCGAGAAAATAGACCAGACCATAATCGGCGCTGTTGCCCGCGCCCTTGGCGATGGAGATGGGGCCGCTCAGGTTGTCCAGCGACACTATGCCACCGATCAGCTTGCCTATCATGTCGAAGGTGAGCGTGATCAGGCTCCAGGTCTTGTGCATACCCTGCCAGAGGGCATCGAACGGCCCATACTGTAACAGAATTCGATATTCATCCGGTAATGGAACCACCTGAGGCGATATCCCTACGAATCCCACCGCCTTGCCCTTCACCTGCCTGGACTGGGGGGTCAGCTCGATGGGCAGTTCGCCGCCATCCCGCGCTATGGTCAGTCGCAGGGGTTGCTCGGGAGAGGACTGCACCTGGCCCACGAAGCGAGCCCAGTCGGTCAGCGGCTCCCCCTCCAGGGTCAGGATCTTGTCGCCCTTGCGCATCCCGGCCGCCGCGGCGGCGCCCCCCTCCACCACCTCGGCCACCACCGGCAGCACCTTGGCACCCAGGGGCACTATCCCCAGGCTGGAGATGGGGGACTCCTTGTCCGGATCGAACTGCCAGTCGTGCAGCATCAGCGTCTTGTCGGTGGCGTAGCTGCTCTGGGGCGCGGTCAGCTTGAGGGTGACGGCGTCCTCCCCCAGGTGGCTGATGAGGGCATAGGTGATGCTCTCCCAGTCGCCGGTCGGCTCACCGGCCACCTCGACGATCTGCATGCCGGGCAGCAGCCCCGCCTCGGCGGCGATGGAGCCGGTGCGCACCTCGTCGACGATGGGCTTGACGCTCGGCACCCCTATGATGAACATCAGCCAGAAGGCAAACAGGGCGAACACGAAGTTCGCCATGGGGCCGGCGGCGACGATGGCCATCCGCGCCCAGACGCTCTTGTGGTTGAAGGCCTGGGCCTCCTCCCCCGGCTTGAGTTCGTCGACCCGGCCGTCCAGCATCTTGACGTAACCGCCCAGGGGGATCAGGGCCAGCACATACTCGGTGCCATCCTTGCCCATCTTGCGCCAGATTGCCTTGCCAAAGCCGATGGAGAAACGCTCCACCTTGACACCGCAACGACGGGCCACCCAGAAGTGGCCAAACTCATGGACCGCCACCAGCAATCCGAGGGCGACGACGAAGGCGCCTATGTTCCACAGCAGCGTGCCCATCAGCCCAGCACCTCGACGCGGTGTGCGGCCCTGCACCCGAAGGGGGGAGTGGCAATCTGCCTGAGCGCGTCATTCATCGGCTAAGTTCCTCAATCAAGTCGTGAGCCCGGGCCCGGGCCGCCCCATCCAGGGCAATCAAATCATCCAGCGAACCGGCCCCCTGCTGACCGAAGGCCTGCAGGGCCGCCTCGTTGACTCTGGCAATATCCATGAAACCGATGCGCTCGGCAAGGAAAGCCGCTACCGCCGCCTCGTTGGCGGCATTGAGGGCCGTGGTGGCCGCCTGACCTTGTCGGCAGGCGCTCATGGCCAGGGCCAGGCAGGGATAACGATCCAGGTCGGGCCGGATAAAGCTGAACTCTCCGACACTGAAGAAATCCAAAGGTTCCACCCCGGAGGAGATACGGTCCGGATAGGCCAGGGCGTGGGCGATGGGGGTGCACATGTCCGGGTTGCCGAGCTGGGCCAGCACGGAGCCGTCCTTGTACTGCACCATGGAGTGGATGACGGACTGGGGATGGATGACCACCTGGATCTGCTCGGGGGCGGCATTGAACAACCAGCGCGCCTCTATGTACTCCAGCCCCTTGTTGAACATGGTGGCGGAGTCCACCGAGATCTTGGCCCCCATGGACCAGTTGGGGTGCGCCACCGCCTGGGCCGGGGTGACAGAGGCCAGCTCGCCTAGCTCGCTGTAGCGAAACGGACCGCCGGAGCCGGTGAGCAGTATCTTGCTTATGCCGGCAGCGGCCAGATCGCAGAAGCCGGGCTGGCGCTGGATGGCCTCGGGCAGGCACTGGAAGATGGCATTGTGTTCGCTGTCGATGGGCAACAGCTCGGCGCCATGGTCGCGCACCGCCTCCATGAAGAAGGCGCCGGACATCACCAGGGCCTCCTTGTTGGCCAGCAGAATGCGCTTGCCGGCGCGCACGGCGGCCATGGTGGGGGCCAGCCCGGCCGCACCGACGATGGCCGCCATCACGCTGTGGGCATCGGGGTGCGCCGCCACCTCGCACAGCGCCTTGGCGCCAGACAGCACCCGGGTCTGGCTGCCGTGGGCCCTGAGTCGGCTCGCCAGTTCACGGGCGGCCGTCTCGTCCACCATGACGGCGAAGCGGGGGGAAAATTCGAGGCAGTCCCGCACCATGGCATCCAGGCTGCGCCAGGCGGTCAGGGCCAGCACCTGCCAGCGGCCGGGATTGCGGCGCAGCACCTTGAGGGTGCTCTGGCCGATGGAGCCGGAGGCCCCCAGGATCACGAGCTGGCGCATCAGACCCCCTGGCTCAGCAGCAGATAGCTGAGCAGGAACACGGGCAATGCCGCGGTCAGGCTGTCGATGCGATCCAGGATGCCGCCGTGACCCGGCAGCAGGGTGCCGGAATCCTTGATGCCGGCTTCCCGCTTGAACATGCTTTCGGTCAGATCGCCGAGCACCGAGGCCAGCACCGCCAGCAGGGAGCAGAGCAGCACGGTTGCCATCTTGGCAGGGACGAAGCCCATGAACCAGGTGACCCCGACCGCCAGCAGTCCTGCGGTCAACAGGCCGCCGCACAGCCCTTCGATGGTTTTACCCGGGCTCACCGCCGGCGCCAGCTTGTGCTTGCCGAACGCCTTGCCGAAAAAATACGCGCCAGAATCTGCCGCCCAGACCAGTCCCATGACGAACAACAGGATCCAGGCGCCCATGGCGGAGTCGTGATAGAAGTTGTAGCCGCGAATGGCGACCATGGACCAGAAGAAGGGGATCAGGGTAACCAGACCGAACAGGGACTTGAGCCAGATAGACTCCTTCCACAGCCGGGCGCTTTGGGGATAGCGCAGCACCAGCAGCAGGCCGAGCAGCCACCAGCTGGCGGCGGTCCAGAGCACCCCCATCAGCAGGGGATGCAAGTCCGGCGTCCATAGCTGCTCCACCGGCAGCCACACCAGGCTGGCCCCCAGCAGCAGGCAGAACAGCAGCGGGATCCACTCCCGCCGCTCGGTACTCACGAAACCACTCCATTCACGACTGGCCAGCAGAAAGACCAGGGCTGCCAACAGGGCAAAAAATTTCAAAGGCAAGAAAAACAGCGCCCCCAGCACCAGGGGGATCAGACACAATGCGGTAATAATTCGTTGTTTTAGCAAAAGAAACCTCTCTCTTGGGAGCGGGGTTTAGCCGGTCTGTTGCGCGGCGATCAATTCCCGGATCTGTTCACCCGTACACCCGAAGCGACGCTCGCGGGCCACGAAAGAGGCAACTGCCTCACTGAACTCGGCCTCGTCAAAGTCGGGCCATAACACAGGGGTAAAATGGAGCTCGGCATAGGCGAGCTGCCATAACAAAAAGTTGCTGATGCGGTGATCACCACCGGTGCGGATCAGCAGATCGACCGCAGGCAGGTCCGCCATGCAGATGGCTTGCCCCAGTCGTGTCTCATCTATCTCGTCGGCCTGAAGTTCACCGGCCGCCACGGCCCGAGCCAGTTGGCGCGCCGCCTGGGCGATGTCCCACTGACCGCCATAGTTGGCGGCGATGTTGAGGGTCAACCCGGTGTTGCCATCGGTCAGCGCCTCCGCCTTGGCGATCTTGCCCCTCAGCCGCTCGCTGAAACGCGAGGTATCGCCGATGACCCGCAAGCGGATGCCATGGCTGTGCAGCTTCTTGACCTCGCTGCCCAGTACGGTGAGGAAGAGTTCCATCAGGGCACTGACCTCCCCTTCCGGGCGGCGCCAGTTCTCGCTGGAGAACGCAAACAGGGTCAGGGCTTCCATCTTGGCCTGGGCGGCAAAGGTGACGGCCGCCCGCACGGCCTTGACGCCGGCCTTGTGCCCATAGACCCGCATCTTGCCACGGTTCTCGGCCCAGCGCCCGTTGCCATCCATGATGATGGCCACATGGCGGGGCAGACACTGGTTGGCGCTATCGCCTAACGCTGCCAAACGCGACATTCATTTCTCCCACAAAGACAAAAGCGCCGTGCAGGGGCACTACACGGCGCTCGTAATATACCTGTCAGAGCCTTAGATTTCCATTAGCTCCTTTTCCTTCGCGGCCAGGGCTTCATCCACCAGCTTGACGAAAGAATCGGTGAGTTTCTGGATCTCTTCCTGGGCACGACGGTCGTCGTCTTCGGAGATCTCCTTGTCCTTGAGCAGCGCCTTCAGGTCTGCGTTGGCATCGCGGCGGATGTTGCGCACGGCGACACGGGCACCTTCGGCCTCGGCACGGACGATCTTGGTCAGATCCTTGCGGCGCTCTTCGGTCAGCGGCGGCAGGGGTACCCGCAGGGTCTGGCCGTTGCTGGACGGGTTCAGGCCTAGATCCGAGGTCAGGATGGCTTTTTCCACCGCCTGGATCATGGAGCGATCGAAGATGGAGATGGACAGGGTGCGGGCATCTTCAGCCACCACGTTGGCCAACTGCTTGAGCGGAGTCGCTGCGCCATAGTACTCAACCTGGATGCCGTCGAGCAGGCTCGGGTGAGCGCGGCCAGTACGGATCTTGGACATCTGGGATTTGAGCGATTCTACGCTCTTGGACATGCGGTCCTTGGCGTCGTTTTTAATCTCGTTGATCACAGTGGTTTTCCTTTTGGCGAACGAACCCGCAACGGGTCCGTTTCTGACTTATTTACTGACGTAATGGATAAGAGTCCTTTCGGCTCATTTACCAATGTGGTGGATCAGGGTGCCTTCCGGCTCACCCATGATAACCCGACGCAGGGCACCCGGCTTGTTCATGTTGAACACCCGGATCGGCAGGTCGTGGTCACGCGCCAGGGTAAAGGCGGCAAGATCCATTACTTTGAGTTCTTTATCAAGCACTTCGTCATAGCTCAGCTCATGATACAGCACGGCGTCCGGATTCTTAACCGGATCATCGGTGAACACACCATCGACCTTGGTGGCCTTGAGCACGACGTCAGCCTCGATCTCGATCCCGCGCAGGCAGGCCGCAGAATCGGTGGTGAAGAAGGGGTTGCCGGTACCGGCGGAGAAGATGACGACCTTGCCGGCGCGCAACTGGCTGATCGCCTCGGCCCAGACATAGGAGTCACAGATGCCCTGCAGGGAGATGGCAGACATCAGACGGGCATTCACATAAGCACGATGCAGGGCATCACGCATGGCCAGGCCGTTCATCACGGTGGCCAGCATACCCATGTGGTCACCCACCACGCGGTTCATGCCCGCCTTGGCAAGACCGGCACCCCGGAACAGGTTGCCGCCGCCGATGACCAGACCGACCTGAACACCCAGCTCAACCAGTTCCTTGATCTCTTGGGCCATGCGATCCAGCACCGCCGGATCGATGCCGAAGCCTTCTGCGCCTTGCAGGGCCTCACCACTCAACTTAAGAAGAACGCGTCTGTATGCAGGTTTGGGATTGGTACTCATGTCACTGATTCCTGGTCATATAAAGACCGCGACATAAGTCGCGGTCTGGAGTTAGCGAAAACCGGTTCGGTTATGCCTTCTGAGCAGCCGCGATCTGGGCAGCCACTTCGGCAGCGAAGTCAGTTTCCTGCTTCTCGATGCCTTCGCCTACTTCGAAGCGAGTGAAGGAGACAACGTCAGCACCTTCTTTCTTCAGCAGCTCGGCAACGGTCATGGACGGATCCTTGACGAAGGGTTGACCAGTCAGGGAGACCTCACCGGTGAACTTCTTCATGCGGCCTTCAACCATCTTCTCGGCGATCTCTTTGGGCTTGCCGGAGTTGATGGCGATGTCGATCTGGATTTCGCGCTCTTTGGCAACGACTTCGGCAGACACATCTTCGGGCTTGACGAACTGCGGGCTGTTGGCAGCAACGTGCATGGCCAGATCTTTGGCCAGCTCGTCGGAACCACCGGTCAGCTTGGTGATAACACCGATGCGGGAACCGTGCACGTAGGTACCCAGGTTGTCACCTTCCACCAGCATCACGCGACGCAGGTTCATGTTCTCACCGATCTTGGCGATCAGGTTGGTGATGGTCAGCTCGACGGTCTCGCCGTTGCCGAAGTCAGCCGCTTTCAGGGCGTCAACGTCAGCAATCTTCTGGGTGGCAGCGATCTCGACGATCTTCTGACCCATGGCCAGGAAGCCGGCATCCTTGGAGACGAAGTCGGTCTCGCAGTTCAGCTCGATCATCACGGCAACCTTGCCTTCGGTACGGGCAAAGATCACGCCTTCGGCGGCGATACGGCCCGCTTTCTTGGCGGCCTTGGCCTGACCAGATTTGCGCATGTTTTCGATAGCCAGTTCGATATCACCGTTGGCTTCTTCCAGCGCTTTTTTGCAATCCATCATGCCAGCGGCGGTGCGCTCGCGCAGTTCTTTCACCAGGGCGGCGGAAATATTTGCCATGTCCAGTATCCTCGGTCTCGAGTTATCAAGAAACAGGGGCCACAAGGGCCCCTGCTAACCAATTACATCAGCTTGGTTAATAAGGGCTTTAACAGACCTTATCAATTACTCAGCTTCAACGAAGCCATCTTGTTCGGCTTGAACAACGATGTCTTGAGCGCGCGCTTCCAGTACGGTATCAGCAGCAGCGTTCAGGTACAGTTGAACGGCACGGATCGCATCGTCGTTACCCGGGATGACGTAATCAACGCCGTCCGGATTGGAGTTGGTATCAACGATGGAGACAACCGGGATACCCAGGTTGTTGGCTTCTTTGATAGCGATGTGCTCGTGGTCGGCATCGATCACGAACAGAACGTCAGGCAGGCCGCCCATGTTCTTGATACCACCCAGGCTCTTCTCCAGCTTGTCCATTTCGCGAGTACGCATCAGCGCCTCTTTCTTGGTCAGCTTTTCGAAGGTACCGTCTTGGCTCTGGGTTTCCAGATCTTTCAGACGCTTGATGGACTGACGAACGGTTTTCCAGTTGGTCAGCATGCCGCCCAGCCAGCGATGGTTCACATAGAACTGATCGCAACGAGCAGCAGCTTCTTTGACGGCTTCAGACGCGGCACGCTTGGTACCAACGAACAGTACCTTGCCTTTCTTGGCAGCAACGGAACTCACGAAGTTCATGGCTTCATCAAACATCGGAACGGTTTTTTCCAGGTTGATGATGTGAACCTTGCTGCGGGCACCGAAGATGTAGGATTTCATTTTCGGGTTCCAGTAACGAGTCTGGTGACCGAAGTGAACGCCGGCTTGCAGCATGTCGCGCATAGAAACTTTAGCCATTTTATACCTCTGTATTGGGGTTAGGCCTCCACACATCCCATGTAACCGACCCCAGAGGGGCACCCCGGTACAGGTGTCGATGTGTGTGTGTTATTGATTAAGGGTGATGAAACCTGGACCAGTAGTTCCGGTTCCGGCGCGCTTTATACCATAAGTTTGCCTGAGGCGCCACCGGCAGCCGTGCTAAAAACCGGGGCCCCAGCTTCACTCTGTGCCAGAGATTTGACCCTGTGATGACAATCACACTGGAAGTCGGCGGGGGTTGCGGATAAAATTTTGCCCTGATTGCAAACGCATCTATTTTTCATTACCTGCTTGTTGTCGGCCATGCCGGCGAGGAACCAGGCCGCAAGAGAGATCCCATGTCCATTAAAATCAAGACGCCGGAAGAGATTGAAAAGATGCGCGTTGCCGGCCAGCTGGCCGCCGATGTGCTGGTGATGATAGCCCCCCACGTCAAGGCGGGCGTCACCACTGACGAGCTCAACACTCTGTGCCATGACTTCATCGTCGATGTCCAGCAGGCCATTCCCGCGCCCCTGAACTACCACGGTTTCCCCAAGTCCATCTGCACCTCGGTCAACGACGTCATCTGTCACGGCATCCCCAACCACAAGAAACTGCGGGAAGGGGACATCATCAACCTGGACATCACCGTCATCAAGGATGGCTACCATGGCGACACCTCCGCCATGTTCATCGTCGGCCAGACCACGCCCCTGCGCCGTCAGCTGTGCAAGATAGCCCAGGAGAGCCTGTACGCCGCCATCAAGCGGGTACGCCCCGGCATGTGCATCACCGAGATTGGTGCCGTGATCCAGCCCATCGTCGAGCAGGCGGGCTTCTCCGTGGTGCGCGACTACTGCGGCCACGGCATCGGCGCCGAATTCCACGAAGAGCCGCAGATCCTGCACTATCGCAACAGCGGCAAGCTGGAGCTCAAGCCGGGCATGTGCTTCACCATAGAGCCCATGGTCAACAGCAAGAAGTACCACTGCCGCACCAACCCGAAAGATGGCTGGACTGTCACCACCAAGGATGGCGGCGACTCCGCCCAGTGGGAACACACCCTGCTGGTGACCGAGGATGGCTGCGAGGTGCTCACCCTGCGCCCCGACGACACTATCGACCGCCATATCAAACACGGTTAACATCAAACCCCGGCCCCGCGCCGGGGTTTGTGTTTTCAAGATGACGAGATGCCATGGACGCCAGCCTGCTTTCCCCCCACCTGCTCCCCGATGACGACCTCGGCCGGGACAACTGCAAAGAGTATCTGAGCCGCTTTCTCGGCTGGTTGCACGAGCGCTTCGATGCCGGTGACAACATCATAGAGCTGGTCGCCACCCGCTCCCTCTACATGGATCAGCTGCTGACCCGGCTGTGGCACAAGTTCGGCTTCGATCAGGAGACCCACCTCACCCTGATTGCGGTCGGCGGTTATGGCCGAGGCGAGCTGCACCCCCACTCCGACATCGACCTGCTGATCCTCTACCAGGGGGATGAGCTGGATGAGGCCCTGGGCCAGCGCATAGGCGAGTTCATCACCCTGCTCTGGGATCTCAAGCTGGAGGTGGGCCAGTCGGTGCGCAACCTGGCCGAGTGCATCGAACAGGGGCTGGCCGACATCACGGTCGCCACCAACCTCATCGAGGCGCGTTACATCACCGGCCATCTGGCCGGCTTCGAGGCGCTGCAGCGGGCGACCCGCCCCGAGGTGTTCTGGTCGAGCGAGGATTTCTTTCGCGCCAAACGCGCCGAACAGACCCAGCGTCACCAGCAGTTCCTCGGCACCGCCTACAAGCTCGAGCCCGACCTCAAGAGCAACCCCGGGGGGCTGCGGGATATCCAGACCCTGGCCTGGGTCGCCCGCCGCCACTTCGGCGCCACCACCCTGTTCGAGATGACCAGCCACGGCTTTCTCAACCGGGCCGAGTACCGCGAGTTGCTCGACTGCCAGAACTTCCTGTGGAAGGTACGCTTCGCCCTGCACATGGCCATCAACCGGGGCGACAACCGGCTGCTGTTCGACAGGCAGCGCACCGTGGCCGAGATGCTCGGCTTCGAGGGGGAAGGCAACCGACCGGTGGAGCAGATGATGAAGCGCTTCTACCAGACGGTGCGCCGGGTCTCCGAGCTCAACGAGATGCTGCTGCAGCTGTTTGACGAGGCGATCCTCGGCAACACCGCCATGGACGTGCGCCGTATCAGCGACGAATTCCAACTGCGCGGCCGCCTCATCGATGCGGTGGATGCCGAGCTGTTTGGCCGCGATCCGGCCGCCATACTGCGGCTCTTCTACCAGATAGCCCAGCACCCCGAGATAGCCGGCATCCACTCCGCCACCCTGCGCCAGCTGCGGGAGGCGCGGCGCAAGCTCGACTGCTGGTTGCAGGAGATCCCCGAGTGCCGGCGCCTGTTCATGGCGCTGCTGCGCCACCCCGGCGGCATCGGCCAGCCCCTCACGCTTATGCACAAATACGGGATCCTCGCGGCCTACCTGCCCCAGTGGAACCTCATCGTCGGCCAGATGCAGTTCGACATGTTCCACGCCTACACGGTGGACGAGCACACCCACCGGCTGCTCAAGAACATCCACCAGTTTCCCAATCCGGCCAGCCGCCAGACTCACCCCCTCTGCCACGAGATCTTCAATCGGCTGCGCAAACCTGAGCTGCTCTGCATCGCCGCCCTGTTTCACGACATCGCCAAGGGGCGACGCGGGGATCACTCCGAGCTCGGCGCCGTCGATGCCCTGGAGTTCTGCCAGCTGCACGGCCTGGATCGCTACGAGAGCCGACTGGTGGCCTGGCTGGTGCGCCACCATCTGCTGATGTCGGTCACCGCCCAGCGCCGGGATATCCACGACCCCGAGGTGGTCACCGACTTCGCCCAGAAGGTGCGCGATGAACAGCATCTGGATCTGCTCTACTGCCTGACGGTGGCCGATATCTGCGCCACCAACGACACCCTGTGGAACGACTGGAAGGGCACCCTGCTGCGGGAGCTCTACTTCACCACCCAGAAGGCGCTGCGTCAGGGGCTGGAGAATCCTCCCGACATTCGGCTGCGCATCCGTGAAAACCAGCGTCAGGCGCGCCAGCTGCTCAGCCAGCGCCACCTGGACGATGCCTCCATCACGGCCCTGTGGAGCGACTTCAAGGCAGACTACTTCCTGCGTCACAGCCCGGAGCAGATCGCCTGGCACAGCCGCCATATTCTGGAGCAGGAGGGGGCCGGCGAGACGCCCCTGGTCACCATAGGCAAGCACCCGACCCGGGGCGGCAGCGAGGTGTTCATCTACTGCCGCGACACGCCTAACCTGTTCGCCACCGTGGCCTCGGCCCTGGATCAGAAGAACCTCAACATCCACGACGCCCAGATCATGAGCTCCCGCAGCGGCTATGTGCTCGATACCTTCATCGTGCTCGAGCCCAATGGCGAGCCCATCAGCCCGAATCGCACCGCCACCATCAAGAAGGCGCTGGAAAAGGCCCTGCAGGAGCCGGGCAGGCTGGTGCTGCGCAACAAGCCCCTGTCACGGCGCCATCGCCAGTTCCTGGTGCCGACCCGGGTGGTGTTCCTGCCCCACAAGGGCGAGAACCGCCACACCCTGCTGGAGCTGACCGCCCTGGATACCCCCGGCCTGTTGGCCCGCATCGGCGCCGTGTTCCAGCAGTGCGGCCTCTCCCTGCATGCCGCCAAGATCACCACCATCGGCGAGCGGGTCGAGGATTTCTTCAGCCTGACCAATCGCGACGGCGAGCCCCTGACCCAGGAGGAGCAGCGGGCCCTGGAAGAGAAGCTGGTGCATCAGCTCAACCCTCAGGAGCAGGAAGCCTGAGCCAAGTGAACCTATTGGGCCACGCCTGCCGCGGTTATGGGGAAGAAATCCCCTCTCCCCCTTAAACCCGGCGGGAAAAGTGTGATACAACAAACAGAATTTTTTCAAAGGAACCCCACCATGACCGAGTTGCAACAGATCATCGAGTCGGCCTTCGAGCGCCGTGATACCATCACCCCTGGCACGGTAGACGGCGCCACCAAGGCCGCCATACTGCAAGCCATCGAGCTGCTGGACAGCGGCAAGGCCCGGGTGGCCGAGAAGATCGCCGGCGAGTGGGTCGTCCACCAGTGGCTGAAAAAAGCGGTGCTGCTCTATTTTCGCATCAATGACAACGGCATCATCAAGGGTGACGACGCCCAGTACTTCGACAAGGTCCCCCTCAAGTTCTCCGACTACAGCGCCGAGCAGTTCAAGGAAGCGGGCGTGCGCGTGGTGCCGCCGGCCACCGCGCGCAAGGGCTCCTTCATCGCCCCCAATACCGTGCTGATGCCCTCCTACGTCAACATCGGCGCCTTCGTCGATGAGGGCACCATGGTCGACACCTGGGCCACCGTCGGCTCCTGCGCCCAGATAGGCAAGAACGTCCACCTCTCCGGCGGCGTCGGCATCGGCGGCGTGCTGGAACCCCTGCAGGCCAACCCGACCATCATCGAAGACAACTGCTTCATCGGTGCCCGCTCCGAAGTGGTTGAAGGGGTGATCGTCGAAGAGGGCTCCGTCATCTCCATGGGCGTCTTCATCGGCCAGTCCACCCGCATCTATGACCGTGAAACCGGCGAGATCCACTATGGCCGCGTCCCGGCCGGCTCCGTGGTGGTCTCCGGCTCCCTGCCTTCCAAGTGCGGCAAGTACAGCCTGTACGCCGCCGTCATCGTCAAGAAGGTGGATGCCAAGACCCGTGCCAAGGTCGGCATCAACGCCCTGCTGCGCTCCATCGACGAGTAACATGCCGCACGGCTTGCACAAAGGGCACCTTCGGGTGCCCTTTTTCGTTTCCAGCGCCTCCTGAAAGCGGGGGCGGCTCATCAGCCAGCATCCATCCCCTGCGGCGAATCCGGCACACCGCGCCGGCACGAGAGGGGCCTGAACGGCACCGCTGATTTTGGTGCCCCAGTCACAGGTCGGTCGCACTTTCTCGGCTATCATGGCTGGGCAAGACGCTTTCAAGTCAAGGAACAGTCGAATGTACGAGAATCTGAAGAGTTTGGGGATCCAGGATCCCACCGCGGTGGACAGCTATACCCTGCGCCAGGAAGCCAACCACGACATCCTCAAGATCTACTTCAAGAAGCAGAAAGGGGAGTTCTTCGCCAAGAGTGTCAAATTCAAGTACCCACGCCAGCGCAAGACCATACTGGTGGACTCGGGCACCCATCAGTACAAGGATGTCACCGAGATCAACGCCAATCTCAAGTACGTGGTCGATGAGCTCGACAGCCTGACTCAGGGAGTCCATGTTCAGGCAGATCAGGATCTCAAGAAGAAGATTTTGCGTGACCTGCGCCATCTGGAAAAAGTGGTGGCCAACAAGATAAGCGAGATAGAAAAGGATCTGGAAAAGCTCTGAGCCTGCCGCCATGCCGGCTCGCTGCAACAACAAGGGTGCCTCTCTGGGCACCCTTGTTGTTGCATCTGCGCCCCGGGGTCGCAGATGCCCAGCATGAAAGAGGGAGGCCAACGCCTCCCTCTTTCGTCTTCTGTCTGTCAAGCAAGCGGATTAGTTGCTCTTCATCCAGATATCCATGTCGGTCTTCAGGTTGTCGGACTTGGTACCGAAGATGGCTTGCACGCCGGAGCCTGCCACCACCACACCGGCGGCGCCCAGCTTCTTCAGACCAGACTGGTCAACCTTGGCCACGTCTTTCACGCCCACCCGCAGACGGGTGATGCAGGCATCCAGAGAGGCGATGTTCTCTTTACCACCGAAGGCACTGACCAGGGCGGCAGACATCTCGTCCTTGCTCTGACCCACGGTCTCTTCGGCGGCTTCATCTTCACGGCCCGGGGTTTTCAGGTTCATGGTACGGATGACGAAGCTGAATACCACGTAGTAGAGCGCGGCATAGGCCAGACCCAGACCCACCAGCAGCAGCATGTTGTCGGCGCGCGGCGATTGCACCACGAAGTCGATGAAGCCGTTGGAGAAGGTGTGACCGTGCACCACGCCCAGGGAGTTGGTCAGCACGTAGGCCAGACCCGCCAGCAGCGCGTGGATGGCGTACAGTACCGGGGCGATGAACAGGAAGGAGAACTCGATCGGCTCGGTGATACCGGTCAGGAAGGAGGTCAGGGCGGCAGAGGCCATGATGCCTACGATCTTGGCGCGGTTTTCCGGCTTGGCGGCGTGAGCGATGGCAAACGCGGCGGCAGGCAGACCGAACATCTTGAACAGGTAGCCACCGGCCAGCTGACCGAAGCCGTTGCCGGCGGCGCGGGTGGCGTCATCGGCGGTCAGGAAGCAGGTCATGATGCCGTGTACGGTTTCACCGGCGCCGTTGACGCAGGTACCGGCCTGATAGAAGAAGGGCACGTTCCAGATGTGGTGCAGACCGAACGGGATCAGGGAGCGTTCAACCACGCCGTAGATACCGAAAGCCAGGACAGGGTTCTGGTTGGCAGCCCAGTCGGAGAAGGCACCGATGGCGGCGCCAACGGGCGGCCAAATCACGGAGAGGATCACACCCAGGCCGATGGAGACGAAACCTGTAATGATGGGTACGGCACGCTTGCCGGCGAAGAAGCCCAGGTACTCGGGCAGCTGGATCTTGTAGAAGCGATTGAACGCCCAGGCGGCCACACCACCGGCGAGGATACCCCCCAGAACACCGGTCTCGATGTTCTCAACGCCCATCACGGGTGCCATTACCTTCAGGGTGGCGGTCATGATGCCGTAGCCAACGATGGCTGACAGGCCGGAGACGCCGTCGTTGTTGGTAAAGCCGAGGGCCACGCCCACCGCAAACAGCAGAGCCATCTGACCGAATACGGAACCACCCGCCTGCTCCATCAACTGGGAGACAATTTCTGGCATCCAGCTGAAGTGGGCGGCACCCACCCCAAGCAGAATACCTGCAACGGGCAAGACCGATACAGGCAGCATCAGCGCCTTACCGACTTTTTGCAGATTGGAGAATGCATTTTGTAACATGTGTGTACTCCTGAATGATTGTTCCCTAACGGACCCGTTCGAAGTTAAGCCTATCATCCGCATGAATGCTAACCAGAACCGGGAGATGGGGTGTTTTTTATTTTGACCAAGTCAATATACCCCATGGAATAGGGAAATTCTTCAGTCAGGAATTAGCAGATAAGAAATTTGGGGAAGAGATCACAAGATGATTGACACAAGACAAGAATAACATTTAAGAGTTAATATTCTTCACAATAACTATATTTCATTCTCATGAAAACTGCTGTTTCATATTGTATTTTAACCCTACCAAACACAACCAACTGAAACGCAGTGTAACTCAACGTAACCAACCATTGGTTAAGTGTAGACCCAATATAATCATTAAAAAGGCCCCCGACAATGGAGGCCTGATAAATATAGCTCAGTGATGGTAAACGCATTATTTCTGCTGAGAACGTTTCACCGCATCGACGAACACGGATTTTGCCTTGGTGGAACCGGCCCGTTCGGCCTCGTTGACCAATTGCATTGCCTTGTCGATATCCCCGCCCTTCACCGCTTTTTCGATCTGGCTGTGATAGAAGGCTTCCGTCTCGCTCAACATGGCGGGTGCCGGCTTGCTCGGCGCCGTGGCCACCAGGGCCGTGCCCCCCACGGCGGCAGCCGTGGCGGTCGTTGCCGGCTGACTCATGGCCACCTTGTCGGCATACTCGGGCTTGAACACGGCTTCAATGCCCTGTGCCTTGGCCATGTCGGTGACCACTATCTGCACCAGGCCCCAGGGAGAGTGCGGGATCACGGGATCCGGCACGGCCGGCTCCACCGTGTTGTTGGCCCGGGCGAAGGCCTTGGCGGGATGCAGTATGGTGGTGCTGCCAGAGAGCGCATCGGCAGGGGTGTAGACAATCATATAGGTTTCGGCTGCCGGATTGCCCGGCATGCTGCGATCGACAAATACCTTGCCTTCGATGCGATCACCATCCATCAGGTGTGCCGGCTGGTAAGCAAATACGGACTCCCCGAGCACACGGGTCACCTTGAAGTTGCCATCCAGCATGATGACCTTGGGCTGCAATACGGACTTGCCTACCTGAGAGGCCAGACGGATATAGAGGTTACCCGTGTCCTTGGGCAGACGATAGGCGGCAAAATAGCTCATGCCTTCATCGAAACGATAGCTGGGCTGCTTGCCATCCAGGCTGAGCAGCGTCTCCCCTTCTGGCAGATTGGCGTACTGGAATTCGTTGAAACCGGCACAGCAACTATTGGCCTGGGCGAGGGCTTGCCTGGCCTGGTCGGCGCTTTCCAGCACGGCGCCATGCTCTTGCAAGGAGACCCCCATGTTACCCGCACAACCGGTCAACCAGGCGGTCACTACGGCTGCAATCGACATCTTTACCAGCGTCATTCTTATTATCCCCATAATCCAGTGGCCGTTACCCGGCGAAACGAAACTGCCCCCAAGTGGGGGCAGTGACTAACTTAACTGAAAGCCGGGCTTACCACCAAGCTTCCGCTTGGATACCGAAGTTCCAGGTGTTGTCGTCGTTGTTGCTGCCATTGAAAGTCTGGCCATTGTCACCACCGGACTTCAGGTAGGAAGCAAATACGCGAATTTCCGGACGGGCCCAGAAGCTGGAACCGGCGGACCAGGCTTGAGCGATGGTGTACTTCTGACCGCTGCTGTCCTTGCTGTCCTGATCACGGACGTCCTTGGTGTCACGATAGTAACCCAGCTCCAGGATGGTCTTCTGGATGTCATCCCACTTGTACATGGGACGGATCACCGCGGAGAAGGTATCGGCATCGGAGCCGGTTACACCATCGATGGTCACGTCGTTGGACTGACCGTAAACCAGTTGGTGACCAAACTCGACCTTGTCACCGACCGGCAGCACGCCCCAGTTGATGATGCGGAAACCATCACCGCTGGCGCCATCCTGGCTGGTCCAGCTACCTGCACCGTAGTAGATGGGCAAGGTGGCGTAGCTGTCGCTCATGTACTGCAGCACGGTCTTGTTGAAACCACCCAGCATGTTCTGAGTCAGTTCTGCGGTCAGCATGACGCCATCTTTGATGTCGTCGTTCACTTTTTCCTGATCGTCGGTCGGATTGGCGATGGCGTAGTCGACACCCAGCTCCAGGGAGGCATCGCTCCAGAGCGGAATACCGGCATAACGGACATCCAGGATGTTGTTGTTCAGCTCGCCAGCATCGCTGCGGGTCCAAGCCAGGGACACTTTGCCCGGGCCAGCCTGGATGTTCTCGACACCGGCACCGGCGCCAGACACATCCCAGTAGTAGAAGTCAGAGATGTGGATGTCGTGACGCTGGTAGAAGCGCTTGCCTGCCCACAGGGTTGCTTCCGGGGCGAAACCGAGCACACCCTTGGCCTGGACGTTGAACTGACGCAGGGCGAAAGTGGCATCGTCTTCACACTGTTTGGTGTCGAAGTTGCAGCTGGTGCCAGTGCCTTCCCAGTCGTTGGACTGGTTGCTGACCATGGCGACCATGGAGTCAACGTAGAAGGACTTGCCATCCTTGTTGTAGACCTCCTGGCCCAGTTGTACTTCACCGTAGGTCTCGTTCTCGTTACCCAGACGACCTACTTTGAACTTTTCGAAAGTCTGCATGTCGCCATCTTCGGAGACGCCGACACCGGAACGGAAGTAGCCGTGGAAATCAACGGCGAAGGCGGCTTGAGAAGCCAGGGCTGCAGTTACTGCGGCAGCGATCGGGAGCCACTTTGCTTTCATTTTCATTTTCCTTATTTCCCGCTGTGGAGTGTGTGTCCTGAGGTTTTACTTCCTATCACCATAAAAACGTTTGGGTGATAACCGAGGTCGATTATAGGTAGGTGATATAGGGACAAACATGAGCCAATTCACAAAACAGGGACAAACAGCGCCCACTCTGACAGCAGGGGCAATAACGCCCCACAAAGAGCAAATATCAGCAACAATCAACCAATATAACAACCATGATGCCGCACAACGACAAAATGAAAGCGCTATCAACAATTAATTTGCGACGAGTAAAAAGTAACTTCATGACGAGTGAATGGCAAAAACATGACTGAAATCGCTTTCAATGAGGAACTTTTAAATTTGGGACTTGTCAGCGCAACAGTACTTTATCCATGGTGATGTCATGACGGAGATCTCTCAGCAGGATAGGTGAAACAGAAATAATGCCCACCACAAGGCGGCGGGCAATAAAAATAACGGGCCAAATATTGGCCCGATTATTCCGAATAAAAGCGTTAATTATTTTCTCTTTGGTCTGATCAGATACTTTCTTGCCACTCTTTCAGCCAGGCGAGCGCCACCACTTCCGGCTCGTCCACCTGGGTCGCATCTATTTCCAGTCGGGGCAGCAGGGCATGGGCCCCCAACTCCTCGAGCAGGGTGTCAAGCTGGCGACCGGCGCCGCAGAAGTGTTCATAGCTGCTGTCACCCATGGCGATCAGCGCATAATTGAGCCCCTTCATATAGGGGGCCCTCTCCCTGAGGTCGGCGGCAAAGGGCTCCAGGTTGGGGGGAATATCCCCCTGGCCCGTGGTCGCCGACACCAGCAGCAGGAAACGATTGGTACTTATGTCTTCGAGACGCGCCTCCTCGTGGAGACGGCACTCATGGCCCAGCCCCTCCAACGACGCCATCAGCGTCTGTGCCACCAGAAAGGCGGCGCCATAGACGCTGCCCACTACGATATCTATCTGTGCCATCTTGCCTCCTCAGTCGGGGAATGACCCCAGCATGCCACAGTGGGCGGGGAGGGAACAGGGCAAGGCACCAGGTGGCAGAAGCGGCCTGCAGGTCAGTAATCACTCTCGCTGGCGGGCCATCCCAACTTGGCAAACAGGCCCAGCAGCTCGGCGCCGAGGGGAGCCTGGATCCGCATCGGCACCTTGAGCACAGGGTGCTCGAAGCTCAGGGTGCGCGCCACCAGCAGCAGGCGCTGGCAGTCAAAGTGCTCTCGAAAGAAGCGATTGTGGCGGCCATCACCATGGGTGGTGTCCCCGACGATGGGGTGGAACAGGTGATCGAGATGGCGGCGCAGCTGATGCTTGCGGCCGGTGTGGGGCGCCAGGCGCACCAGGCTGTAGCGACTGGTGGCATGCTTCTTGGACACCGCATGGGGCAGCTCCACCTGATGCAGCCGGCTGAAACTGGTCACCGCCTCCTGGGCGGGCTTGTCCGGATCGGCGAAGGCATCGGCGATCTTGTCCAGCTGCTCCTTGAGGGGATAATCGATGAGCCCGCGGGTCGGTGCCCAGCCCCGTACCAGTGCCAGATACTCCTTGTGCACCCGTCGCCCGGCAAACGCCTCGGTCAGGCTGCGGGCCACCTCGGGACTCAGGGCAAAGAGCAGCACGCCCGAGGTCGGCCGGTCGAGCCGATGCACCGGATAGACGTGACGCCCCCCGATGAGATCCCGGGTCATCTGCATGGCGAAGCGGGTCTCGCCCTTGTCGAGCCAGCTGCGGTGCACCAGCAGGCCGGAGGGCTTGTTGACCGCCACCAGCCAGTCATCCTGATAGAGCAGGGTCGGCGCCAGCGCATCCTCCCCGGGCTCACAGCCAGGGGTCAGGGGCTCACTCATTTTTCCACCACCTTGCCGGAGAGCAGCAGATCGAAGCGGGCGATAAGCCGCAGCAAATCGGCCACCTCCGCCAGGTTCTCCTTGTAGCTCTCGCTCGCCATGGGATAGAGGGAGACATTGGCGGGCAGGGGCGCCTGCAACATGACCAGCTGCTCCATGCGCGGGATCAGCACGAACTGCAGCCACTGATCGAAGCTCAGGGTATCGACGCAAAACGGCAGCGTGCTGGCCAGCGCCTCTTCCCCCGGGTGGTCGCTCTGCCAGCGTTCCAGACGCTGCAGCTCGGCGCTCAGCTCGCCCAGCAGGCCAGCCACCAACAGATACTTGTTCATCATCTACTCCTCAAGGCCGGGAGCCTCGCTCAATCGGGCCGCTCGCATCGGCCGCCAGATACCATCAGAGATAGCCCAGCCGGTCGCATCGGCTGCCGGATGCCATCAGAGGCAGGGGCTGATCCGTCGGCGGGGATACACAAAGGGGCGCCACTATACACAATCTCGCCACGGTTAGGCAGGGGCCGCGCCGCTGGCTATCTGGTGCCGGCTCCTTATAATCGGGGGCCATGACTCATCAGCCTTCTCATACCATGACCGCCATCAACACCCTGACCGAATTCCTGACCCAGGCCGATACCCAGTTCCAACTGTTCGATCTGGGCCGCCAGGTGCGCCCCCTCGACAGCGCCGAGTTCGTGCGTGTCGAGCAGCAAGCCATCCCCTACCCCTGGCCCCTGCAGCAACACGCCTGGCTCGCGGTGCACTTCTTCCAGCGCGCCGAGGAGAAACACTACCTCTGGTTCCTCAAGTTTGCCCTCGATGAGCGGGGTCTGCTCGTCAGCGCCGGTCCCAAGCACTTCATGGATCTGGTGGTCGAGACCCTGGGCTACAAGCTGACCGGCGAGCTGGACGATGCCACCGCCAAGCGGCTGGCAGACAACCCCTACACCTTCCGTCCGGCCGAGGCCAAGATGGCCAGTCTGCACGCCAAGCTGGGGTGCCAGCTCGAGCAGGCACCCTCCGGCTACTATCAGGCCCTGTGCCACTATCTGGCCGCCCCCAGTGAAGAGGGCTGGCAGCAGCTGGGCCTGCAGGGCTTTGCCGATCTCGCCGAGCGTCTGCAACAGGAGAGCAACCTGGCCCTGGTGTGCAAGGCCATGGCGCGCCTGCCCGAGGCGCCGCTGCACGCCCTGTGCCAGAGCCTGGAGAGCGCCCCCCTGCCCCCCGCCCTGCAAGGGGCACTGCTCGAGCGCATCGCCTGGGAGCAGGAGTCGGCCCACCCCAATCCCGAGACCCTGGCCTATCTGTGCCGCGCCTTCGCCGCCACCGCCAGCAACGGCCAGCGCATCAACAAGCTGCTGACCCTGCTGGAGACCCACCCCAGCCCCAGCCTGCTGCTCGCCATCGCCGGTCGGCTCTGGCCGGATCTGCAAGATCCCGCCCTGCTCGATCTCTTCCTCGAGCGACTGGCCGAGCAACCGACCCCCTTCTTCAATCAGGTCTTTGCCGAGCTGGTCACCCTGCCCCTGCTGCGACCCCAGGTGCTCGCCACCCTGCGCAGCCCGACCCGCAGCGAGGCGGTCAGCCGCGCCATCGGCCGCCTGTTCAAGGCCGGCTGACCGGCCCCAAGGAGCCCATCATGGAAGAACTGCTCTGGATCCTGCTGCTGGTTGTGCTGGCCTCCGCCTTCTGGCATCAGCGGCGCCAGGCCGAACTGGCCTGGCAATACCTGAGACGCTACTGCCAGCAGCATCAGCTGCAACTGCTGTCGGTGGCCCGCAGCCACCGGCGGCTGGCCCATCGCCCCTTGCGCCTGCTCACCTGCTACCAGTTCGAATTCAGCAGCGATGGCGAGAGCCACTACCTTGGCACCCTCACCATGCAGGGGCTCAAGATAGCCGGGGTCGAACTGCCACCCCACCGGCTGCCGAGCGAGGGATAGCGCCAGCGATGAAAGGGGCACCGGACGAGGCGAGGCAGGGGGCGGCTATAATCTAGGCATTTGCACCAAGGAGAAGAAAGATGGACCCCATGGTACACGACATGCCCGCCCTCTTTGCCCAGTTGGGGCTGCCCAACGATGCCGACAGCCTGCGCCGCTTCATCGACAGCCACGCCCTGCGCGATGGCATGGAGCTGGCAGATGCCCCCTTCTGGAATGCGTCCCAGGCCAGTTTCCTGCGCGAATCCCTGCGCGATGATGCCGCCTGGAGCGAGACCATAGATCAGCTCGATGTGCTGCTGCGTCAATGATTGCGGGCTCGCCGGGGCCGTGACAAGCGCCCGTCCATGACTTACCCTGCCGGCGCCAATCCGGCATAAAGGCAGCCCAGTTCGCCGCCCCGGCCAAGACCCCAGAGGAGCGCTCATGTCGTCCAGCGAAATCCATCAGATTGCCAGCGAGCTCAAGGCCCGCGGCATCAGTCCGACCACCGCCATGATCAAGGCGCGGCTGAGTCAGCCCATCCCCATGGCCGAACTGCTCAAGGGCCTCAGCCAGTGGAAGCAGGCCCAGCTCAAGGCGCCCCAGACCGAGCCGGCATCAGAGACGCAGGTCCAGGCGCCTCAGGTGCAGCCTGACCAGGCCGCCCCCGATGCGGACGGCCCCAGCCTGCAGAGCCTGAGCGAGCGGCTGACACGGCTCGAACAGAAGCTGGACCGCCTCCTTGCCCTCATGACCCAGCCCCGCTAAATCAGGCCCAGCATCCACCATGTATATTCTCGAACTCACCTTCGAATGCTATCGCGACACCTCCCTCGGCGAGGCCGAGGGCGCCATCGTCAACTACCTCGACATGCTGCGCTATCAGGGCCAGATCCTGGGCCGGGAGTTTCCCACCAGCATGCACGATGGCCATTTCATCAGCCGGGTGGTCTGCCCTGAGCAAGACAGTCTGCACCCGGACAACCAAAGCGAGCTGGTGACCCTGGCCGAGCAGAGGCTGCACCAGGCGGGGCTGCTGGCCCCCAAACTGCAACTGCAGGGGATGGACCTGCTCTCCGACAGCACGGATCCCTGCAGCCAGGACGAAGTCCGACCCGGCTGGCTGCTGCTCTATACCAGCTTCCTCCACAGCTGCTCGCCGCTGCGCTGCGGCGAACACTTCGCCCCCGTCCCCCTCTATCGGCTGCCCGCACTCGCCAACGGCGATCACAAGCAGATCATCAAGTGGCAGGAGGATTGGGAGGCCTGCGATCAGTTGCAGATGAACGGCTCCATCGCCGAGCACGCGGCCCTGCACGAGATAGGGGATGCGGGCAGCCGCCTCGCCCGGCGCGGCAGGGATCTGTGCCAGCGGCTCGAGGCCCTGACCGGCATTCCCGTCTACTACTACCTCTATCGGGTCGGCGGCCTGAGCGGCGCCGAGGAGCGCGCGCGCCCCTGCCCGGGCTGTGGCGGTGACTGGGCACTCCAGGCCCCCCTGCACGAGATCTTCGACTTCAAGTGCGAGCCTTGCCGACTCGTCTCCAACCTCTCCTGGGACTTCAAGGATTGAGCCTCCTCCCTTGAGATGACACTACCTTGTGTTCAGATAGCAGAAGGGCCTTGCCGGATAGCAAGGCCCTTCTCGTCTCACAGGGACAGGATCAATGGGGCAGGGTTTCCAGCCGGGCAAGGAAAGCCGGCAGGGAGGGCGCCAGCGCGAGGCGGCGGCCCGAGTCGAGCCACTCCAGCCACACCTGGCCGGTCTCATTGTCCAGGGAGATGAGGGTCATCTCGTTGCGGGTGGTGGCGATAAACAGCGACGGGGCCCGCTTCAACTTGCGCAACATCAGCAGGTGGCCTATCAGGTTCTCCCGCAGCAAGTCGAGATCCTGCTCGTTCCAGGGCAGGATCAACTCGAGGCGCAATCCCTTGAACAGGCAAGGCAACGGCCGGCTGAACCCCAGGCCGAACCAGAGCCTGGCGCTCGGATGCAGGGTCAGCTCGAGGGCCGCCTCCATGGCGCTGAAGTCGGCGGGCTCGGGGCGAACATGGGGCCGCCAGGCGACCTGACCCCCGCTGGGTTCCCCCAGCTCGCAGGGGGAGCGCCAGTCCGCCTCCCACTGGCACAGGGGCAGCCCGCGCCGCGCCTCCCCCTCCCGCTGCCAGCGCAACAAAAAGTGCGTCAGGGCAGACAAGACTTGATCCGGCATCGAAATTCCTCACAATTAGCGACAACATTCGCCATTGCACCACCAATCCCATGAGCAAACAAGACAGATACCAGGATGCCGCGGCCCTGCAGGGCCTGAGCCTGGGCCAGCAGTCCGCCTATATCAGCCACTACAGCCCGGCGCTGCTGCAACCCGTGCCCCGCAGCCTCAACCGTGACGATCTCGCCCTGCCGGATCCCCTGCCGTTCCGGGGCTCCGACATCTGGACCCTGTACGAGCTCTCCTGGCTCAATGCCAAGGGCAAACCCATGGTGGCCCTGGGCGAGGTGAGCGTGCCCGCCAGCAGCGCGAACCTCATCGAATCCAAGTCGTTCAAGCTCTATCTCAACTCCTTCAACCAGACCCGTTGCGCCAGCATGGCGGCGGTGCGCGACTCGCTGATCCAGGATCTGAGCGCCTGCGCCGGTGCCCCGGTGGCGGTGACCCTCTTCCCCCTGGAACAGGCGCCGCACCGAATAGCCAGCCTGCCCGGGGAGTGCATCGATGACCTCGATATCGAGGTGGATGAGTATGAATTTGATGCCGACCTGCTGGCGGGCGCCGCCGGGGACGAGGAGGTGGAGGAGACGCTGCACAGTCACCTGCTCAAGTCCAACTGCCTGGTCACTCGCCAGCCTGACTGGGGCTCTGTGGTGATCCGCTATCGCGGCCCTCGCCTGGATCGGGAGAAGCTGCTGCGCTACCTCATCTCGTTTCGCCAGCACAACGAGTTCCACGAGCAGTGCATCGAGCGGATCTTCACCGACCTGAAACGGCACTGCGCCCCGCAGCGGCTCACCGTCTACGCCCGTTATACCCGCCGTGGCGGCCTGGACATCAACCCGTTTCGCAGCGACTGGGAAGAACCCGCTGAGAACCTGCGTCTGATCCGGCAGTAATAAGGGGGCGCTGACGGCGATGACCCCGGGTATCATATCTGTCAGTAAACTCTGGACTCACGGGGGGGGGCTTGGATAACATGCCCTCACCCCCGTGCGGCCCCCAATACCATGAATCAACTGTTTTTTCTGGCAATGATGATGTCCTCCCTGTCGGCTCCCAATGTGGATCTGGCCAAGGAGCAATTGTCTGTCGATCTCCAGCAGGCTCAGACCCTGGTGCAAAGCGATCCAGCCAGATGCGTACAGATCACCTCCGCCTTCCTGGTCCGCACGGCCAACAATCCCAAGCAGATCATCAATAGTCGCCAGGATTATGGCTACCGCGAGCCCCTGCTCACCTTCGGCACCATAGCCCAGGCCACCGGTGCCCACCTGCTCAAGGGGGAATGCCTGATCCAGCTCGGCCAATATCAGCTGGCCGAGCAGGAACTGCGGCAGGCCCTGGCCCTGGCCAGCAAGGAGAAGCAGACGAAGCAACAGGCCCAGAGCCTCTACCTGATGCTGCGCAACCAGAACCTGCTGGGCGCCGGTCAGGACAATGCCCCCCTGCGCACCCAGCTCTCCCGCCTGCTCGATGAACGGGCACTCCAGAACAGTCCGCTGCAGGTCTACAGCCGGCTGCTGCGCGCCACGGATCAGATCCAGGCCCATCAGTTCGAGGAGGCCAAGCAGTTGATCAGCGAATCACGGCAGTGGGCGAATGCCGCCGGCGACATCAGGGCCCTGGCCTGGGTCGATGCGGTCAGCGGCGACCTCTATCACGCCCTCGGCCAGCCCCAGCTGGCCCTTGGCGACTACATCTCGGCCCAGCAACAGGCCAGACCCCTGGCCGATCCCCTCTTCCTCGGCCTGCTCGCCAACCAGATAGTGAACCTCTATCAGGAGGAGCAGGAGCCCCAGAAGGCGCTGCAATATGCCAACGAGGCCACCAACTACTTTCACGCCCTCGGCAACCCCATCCTGCTCAGCCAGGCCCTGAGCGTGCTGGCGAGCCTCAACCGCAACCAGGGTGACATGAACATGGCCCTGGTCTATTTCTTCAATGCCCTGGATCTGCTGGACGAAGGGAGCCAGCGCACCCGGGTCGCCCAACTCAAGTACGAGATAGGCAAGACCTATCTGCAAAGCGGCAACCTGCCCCTGGCCCGCAGCTATCTCAGCGCAGCCCGCCAGGCTCACCGGGCGGGGGATGACAAGGAACCCCTGATCGATACCCTGCTGTTGCTGGGAGAGCTGCACCTCAAGCAGAAAGAGGCGGCCATCGCCATCCTGCAACTGGAGGGGGCCCAGGAGCTGGCCAATCAGATAGATGACGCCCACCGCCAGTTCGAGATCTACCGCCTGCTCTCCCTGGCCTATGAGCAGAAAGGCTACCTGCAACAGGCGCTGGAGAGCTACAAACGCTTCCATCAACTGAGCGAGCGGATCAACCAGCAGCAGGTGGATCTGGAGCAGGAGGCGATCCGCGACAACTACAGCCAGATAGAGCGCGAACAGCAGATCAAGGCCCTGGAACTGAGCCTGGACCACAGCCGCCACCAGCAGGAGCGCTACCTCTGGTCGAGCGTCATCTCAGGCCTCTTGCTCGCCTTCTTCATCTACCTCTTCTTCACCCTCTGGCTGCGGCTCAAGAGTGCCCGCCAGCAGGCGCGCTTCCTCGGCGAGGCCACGCTGACTGAGCCCCGCAGCGGCCTGGCCAACTGGCAGCGGCTGATGAATCGCTGGCCCAGAGAGATGGCCAAGCGCCAGCAAAAATCGGAGCGCTGGTACCTCAATGAGCTGACCGAGGGGGAGTTTGACGACAAGCTGCATTATCTGCTGTTTCGGGTTCCCTTCCTGGCCAACAACCTGGAGCGCCACGGCTATCAGCTGGCGCGGGAGATAGAGAGCGCCTTCGGCGACTATGTGGCCGGCCTGACCCCCCCCGATGGCCGCATCTATGACCTGCGCGAGGGCCACCTGCTCTATGTGGTGCCCCAGCGCCACGTCGCCCAGCTGCATCAGCTGGCCCGGCAACTACTCGAGCAGCTTGCCGCCTTTCCCTGCGATCAGCCCCTGGATCGCCGCATCAGCCTGGGGATCGTCAGCCACCCCTTCCTGCCCAAGGCGGCCAGCGCCCTCGACCACCTCGGCCTGTTCGATCTCTGTTACCTGGCCCTGGCGGGCGCGACTCAGCTGGGGGAGAAGGCCAATCAGAGTGCCTGGCTGGAACTGGCGGCGATCGACTGCCAACAGGCGGCCTTTTTTAACGGAGACGTGTGGCAATGCTGCCTGATGGCGATTGACAAGGGATTGGTAAAAGTAAACTCTTCTCACGACAAACAGTGGATCAACTGGGCAAGCCTGTCACGGACGAGGGGCGCAGATGATCGATGACAAGATAGCGGATCGCTGGGGATCTGAGTCGGCCTCGCCCACAGAGGACTATCCCACCTCCACGGACAATAACAACAAACAGGGCAGCCTGAATAATGAATGACATCACTGCCGTAGCAGGGCAACTGGCCAGACTCAGGGAGTCGCTCCAGCACAAGCAACTCGAGCTCGATGAGACGGTGCTCTGCAGCCAGGCCGAGCGCAGCCGCAGCATCCAGTTTATCGCCAAGCTGATGCAGGCCTGCCGCGGTCATGATCGCGAGCTCGACAACAAGCTCGCCCGCCTCAAACAGAAGCTGGAAGGACAACCCTCCCTCACCAGCCTGGACAACGACCTCGCCGCCATCGAGAAGCTGCTGCAACAGCACAGCACGGCCCTGGAAGAGTCCATCAACCTGACCGCCAGCGCCATCGAGCTCGGCTCCCGGCAGCTCAAGTCCCTCAAGGGATTCCCGGAGGAGACCCGCAAGTCCCTCAGGGCCTTCCTGGCCGCCCCCAACGGCTATGGTCTCAGCGACCACCAGCGCCGGGTCACCCAGTTGCTGGAGTTCTACCAGCAGGCGATCAAGATCCAGCTGCTGCCCAGCCAACCCCTCTCCCCTTATGGGGCTGGTCAGGACCAGCCCCCCGCCGACAAGGGGGCGGATGGCGCGGCCCTGGATACGGACGAGGCCGCCAGCCTCGACGTCAAGGTCTACAACCGCATCGCCGATGAGCTGCAGCGCCTCATCACCGAGCTCGATTTTGCCGGCGCCGTGGGGGAGAGCCTGGGGGAGATACGCCGCCAGCTGCTGATGGGGATGGATCCCTCCCTGCTGGCCGAGTCCTGCCTGCAGGTGATCCAGCTCATCATCGAAGGCACCCGCGAAGAGCGCAAGAGCTCGCGCGCCTTCCTGACCGCCCTCAACGAGAGCCTCTCCTCGGTCCACTTCAACTTCACCGAGTCCCTGGATGAGGGGCGGGCCTTGCAGCAGGCGAGCCAGACCAGCCGTGAGGCCCTGGACAACGAGGTTCAGGCCATCGATGACACCCTGACCCGCCACCACTCCTCCGAGGAACTCAAGCAGGCCATCAGCGACCACATGGCCGCCATCGGCCTGCTGCTCAAGGAGCGTGAGGCCATGACGGCCCGCGAGCTGCACCTCATCACCCGCCTCTCCACCATGGAGGCCAAGCTGCGGCTGATGAAGGAGGAGACGGCGGAGTACAAGAAGCGCCTCACCATCCAGAAGCACAAGCTGTTCCTCGACAGCCTGACCCAGGTCCACAACCGGGCAGCACTGGACGAGCGGCTCGAGCTGGAATACAAGCGCTGGCTGCGCTACCGCACCCCCCTGTGCCTGGCCATCATCGACATAGATCACTTCAAGGGGATCAATGACAACTATGGCCACATGGCGGGGGACAAGGCGTTGAAAGTGGTCGCCAAGGCGCTGCAAAAGTCCCTGCGCGACACCGACTTCATCGCCCGTTTCGGCGGCGAGGAGTTCGTGGTGCTGCTGCCCAACGTCAACCCGGACAAATTCGAGACCCCTCTCGAGAACCTGCGCAAGGCGATCAAGAGCATTCCGTTCCGCTTTCGCGATGCCCGGGTCGAGATCACCATCTCCATCGGCGCCACCCTGTTCAAGGAGGGGGACCAGCCCTCCGACGCATTCGAGCGGGCGGACAAGGCGCTCTATGGCTCCAAGCACGGTGGCCGGGACAGGGTCAACACCGACCTGGGCTGATCCGCATCGAAGGGGGCCGGCACGCCGGCACCATTTCACCGACGCTCAAAAAAACGGCAGTCACACCCGCCCCTATTCCCCTCCCCCTCCCCTTGGCTCTACTATCAGGTGAGAGGGATGCCCAAAGGCATCCCTCTTATCCCCAGGGGCAGAGACAACGATAACAAATGAGTGAGAAGGGGAAGATCATGATCACGCACATCAATCCCGTGGGCAGCATGGACCTGCTGTCCCAGCTCGAAGTCGACAGACTCAAGCAGACGGCCTCCAGCGATATCTATCAACTGTTTCGCAACTGCTCGCTGGCGGTACTCAATTCGGGCAGCCACACCGACAGCTCCAAAGAGATACTGGAGCGCTTCAAATCATTCGACATTCATGTGATCCGGCGCGAGCGCGGGGTCAAGCTGGAGCTGTTCAACGCGCCCGAACACGCCTTCGTCGATGGTGACATCATCCGCGGCATCCAGGAGCATCTGTTCTCGGTGCTGCGCGACATCCTCTATGTCTCCAATCAGCTCGAGGCCAACGCCCTGGTCGACCTGGCCAGCCCGAGCCACATCTCCAATCTGGTCTTCTCCATCTTGCGCAACGCCAAGGCGATCCACCCGGGGGCGGATCCCAACCTGGTGGTGTGCTGGGGCGGCCACTCCATCAACGAGACCGAATACCAGTACACCCGCGCGGTGGGCAGCGAGCTGGGCCTGCGCGAGCTCAACATCTGTACCGGCTGCGGCCCGGGCGCCATGGAGGGGCCCATGAAGGGGGCCGCCGTGGGCCATGCCAAGCAGCGGGTGCGCAACGGCCGCTACATCGGCCTGACCGAGCCCTCCATCATAGCGGCCGAGCCTCCCAACCCCATCGTCAACGAGCTGGTGATACTGCCGGACATCGAGAAGCGGCTCGAGGCGTTCGTGCGCCTGGGTCACGGCATCATCATCTTCCCGGGCGGGGTCGGCACCGCAGAAGAGCTGCTCTACCTGCTCGGCATCATGATGCACCCGGCCAACGAGCGCCAACCCATCCCCATCGTGCTGACCGGGCCCAAGGAGAGCGCCGACTACTTCCGCGCCATCGATGACTTCATCAAGGCGACCCTGGGAGAGCCGGCCACCAGCCTCTATCGCATCATAGTGGGCGATGCCCCCGAGGTGGCCCGCACCATGAAGGAGGCCATGCCGCGCGTGCGCGAGTACCGCAAGTCGGTGGGGGATGCCTACTCCTTCAACTGGTCCCTCAAGATAGAGCCCGATTTCCAGCTGCCCTTCGAGCCCAACCACACCAACATGGCCAGCCTGGATCTGCACCGCAACCAGGCGCCGCAGCAGCTGGCGGCCCACCTGCGCCGCGCCTTCTCCGGCATAGTGGCGGGCAACGTCAAGGAGGCCGGGCTCCATGCCATCGAGCAGCACGGTCCCTTCAAGCTGCACGGCGACAAGGAGCTGATGGTGCTGATGGACAAACTGCTTGAGAGCTTCGTCAAGCAGCAGCGCATGAAGCTGCCGGGCAGCCAGTACGTACCCTGCTACGAGATAGTGCGCTAGGACAAGGGGCGAGTCACCCCGTGAAGGGAGGGGCGCAATGGCGCCCCTCCCTTGTTACAATGGCGCCATTCCCGCGCGTCAGCGCCACACCCGCCGCTCCCCGAGCCGGCCCCTGGAGAAAGCGCACCGCCACCATGTCGCCCAAGTCTCATCTGCTGATCATCGATGCACTCAACCTCATCCGCCGCCTCCATGCGGTGCAGGCCCAGCAAGCCCTGAGCCCGGAACAGGCACTGCTCGCCACCCGGGCCAACCTGGTCAACACCAGCCGCAAGTTGCTGGCGGCCGCCACGCCGACCCATGTCATCGCCGTATTTGATGGCGAGGTCAACAGCTGGCGCAAGGGGCTCTATCCCGACTACAAGGCGGGGCGCAGCCCCATGCCCCCCGAACTCAAGGCCGGGCTGGCCAGCCTGCAGGACGCCTTCTGGGAGTGCGGCATCGATGCCCTGCTCTCCCAGACGGACGAGGCCGATGATCTGGTGGCCACCCTGGCCTGCGGCATCGCCCGCCACGGCCACAGGGCCACCATCATCTCCACCGACAAGGGGTTCTGCCAGCTGATAGGCCAAGGGATCCAGGTGCGCGACTACTTCAACAAACGCTGGCTCGACGCCGCCTTCGTCCAGCAGCACTATGGGGTCGCCCCGGCCCAGCTCGTCGATTTCTGGGCCCTGACCGGGGTAGCCGGCTCCAACATCAAGGGGGTGGCGGGCATAGGCCCCAAGGGCGCGGCCCAACTGCTGCAGCAATACGGCAGCCTGGACGGCATGCTGGCGGTGGCCATAGAGGAAGCCGGCAAGCCCCTGCAAAAGGTGCTGGCCCAGGCCGAAGACGCCAGACTCGCCCAGACACTGGTGCGACTACGACTCGACATCCCCCTGGGTTTCAACCTGCAGGAGATCCGCTATGTGCCTCGCTGATCCCCCGTCGGCACAATCATGACGGCGCTCACCTTCGCTGTTGAGGAAAACCGGTAGAATGTAAAGAAACATGGTGGGATTGGGGTGAAAATGATATAAAAACCGCCGAATCCTCCCCCTCCTCTGTTCCCTAGAAGTGGATACGTTTCATGTCAAAAACCAAGATCACCGTCATCCCGGGCGACGGCATAGGCCCCAGCATCATCGAATCCGCCATCCAGATCCTGACCCATGCCGGCTGTGACTTCGATTATGAGTATGCCGATGCGGGCCTGGTGGCCCTCGAGAAACATGGCGAGTTGCTGCCCCAGTCCACCCTCGATCTGATCGAGAAGAACAAGATCAGTCTGAAAGGCCCGCTCACCACCCCGGTCGGCGGCGGCTTCACCTCCATCAACGTCTCCCTGCGCAAGCGGTTCCATCTCTACGCCAACGTCCGCCCCGTCATCTCCTTCAAGGGCACCAGGAGCCGCTACGACAACATCGACATCATCACGGTGCGGGAGAACACCGAAGGCATGTATTCGGGGGCAGGCCAGAAGCGCAGCGATGACAACAACAGCGCCGAGGCGATGAGCATCATCACCCGAGAGGGCGCCGAGCGCATCGTCACCTTCGCCTACGAGCTGGCCCGCAAGGAGGGTCGCAAGAAGGTCACCGCGGTCCACAAGGCCAACATCCTCAAGTCCACCTCGGGCCTGTTCCTGGAAGTGGCCCGGGAAGTCGCCGCCCGCTACCCGGACATCCAGAGCGAGGAGATGATAGTCGACGCCGCCTGCATGAACCTGGTGATGTACCCGGAGCGGTTCGATGTGATGGTTACCACCAACCTGTTTGGCGACATCCTCTCGGATCTGTGCGCCGGCCTGGTAGGCGGCTTAGGCATGGCCCCGGGCGCCAACATAGGCGAAGGGGCGGCCATCTTCGAGGCGGTCCACGGCTCGGCGCCGGACATCGCCGGCAAGAACATCGCCAACCCGACCTCGGTGATCCTCGCCTCCATCCAGATGCTGGAATACCTCGGCATGCAGGACAAGGCCGAGCGGATCCGCGAGGCGGTGCGCGCCACCATAGAAGCGGGCGAATGCGTGACCCGGGATCTCGGCGGCAGCGCCTCTACCGACCAGTTCACCCAGGCCATCATTGCCCGACTGTAATATGGGCTAATCGCTTGATTTGAAAAGGGAGCCTCGGCTCCCTTTGTTTTATCCGGCTCACGGCTTCCCCCTTGTCCCAATGGCAACTATGTTCAATAGACCAAGGATAAGGAGATCCGACATGCGAGCTATGCTGATGCTGCTATTGATAAGCAGCGGGGTAATGGCCATCGACAGACCCGTCGCGCAACGAGCCTGGAAAGAGGCCCCCCAACAGACCCCCACCCAGATCTGGCAGTCCAGCCTGGACACCAATGACCTGCTCAAAGCCCCCAAACCTCTCTCCTTTGGCGTCGAGATCACCACGGACAACCTGGGCAACCAGACCATCACCCCCTACCAGAGGCTTAATCTGACGCCGGAGAAGAGCGTCAGCCTCGCCTTCGAGAACTACAGACCCAGGATCAAGTTCAAGGCCGGCGGCATGAACACCGCGGTCAAGCTGCGGGGAGACGGGGTCAAGGTGCAGTTCAACCCGACTGACAAGACGATCCCGCTGCAAGTCGAGATCAAGGTCACCGATGATGAGTCTTCCCTGCGTTTTGACTACAAGTTCTAGCTAGGGCGCGACCCCGTAGCCATTTCGTCCCTGCTCCTTGACCCGATAGAGGGCCTCGTCGGCCCGTTGCAGCAGCATGTTGAGCGTCTCTCCCGCTTGCCACTGGGCCACCCCCTGACTCACGGTGAGATACGGGGCCACATCGGACCCTGCGTGGGGCAGGGCCCGCGCGGTCAAGGTGGCGCGAATGCGCTCGGCCACCTCGACCGCTTCCCGACGGTCCGTCTCGGGCAACAGCACCACGAACTCCTCCCCCCCGTAGCGGGCCACCAGATCGCCGGGCTCACGTATGCTCTCCGTCAGACACTCGGCCACCAGGAGCAGGCACTCATCTCCGGCCTGATGACCATAGTGGTCGTTGTAACCCTTGAAAAAATCCACATCGATCAGGATCAGTGTCAATGCCCCGCCCACCTTGGCGCCCTGGGCGATCGCCGCCTTGCTGGCTTCATCAAAATAGCGGCGGTTGGCGATCCTGGTGAGCGGATCCTGATGGGCCATGGCATCGAGCCGCTTGAGTATCCGCTCCTGCTCATATTCCCGATGGACGGCCAGCACAAACCAGCTCTTGAGCATGCGTCGCCCGGTTTCGATGATGACCAGCAGCAGTAGCAGGCCCGTGATGAACGCCAATGGCGAGATCACCGTCTTGATCAGCATCATGCTGGCGAGTCCGAGCAGGATCGGCAGACAGAAGCCATAGAGGACGCGGCTCACGGGGTAGAGGGCGATGAGCCCCAGCAGCAGCAGCATGGCCGCCAATGCGGGCTCCAGCGCGCCCCGGCCCGGTTGTTCACTCTTGATCAACCCGTAGATGACGCTGGCCCAGAGGCAGCCCCAGACCAGCGCCAGCACCAAGATCGCGTGATACCAGCGTGATGAGGCGAGGCGACCCATCCAGAACCACAGTGGTGGCTGCAACATCAAGGAGAACAAAAGCAGCCAGAGTTGGGAGTCCAGTTGCCAGGGCAGTGCATGCTCGACCAGCAGGTGTGCCCCCTCCATCACCCGCACGTTGAACAGCAGATAGAGGATGATCAGCAGCTGCACCCACCAGATCCAGACATTCCCCTTTCTCAACGCCTCGCGACTGGCCTGCTCGAGCAGGTGCTGGCACTGTGGCGAGTGGCGGCGATTGGATCGCAGGGGACTTGGCCCCTCTTTCAGCAAGGGCATAGGCCCCTCCTTAACAATGGAAAAACTGTTTGCAGCGCCGCTCCCCTGAATCGACAATGGCGCATCCCATTTTGAGAGATCTCCCCATGATCATTCCCTGGCAGAGCCTGGAACCCGATACCCTGCAACGACTTATTGAGCAATTTGTGTTGATAGAGGGTACCGATTATGGCGAGCAGGAGTCCACCCTTGCCGACAAGGCGGAGGCGGTACTCACCCAATTGCGCCAGGGAACGGCGGTGATCGTCTACAGCGAGCTGCACGAAAGCGTGAACATAGTGCCCGCCGATCGCTTCGATTCATCGTGGACAGAGAGCCCCTAACCGGTACATTCTCCCTGTCGATCCAGACGGACAACCCCCTGCTGCGCGGGGGCAACAGCAAGGAAACAGACCCCAATGTCGGCCAAGCACCCCATCATAGCGGTCACCGGTTCATCCGGTGCAGGCACCTCCACCACCACCAACGCCTTTCGCTCCATGTTCCACCAGCTCGGCTACCAGGCGGCGGTGATCGAGGGCGACAGCTTTCATCGCTACACCCGTCCCGAGATGGACGTCGCCATTCGCAAGGCGCGGGAACAGGGGCGCCACATCAGCTATTTCGGCCCGGAGGCGAACGACTTCGCCCTGCTCGAATCCTTCTTCCAGCGCTACGGCCAGGATGGGACCGGCCAGTACCGCCGTTATCTGCACTCGTTCGATGAGGCCGTCCCCTTCAACCAGATGCCGGGCACCTTCACCCCCTGGCAGGATCTGGCCAGCGAGACGGACCTGATGTTCTACGAGGGGCTGCACGGCGGCGTGGTCACGGCGGATCACAACGTAGCCCGCCACGTCGACTTTCTCATCGGCGTGGTGCCCATCGTCAACCTGGAGTGGATCCAGAAGCTCATCCGCGACACCTCGGAGCGCGGCCACTCCCGCGAGGCGGTGGCGGACTCCATCGTCCGCTCCATGGACGACTACATCAACTTCATCACCCCGCAATTCTCGCGCACCCACATCAACTTCCAGCGGGTGCCGACCGTGGACACCTCCAACCCCTTCAGTGCCAAGGTGATACCCAGCCTGGACGAGAGCATGCTGGTGATCCGTTTTCGCGGCATCAAGAACGTCGATTTCCCTTATCTGCTGTCGATGATCGATGGCGCATTCATGTCCCGCATGAACACCATCGTCGTCCCCGGGGGCAAGATGAGCTTCGCGATGGAACTGATCCTGCGCCCCCTCATCCAGCAACTGATCGAAACCGGCAAGATCACCTGACACGAGGCGACCCCCATGCACACTATCTTGAGAACCCCCTGGCCACTCCTGCTGCTTGGACTGGTTGGCTTGCTCGGCGGCTGCAGCAGTGGCCACCAGGCCCCCGTGGTCGACATGGGCACCCAGGTGACCCGTCCGGCCGAGCAGTGGCCCTTCCCGGCCCAGCCCCGCTACGCCCTGGCCGAGCAGTACCAGTATTCGGGGGCGAGCGCCGAAGGCTGGCTTGACCCCTTGCAGCAGGCGGTGGCGCTATACCTCGATGGCAAGGGTTGGCGCAGCGCCCCCCTCGATGAGGCCGATATCTGGGTGGCCATCGGCGTCGCCGGCGCCCAGGACATCAGCGACGAGGAGCTGTTCGCCCGCCTCGGCATGAACCCTGGGCTGCAGGCCAAGGCGGGGGCCCGTAAGGGGACGCTCGCCATCATCATGCTGGATCGCCAGCGGCAGCAATCGGCCTGGAGCAGCGTCATCCAGCTCACCACGGATCAGGCCATTGCCGAGTCACAGCGGGCGGCCTTCAGTCAGGAGCTGGTCGGCAAGATGCTCAGCACCCTGCCCTGAGCCCGCCTCCGGCGCCCGCAAACGACAAAGGCCTGCATGATGCAGGCCTTTGTCCGTGCTGACCGCCGTTACAGGCGGGTACAGTTGAGCAGGGTGACCCCCTTCTGGGTCAGGGTCAGCCGATCCCCCTGGGTCCAGAACATGGTGACCCCGTCCGAGTAACGGGCACTCTCTTTCTCGGATTCGACCCGGCCCAGCTTCTGGTAGACCCCGTTCAGGGGAAACTGCACCATGTCGGCCTGGGGATCATAGGTCACCGCCAACATCTCTTCACCACACTGATACTGGTTATATTGGTACTGGGTCGGTTGCGGCGAGCTACAGGCTGCCAGTCCCAACAGGGGGATCAGAGCGACTAGTTTCTTCATTGCACTTTCCTTTTGTGATGACGAGAGAAGCGGGGGATCATGCCTCAATAATTTGATAACTATGGGTAATTTCGACGGCTTTTTCCAGCATCAGGGAGACGGAGCAGTACTTCTCCATGGAGAGGTCGACGGCGCGAGCCACCTGTTTCTCGGCCAGGCCCTGACCCGTGACCACGAAGTTCAAGTGGATCTTCTCAAACACCCGGGGCACCGTCTCGGCCCGCTCACCGGAGAGATCCACATGGCAGGCGCTCACGTTCTGGCGCGCCTTCTCCAGGATGGAGACCACATCGATGGAGCTGCAACCGCCCACCGCCAGCAGGATCAACTCCATCGGGCTGGCCCCCTCCCCCGGGTTGGTGCCGTCGAGGATCAGCTGGTGACCAGACTCGCTGTGACCCACAAACTTCATCCCTTCCACCCAGTTGACCTTGGCTTTCATCTTCATTACCTCATGCGTGATACGAGTGTCCTGGCGGACGCGATGCCATAGCATACCCCAGTCGAGGCCGCCGCTGCACCCGGCCGCGATGTCGGCACCACCACAAGCCGTCGCTGGCTAGATCAAAATCAAGGTTTGTGGCGGCCAAGTTCCCTAGAATGCCCTGTCCAGTGCGCTAGCCTGCGCCCAAAGGAGGCCCTAAGCCTTGTCAGCACCGGCAAAGGCTCTTATCCTACTGCGACTAATACAAGGAATGGCAAGATTGGCAGCTTGCCCGGACGCACGAGTCCATAAAAAGACACTACAGAGGAAATCTCATGGTCATTGGCAAACCGCAAAGCGATCCCACCCTGGAATGGTTCTTGTCGCACTGCCACATTCATAAGTATCCCGCCAAGAGCACCCTTATCCATGCGGGTGAAAAAGCGGAGACCCTCTATTACATCGTCAAGGGCACGGTGGCCGTCCTCATCAAGGACGATGAAGGCAAAGAGATGATCCTCTCCTATCTCAACCAGGGGGACTTCCTCGGCGAGATGGGCATGTTTGAAGAGAACGACAACCCCGAGCGCAGCGCCTGGGTGCGCGCCAAGGGCGCCTGCGAAGTCGCCGAGATCTCCTACAAGAAGTTTCGTCAGCTGATCCAGGTCAACCCCGAGATCCTGATGCGTCTCTCCGGCCAGATGGCGCTGCGCCTGCAGCACACCAGCCAGAAGGTCGGCAACCTCGCCTTCCTGGACGTGACCGGCCGGATCGCCCAGACCCTGCTGAACCTGGCCAAACAGCCGGATGCCATGACCCACCCCGATGGCATGCAAATCAAGATCACCCGTCAGGAGATAGGCCAGATCGTCGGCTGCTCCCGGGAAACCGTCGGCCGCATTCTCAAGATGCTGGAAGAGCAGGAGCTCATCTCGGCCCACGGCAAGACCATAGTGGTGTTTGGCACCCGCTGACCGCGGTGCCAGCCCCAGGACAAAGGCTGCCGAGGCAGCCTTTTTCGATCTTGGGGCCGCGCCAGCCCGGGTCGCGCCAAGATAAAACCCGTCGGGGCCGCCCTTTTCGGCGCAATCCCCCTATAATGCCCCCCAATCAGGCTCGGCCCCCGCGTCAGCCTGCCAGCCCCCTTGATCGGAACGAGAAGCCATGCACCTGCAATGTCCCCGCTGCCGTAGCCCCTTGCATCTTCACCAGGCCAGCAAGGGCCTCTACTGTGATAACAAGCACCACTTCGATCCGGCGCCCGAAGGCTATCTGGATCTCATCCCAGGCAAGAAGAATCCCAAGGACAGCGACAGCCGCGCCCTGATGCGCGCCAAGCGCCACTTCCTGGAGCAGGGCCACATGCAGCCCCTGGTCGATGCCATGGCCAGCCTGCTGGCCCCCCTCGGCGAGCGTGAACTGATCCAGCTCGAGTGCGGCGAAGGCTACTACTGCCGCGCCCTGGCCGAGCGCCTGCCCGGCTGGCGTTTCGCCGGGGTGGACCTGGCCAAGAATGCCATCTTCGCCGCCAGCAAGGCGCAGCCGGAAGGCAGCTTCGTCATCGCCGATCCGGCCCGGGCCCCGCTGCAACCGGGCCAGGCCGAGCTGCTGCTGGTCAATGACCTCAGGGTCAAGACGGAGCAGCTGTGTGACTGGCTGGCGCCGGGCGGCTACCTGCTCCACCTGCAGCCGGGCCCCCGCCACCAGTGGCAGCTGAGGATCAGCCTCAATCCGGTCAGCATGGAGCATCCCCTGAGCTGGCCCGCCCTGGCCGGGCTCGACCCGCTGGCGCAGCAACGCTGCCAGTTCTCCCTGACCCTGGATCAGAAGCTGCGCGGCTTCGTGCTCGAGACCAGCCGCCTCGGCTGGCGCGCCGACGCCGAGCAGCGTCATCAGTTCATCCAGCAGGGCCCGGACGAGCTGGAGCAGGATCTGCTGCTCACCCTGTGGCAGAAGCCGCTCTGAGACCCGCACACAGAAAAAAGGCCCGAACGGGCCTTTTTTTATGTCGTGGCATCGCCACTGCTTCCATCAGGAGCGCTTGAGGGTGCCCCGCGCAACGGTCTGGCTCAGTGGCAGCTAGCGGCCCCCTGATCCAGCCAGACGGCGGCCACACCGGGCTCGTCGCCCCTGGTCCAGTACTGGGCTTTCCAGCTGTGGCCGTCATGGGTGGTGAGATCCCCTGCGTTGTAGGCCACGGCGGCATCCCAGCCCAGTTGCACATTGCTTGCCAGCGTCCACTGATCGGCACTGCGGCTCGGCTCGTTGCCCTGGGTCCAGTACTTGGCCTGCCACACCAGCCCCTGATGGCTGACCTTGGCTCCGCCGTTATAGGTGGCGCTGGCCTGCCATGCCGGCCAGTTGGCGGCATCCGGATCGCTGGCCTCGCAGTCACCGCCCGTGCTGGCCGGCTTGACGGTGAGGCGGGTGCTGGCCTGGGTGTCCAGGGCGCCGTCGGTGACCACCAGGGTCAGATCGTAGGCGGTGTCACTGGTCACGCTCGGACCTGTGACCACCAGGGTGGCGCTGTCCTGGCCGGTGGCGCTCAAGCCGGCGGGCACAGTCCACTGATAGCTCAGGGCATCGCCGTTGGGATCGCTCGCCTGGGCCTGGATGCTCACCTGCTTGCCGGACTCGACGCTGGCCGTGGCGGGCAGGGTCAGGGTCGGAGCCAGGTTTGGCTGGGGCGCCTTGTTGGTCACCACCACGCTGTCCTTGGCCGTCAATCCTTCACCATCGGTCACCGTCAATTCGAAGGTCAGGGTGACATCCGCACTGACGCCATCGAGATTGACGCTGGCCTTGGCCTGATCGGTACCACTCAGTGTCACCTGAGGGCCAAAGAGCTGACGCCAGCCATAGGTGAGGGCTGTCCCTTCCGGATCCCGGGAAGCGGAGCCATCCAGAGTCAGGCTGGCCGGGCCGGTCACGGTCAGATCGGCCCCGGCATTGGCGATGGGCGGCTTGTTGACGGGAGCCGTGCCATCACCGTGACCCAGCCCTTCGTGCATGGCGTTGAGGATATCGCCGTTATCCGAGTCGATCTCCCAGGCGAACAGGCCGCCGAGCTGATTGGCCTGCACGTACTGACCCTTGGCCTTGACCGAGCGGTCGTTGTCGAAGGTGATGAGATCCCCCGTGCTCGCCTTGAACACATAGGGAGCCTCGGCCACCTCATCATAGCCCTGCTCCCAGCCGGCGCCCATGTAGTCGTTCACTATCTGGCGATAGTCCACCACGCCGTTCTCCCAGGTGCCCTTGACCGGGCCGGTGGCGGTGCCGGTGAAGGGGTTGTCCGCCTGATAGCCGCTCACCCCGGTCCAGCCACGGCCATACATGGCGGCGCCGACCACTATCTTGCCCGGGGTCACCCCCTGATCCAGCAGGGCCTTGACCCCCTTGTCCGTGGTGTACTTGGTGTCTGGATCCCAGCTGGCCGCAAACAGGTTGGTCTGGTGACCCAGCTCGGTATTAGTCCAGGCGCCATTGAAGTCGTAACTCATCAGGAAGATGTGGTCCATGTACTGCTGGGCCGCCTGATAATCCACCTTGGCTATCTTGTCGCCACCGGCGCTGATGGCCGAGGTGAGCTCGTACTGGCGACCCGTCTTGGCCTCCAGCTCGTCGAGCATGGCCCGCAGCTCTTGCATCAGGGTCACATAGGTGACCCCATCGCTCGGGGCACCGAGGTCCGGGTTGGCCCCCGATCCCCCCGGGAATTCCCAGTCGATGTCCACCCCGTCGAAGAATTTCCAGGTCTGGAGGAACTCCTTGACCGAGGCGACGAAGGTGTCTCGCTTGCTCTTGTCGCCGAGGAAATAGAAGGGATCGGAGAGGGTCCAGCCGCCGACCGAGGGCAGGATCTTGAGGTCGGGATGGGCCTGCTTCAATGCCATCAGGTTGCCGAAGTTGCCCTTGTAGGGCTCATCGAAGTCCTTGAGGTTGCCCTGAGGCATCTGGATGGCGGCCCAGGGATCGTGCATGGCCACCTTGAAGTCGGCACGACCGGCGCAGGCGCGCTGCAGCGCCTCGAAGCTGCCCTCTATGCTCTTGAGGCCATCATTGATGCCGTCACCGCCACAGATGGGGGTGAAACCATAGAGGATGTGGGTCAGGTTCTGGGCCGGGATCTTGTCCACCGTGAACTTGCGGCCGTAGACGCCCCACTCCACGTAGTAGGCCCCCACCACCTTGCCGGACTTGTTGGCATAAGGCTTGTTGTTCTCTTGCAGCGGGGCATTGAGGGGCACCAGGTGGCTGCCATCTGTGTCGGCGACCACTATCTCCTTGGGATCGGAGCGGGTGCAGCCATCGGCGTTGCACAGTTCGATCTGCATCTGGTAGCGACCGCCCTTGCTCACCTTGAAGTTGGCGGTGCCGGAGGCGCCGGACGGGCCGCTCCACACCTCGACGCCATCCAGCAGCACCTTGGCGGTCTGGCCCACGTCGCCGGACCAGAGGTTCCAGCTCACGCTGACCGGGGCGCCGTCGGCATGGACGGTCACCAGCTTGTTGTAGGCGGTGGCGGCCTGATCCACCTCGACGATGGCGAACTTGGTCTCACCCCAGCCTATGGTGGGTTTGCCCGGGGCGGCGGCCTGCGCCGAGGCGGCGAAGCTGCCGGCGACCAGGAGGGCCAGCAGGGAAGGTTTTGGACTTAACATGTTGAATATCCTTATTTCGTTTCTCATTTTTGTCACGAAAAAGGCAACGCATGTCAGACAGGTAACACAGACAACATCCCCGCCCCGGCTTGGCGTCCGGTGGGAAACACAACCCTGTGGTGACCCCGCTATCTTAGGTACGGCAGACCCTTAGACCGGAAGTTTTGCGTCCCGGCCTTTCGACCGGTTTGCCCTTTGGCACAACTTGATTCGCGATAAAAAAAATCGCCTGGGCAATATAGGTCACCCCGGAGGCTCAGGCAAACCCCCCAGCCGGTCCCCCCCGCTTCACAGGGGGGACTCATGACTCGAATTGGCGGCTTATGGGGGGTGAATCATGGTTACTGACGGGATCCTCGGCAAAAAACCAGGTTGGCGCACATATGATCAATTTGTTAATTCGTGATCATCATCAAGTTTCCCGGTTCCCACCATGCTGTTCATCAACGCCCTGAGCTTGAGGGGCTTGACCGGCTTGCTGATGTAGCCATAGCCATGCTCGCGGATCTGGGCCTGCAACTCGCTCTTGCGATCCGCGCTGATGATGATGCCTCCCAGCTCCCTGCCAAGGGCGAGGCGCAGCATGTGCAGCGCCTGCAACCCTGTCTTGCCGTCGTCCAGGTGGTAATCGGACAGCACCAGGTCGGGCCTGAAGCTCGCCACCAGGGTCTGCGCCTGGGCCAGATCCTGCACGCAGCGCACCTCGCAGCCCCAGCGCCCCAGCAGGGAGGCCATGGCCACCAGGATCTCGGGTTCGTTGTCGAGGCAGAGCACCCGCACCCCCGCCAGCTGGCTGTCATGACGAGGCAGGGGCGCGGGCGTCGTCCTGGCCACCAGGGGACGGCTGGCCAGCTTGAGGGTGATGGCAAACACGGAGCCGGCGCCGGGCCAGCTGCGCAGGGTCAGAGGATGCCCCAGTACCAGGGAGATGCCCCGGGCGATGGCGAGCCCCAGGCCAAGCCCCTGCTCGCGGGCGGTGCGGGAGTGATCCAGCCGCTGGAACTCCTCGAAGATGGCCTCCTGCTTGTCCTGGGGAATGCCGGGCCCTGTGTCCCACACCTCGATGCGCAGCTGCTGGCCCAGGCGACGGCAACCGAGCAGCACCCGGCCGCCGGGGTTGTAGCGAAACGCATTGGTGAGAAAGTTTTGCAGCACCCGGCGCAGCAGGCGGGCATCGCTGTGGACCGCCAGCCGGGTGTCCACCACGGCAAAGTCGATGCCCCCCGCCCGGGCCAGCACCCCGAACTCCGCCTTGAGGTTGTCAAACACCTCCGCCAGGGCAAAGTCGAGCTTCCTGGCCTTGAACTTGCCCGCCTCGAGCCGGGAGATGTCCAGCAGATCCGTGATGAGATCCTCGGTGGCCCCCAGGGCATCGTCGATGTGGTGGGCGAGGCGGGCCGCCTCCCCCTCCCCGGGCAGCGTCTCGATCAGGGAGGAGGTGAACAGCTTGGCGGCATTGAGGGGCTGGGTCAGATCATGGCTCACCGCCGCCAGGAAGCGGCTCTTGGACTGGTTGGCCCGCTCCACCTGCTCGTTGACCGCCCGCAACTGGCTGTTGAGGGCCGACAACTCACGGGTCCGTTCGGCCACCCGCGACTCCAGATGCTCGTTGGCCTCCCTCAGCACCCGCTCGGCGTCGCGAAACGGGGTGATGTCGGCGAAGGTCATCACGAAGCCGCCCCCCGGCATGGGGTTGCCCTGCAGCTCGATCACCCGGCCATCGGGCCGCTCACGGGAGGAGAGATGGGCGCTGCCGCGGCGCATGAAGCCGACCCGGCGCGCCACATGGGCCTCGACCTCCCCCGGGCCGCACAGCCCCTTGACGGCGTTGTAGCGGATGATCTCCTCGATGGGGCGTCCCACCTGGATCAGCCCCACCGGATATTGGAACAGGTCGATGTAACGCTGGTTCCAGGCCACCAGCCTCAGCTCCCTGTCCACCACAGAGATGCCGAGGCCGATATGCTCTATGGCCCCCTGCAGCAGGCCCCGGTTGAACCTCAGCACGTCCGAGGCCTCGTCCACTATGGTGGCGATCTCCTCGAGCTGCATGTCGCGTCCCTGCAGGGCCGAGGCCAGCACCAGCCGGGCCGACGAGGTGCCAAACACCCCGGCCAGCAGTCGTTCGGTGTGGGCGATGAGCCCGGCACTGGCCTGCATCTGGGGCGCCAGGGTCCCCCCCGACTCGCCGGCGAAGCGGCCGAAGGAGCGCTTGACCCGGCTCGGGCCGACGAAGCGGGCCGCCAGCATCTCCAGCTCCTTGACCGTCACCTTGGCCTGATAGAGGGCCGTGGCATCCCGGCTGGCCTGGCCGACGAAATTGGCCGCCTGCAACCGCTCGCTCACCGCGGCCCGGGTCAGCAGGGAGCCCGCCACATAGCCGATCAGGTTGAGCAGCAGGCTGAGGAAGAGGCACCAGGCCCCCAGGCTCAGGTCGCGAAAGGCGGGCCAGTCGGGGGGCGCCAGCATGGCCTGCAGGGGGGAGCCCGCCAGCAGGCCACTTTCGGCCAGCAGGGTGATGAACCAGAGGCTGATCCCGAGGGCGAGCCCCAGATAGACACCCTTGCGGTTGCCGTGACGCCAATAGAGGCCGAGCAGCAGGGCCGGGGCAAACTGGGCCACGGCGCCGAACGACAGGTAGCCGATGCGCGACAAACTGGTGAGATCGCCGAGCCAGAGGTAGAGCCCCCAGGCGGCCAGCAGGATCAGCAAGATGGCGCCGCGGCGCACCTGCAGCAGCAGGTGCACCAGCCGCTCGTCGCGCCCCCGTTGCCAGAAGCGGCGCAGCAGCACCGGCAGCACCAGATCGTTGCTCACCATGATGGCCAGGGCGATGGTGGAGACGATCACCATGCCGGTGGCGGCCGAGGTGCCGCCGAGGAAGGCCAGCATGGCCATGCCCTGGTTGCCCAGCGCCATGGGCAGGCTGATGACATAGGTGTCCGAGGCCATGTCGGCCCCGACCCACTGCTGCCCCGCCAGGGCCAGGGGCCAGATGAAGAGCCCCATCAGAAACAGGTAGGCGGGAAACAGCCAGCGCGCCCAGTGCAGATCCTGGCCCTGATTGTTCTCCACCACGGTCACGTGGAACTGGCGCGGCAGGCAGATCACGGCGCACATGGCGAGCAGGGTATAGATGGCGAGCTCCAGCAGGTTGCCCGGGCTCACATCGACCACGGCGCGGAAGAAGTCCCGGGTGACCAGATCCCGGCTCTCGTTTGACTGGCTCAGGATCAGCCAGAGGGCGAAGCCCCCCACCGCCATGAAGGCGAGCAGCTTGACCACGGACTCGAAGGCGATGGCCACCACCATGCCCCTGTGGTGCTCGGTGGCGTCCAGGTTGCGGGTGCCGAACAGTATGCTGAACAGGGCCAGCAGCAGGGTGACGCCGAGGGCCAGCTCCGCGGTATTGCCGGCAGGGCCCGCAGGCACGGCATTGGCCATCAGCAGATCCAGCCCGGTGACGATGGCCTTGAGCTGCAACACCAGGTAGGGCAGCACCCCTATGATGGCCACCAGGCTTACCAGCATGGCCAGACGCTGGGACTTGCCATAGCGGGCGGCAATGAAGTCGGCGATGGAGGTGATGTGCTCGCGCTTGGCCACCAGGATGAGCCGGGCCAGCAGGCGCCAGCCGAACAGGAACACCAGCATGGGCCCCAGATAGATGGGCACGGGGGACCAAGGGGACTCGCTGGCCTGGCCGACGGTGCCAAAGAAGGTCCAGGAGGTGCAGTAGACGGCCAGGGACAGGCTGTAGAGCAGGGGCTGCCCCTTGAGGCGGCGGCGCTTGTTCTTGTCCGCCCAGTAGGCGATGAGGAACAAGAGCCCAAGATATGCGAGTGACAACCCAATCAGCAGCCATCCCTGGTGCATCTGTAACCCCTTGTCCATGCTGAATATTTAAACGAAGCAGCCGCCAGTCTAGAGAGGAGTCAGGAGAATGTCATCCCCTGATGTCGACCCGATATTTATCGTTTTTCAATAAACCACCCTTGACGGAATATCGAAAAACGATAAACATCAACACGACATCGTTGCCAAACAGCACCGGCAGCCAATCCCCATCGTCCACCATGAGGCCTATCATGACACCCAGCAAGCTCGCCCCCATGAGTACACTGATCGAATGGATCCTGTTGTTCGCCCTGGTGGCGACCCCGCTCATCACGGTAGCTGATACCTGGTCTCACCTGTTTGGTGGGAATGATCGACTGCAAGACGCCCTGCTCAAGGCCCTGGGACAGCAAGGAGCCAGTGGCCTGGCCGGCGCCCCCTCCCTGAACGACTATCCCCTCACCCTCGGCAGCCGTCTGCTGGCCACCTTGATCCTGCTGCTGCCGGACCTGGTATTCATGCTGATCCTGTGGCAACTGCGCCAGCTGTTTCGTGGCTACCGCCACGCCATGCTGTTCACCTTCGACCAGATCCGCCGCTATCGCTGGCTCGGCTTGCTGTTGTGCGCCAGCTTCGTCACCGAGATCATCACCCTGCCCCTGGTAGACATAGCGCTCACCATGCAGGGCCCTTCACTGCACGGCACCATCAGCATAGGCTCGTCGGATTTCAGGTTGCTGCTGGCAGGGCTCATCGTCTCGGCGCTGGCACTGGTGATGTGGGAGGCCAAGCAACTGGCCGATGACCAGCAACTGACGGTGTGAGGAAACCATGCCCATCATCATCCGGCTCGATGCCCTGCTGGCCCAACGCAAGATGACCGCCCGAGAGCTGGCCCTGCGGGTTGGTATCACCGAAGCCAACCTCTCCATCCTCAAGAATGGTCACGCCAAGGCGATCCGCTTCTCCACCCTGGAGGCCATCTGCCGCGAGCTGCACTGCCAGCCGGGCGACCTGCTGACCCACGGGCAAGCGGACGAGGCGTGATCCGGCCCGCCATCGATGAAAAAGGGGAGAGCCTAGGCTCTCCCCTTCTCGTTGCGTCTGTTTCAGCCTCTGCCAGAGAGACCCATATCGACATGTCGCCGCAGGAAGAACACCGGCAAGACCGCCAGCGCCATGAGGTAGAAGATGCCGCCCCCCAGGGGCCCGTAGAGCTGGCCGCTGAGGGTCATCAGGGCGGCCACCATGATGCCGAGGGAGAGGGCGGCGTAGAGCGCCTGGGCGCCGATCAGCTGCTCCGGGGGCAGATCCCGGGTCATGAAACGCACGGCCCCGAGATGACTGATGCAGAAGGTGACCCCGTGCAGCAGCTGCGCCAGCAGCAGCAGGGAGAGATCCGTGCTGGCCCCGAGCAGGCTCCAGCGCACCAGACAGCCGAGCGCCCCCACCAGGAACAGGGTCTGGGCCCCGAAGCGGCTGAAATAGCGTTTGTCGGCGGCGAACATGGCGATCTCCGCCACCACCCCCAGGGCCCACAGATAGCCGATGGTGGCGCCGCTGTAACCCGCCGCCTTCCAGTGAATGGCGCTGAAACCATAATAGGCGCCATGGCTGCCCTGCAAGAGCGCCGTCACCAGCAGGAAGCGGCGCACCGTGGCACTCTTGAGGGTCTCCCTCAGGGAGGGGCGCGCCCGCTCGCCCACCACGTCCCGGGGGGCCGGATCCAGCGGCAGCCAGCTGAGCAGCACCATGAGCGCCAGCCCCAGCACCATGATGTGCAGCACCCAGCCGCTGCCCAGGTCGGTGATGAGGGCCCCCACCAGGGTGGAGGCGACGATGAAGGCGAAGGAGCCGCACAGGCGCACCTTGCCATAGTCGAGCTGGGTCTGGATCACCATGCGGGTGGCGAGCGCCTCCCCCACCGGCATCAGGGTCGGATAGATGAAGTTCGCCACCAGGGTCAGCACCACCAGCCACCAGAGGCTGTGGCCGAGATAGAAGCCGAGGAAGGCCAGCAGACTGAGCAGGCAGAGCAAGCGGGTGACGGGCAACAGCTGGCCCGCCCCCTTGATGCGCCCCATCACCATCAGGTTGCCGGCGAAGCGGATCCCCATGCCGACCCCCAGCAGCATGCCTATCTGCTCGGCGCTCACCCCCATCCCCTCGAGCCAGAGGGACCAGAACGGCAGATAGGCGCCATAGACGAAGTAGAAGGCGCCAAAGAACAGGGCTAACCAGGAGAAGGCGGGCATAGGGCCTCAGGGGAGCGGAACGGGACGCAGATGATAACCGATTTTTGGCCGGGGATCCTGTGACCAGGACGCCAGCCGAAATGAAAAACATCAATAAAATTGAACTATTGCCAGAGTACCCGTGTCTATTGAACAACACCTCCTCCTGGTTAGTGTTGCAATCCTTCCACCCGCTTATGGCGGGTTTCTTTTTGGCGCGCCCCCGGCGGTCGCAATCCACGAAAAAGGGGCCTTGCGGCCCCCGACTCATCCAATGCACGCACGACTCGCGCCACTCAGAACAGATACTTGACCCGCGCGCTCAGGTTGCGGCCCGGCTCGGTCTGGTTGCTGATGTTGGTGGCGGCGGAGAGGCCAGTGATGCTCTCGTAGCTGACGTACTCCTTGTCAAACAGATTGAAGACACCGACGTTGAGCTGCAGATCCTGCATCGGCTTGAACTGGGCGTAGAGATCCACCACGCCCCAGCCGGCACTCTTGATGTTGTCGTTGCCGCGCGCATCCTTGCCCACCTTGTTCATGTCATCGGCAAAGCGCAGCGCCGTGTTGATGTTCCAGTTCGGCTGATCCAGCCGCAGGCCCAGGCTGCCGTTGAGGGGGCTCAGGCTGTTGATGTAGTTGCCGTCACCGTCCTTGCCCTCGATATAGGCCAGGTTGCCCCAGACGTTGACCAGGTCATTGAGCCAGTAGTCGGCGCTGGCCTCGACCCCCTTGGTGGTCGCCTCGTCCAGGTTCCGGTACTGGTAGAGGGCGGTGCGGCCCTCGCTGCCGACCTGGGTCAGCTCGATGAAGTCGTCAAACTTGTTGTAGAAGGCCGCCACCTCATAGCTGAGGCCGCCGGCGCTGCCGCGTACCCCCAGATCGAGGCCGTCGCTGCTCTCGGGGTTGAGATCCGGGTTCGGCTCGATGCGATAGCCATAGGCCTGATGGTTCAGGGTGGAGAAGGCGTTGTCATACATGGGCGCCTTGAAGCCATGGCTGTACTGGGCGAACAGGTTGGCCGCCTCGTGTGCCTTGAACACCAGCCCCAGCTTGGGGGAGAGCTCTCCTTCGGAGAAGGACTTGAGCCTGTTCCCCGTGTAGGCGGGATCCTCGTCGGGGGTCATCTTGTAGTAGTCGTAACGCAGCCCTGGGGTCAGCACCCAGCGTTCGCCAAATTTGAGCTCATCAAAGACCCAGAGGGCGCCGTGCTCGCTGGTGGTGGAGGGGAAACTCAGCTCGCTGTAGGAGGCGAAGTCCCCCGCCGTGGCCGGCCCCTTGACGCGGGTCCGTTCGTTGTCGGTGTGCTCATACTCCAGGCCCCAGGCCAGACGCTGGCTCGCCAGCGCCTTGCTGAACTTCACCTGGGCCCCCAGGCTCTCCTGCTCGAAACCGTTGTGATCGTGCGACGGCTTGGTCACATAGGGGTTGCGCGGGTTGACCGGGTACTTGGAGGAGGCGTACTGATCCAGGGTCTGCTTGGTGCGGGCGTAGTAGAACTTGCTGTCGATGCGATCGACCCAGGGAGCATTCAGGGCGATGCCGTGGTCCAGCATCAGGGAGAGGTTGTCGGTCTCCTTGTCGGTGATCGGCTGATTGAAGACGGAGCCTGACTTGGTCAGGTCGACCGCATCCGGATCCTCATCTTCGGTGAAGTAGTCGACGGTGAGCTTGAGGAACTGATCCTCGCTCATGTTCCAGCGGCTCTTGAACAGCACCGCCTGGCTGGCGATGTCGAACTCGTTCTTGTCGCCGTCATGGTTCTGGGTCACACCGCCGTCGCGCCAGGTGTAGCGCAGCAGGTGTTCGAACTCGCCGCTGCGCAGGGCGCCGGTAAAGCCCGCCATGTTTTGATGGCTGCTGGAGGCATAGCCGGTGGTGGCATCCAGATAGCTGTCGCGCCCCTTGAGAAAATCGCTGGCATCCTTGGTGGTGATGGCGATGACCCCACCCAGGGCATCGGAGCCGTAGGCGGCGGATGCCGGTCCCTTGACCACCTCCACCTGCTTGATCATGTCGGTGTCGAAGTAGCTCTGGCCCACACCGCCGTTCTTGTAGGCGTCATTCTGGCGCACGCCGTCGCGCACCGTCTTGACCCGGTTCTCCCCCATGCCGCGCACGACGAAGGTCTGGGCATCGCCGGCGCCGCCCACCACTGTCACCCCGGGCTGGTAGCGGAACAGGTCGGCGACGTTGCTGACCAACTGCTCTTCGATCTGTTCGGCCGTGATCACCGTGATGGGGCCCGAGACATCTTCCAGCTTCTGCTCCATCCGGGAGCCGCTGACCACCATGACATCGTCATTGCCGCGGGAGTGAGTCGGCTGCGCCGCCTGAACCTGGAGGCTAAGGGCGGCCATGACCGCGATCGCAATCTGGGTGGGGGGTGTAATGTGAGCCACTGCATGTCCTTATTGAGAATAGTTATCAACGGCATGCATCTTACCCAGCGCCACGGAAAGATCAATGATAATGGTTATCATTTTTATTGTGATTTATTTGCATCCCCCTGAGCCCCCCTGTCATCATGACGCCACCTCTGCCATGCTGATGCTGGCTGACCAACCTTGTCGTGAGAGACCATGATCCGATCCCTGACCTTGCTGACGCTGCCCCTGCTGCTCTGGGCCTGCGCAAGCCCCCCATCCCCCACCCCTCCCCTGACCGGCACCCTCTACGACTACCGATTGAGCTCGGCAGACGGCGAGACACTGACCCTGCAGCAAGCACTGGGCAAGGTCAGGGACGCCGACATAGTGCTGGTGGGGGAGTTGCACAGCCATCCGGCCGCCCACCTGCTCGAGGCCCAGCTGCTGGCTGGCTTGCAGCGCCAGAGCCGCGACCCTGGCCGGGCCCTGGCGCTCTCCATGGAGCAGTTCGGTCGCGACGCCCAGCCGGTGCTCGATGCCTATCTCGCCGGGCGCATCGGTGAGGCGGCCCTCATCCGCGATGGCAACGCCTGGCCCAACTACCAGAGCGACTATCGCCCCCTGGTGGAATTTGCCAAGGAGCAGGGCCTGGCCGTCATCGCGGCCAACGCCCCCAAGCCCCTGGTGAGCTGCATCGGTCAGGAAGGCCCGGCATGGCTCGACCGGCTCGCCCCCGTCTATCGCGGCCAGCTGGCAAGCACCCTCACCCTGGGCGATGACCCCTATCGCCAGAAGTTCATGGCCTCCCTGCACCATGGGGATGCGGACGGCAATGCCCGCCGCTTCGCCGCCCAGACCAGCTGGGATGACACCATGGCCGAATCCATGGTGGACTACCTGGCCAGCCATCCGGGCAGACGCATCATGCACATCGCCGGCAACTTCCACGTGGAGGGAGGGCTTGGCCTCGCCAGCCGCATCGCCAGCCGCAATCCGGCCCTCAAGGTCAGCCTGGTGGTCCCCGTCACCACGGCTGAACCTGTGCCGGGACGGGCCCCCGAGGTGCGGGTCACCATGGCACCCTTGCCCAAACGCTGGCAAAGCGAGGGGGAAATGAAGCAAGATATGGGCACGCTGCATCTGTCCCGGCAACGGGACTGTACCCAGTGGTTGCAATCCCAGGCTGACTGAGCGGCGCGGGCAAGCCGGCACCCGCTCGCGCCATGACAGGGTAACCCCCGTCTATCCCAAGGCCCGCAAGGGCCAACGATGAACAGCACGAGGAGTGCATATGGACGTGTTACTGGTTATCGATGTGCAACAAGGGCTGTTCGAGCAACCGCGTCACCAGGACGCGCAGGTGCTGGCCAATATCAACCGCCTGACCGAGGGGGTGCGCCAGGGCGGCGGGCGCGTCATCTATGTGCAGCATGACGAGCCGGGTGGCGAACTTGAGCCCGGCAGCCCGGCCTGGCAGATCCATGCCGCCCTCTCCCCCAGGCCCGCCGACAGCCGGGTTCGCAAGCGCGCCTGCGACAGCTTCCTCGATACCGAACTCGGTTTCCTGCTGGCGGAGCAGAGCGTGGACAGGCTGATCCTGTGCGGCTGCGCCACCGACTTTTGCGTCGACACCACGGTGCGCAGCGCCGCCTCCCACGGCTTCGAGGTCACTGTGGCCCGGGACGCCCACACCACGGCCGACCGCCCCCATCTGGGTGCGGACGAGATCATCACCCACCACAACTGGATGTGGGAAAACCTGGCCCTGCCGGGGGATCGCCGCGTCCTGGTGCAACCCACGGATCAGATCACCTGAATGAGACTTCCCCTCCCCCCCGCACTGCTGCTTGCCATGGTGCCGATCCTGACCGGTTGTGGTTTCACGCCGCCATCGGATCAGCCGGCGCCGCTGTTCAGCACCCATATCAACGAGGAGGGCAGCAAGCGTTTCCTGTTTGAAGCCGCGCCGCTGGAGACCGTGCCCACCCGGCTGCAGGATGAGGATGGCGGCAAATTGCAGCGCCAGAAGAGCCTGCTGGAGCGGCGCACCGCCCTGCAGGATGCCCAGCTCCAGCACACCCTGGAGCAAAGGGGCTACTGCCATCAGGGCTTCATCGTGCTGAGCCAGACCTCCTGGCGCATCAGGGGGGAGTGCAACGAAACCGCCAGCGACGCCGATCGCCAGACCTTCCCCAACCGGGGCGACTGGCAAGGCTAGTGGGCCCTTCAAGCAAAACGGACAGCCTGGGCTGTCCGTTTTTTCATCTCGTGTTCCCGCGTCAGACCGGTACGTCGGTCTCGCGGGTCAGCTCGGCACCGTTGTCGATGCGCCTGTGGCCCTCCGCCAGATGGACGAAGTCCACCAGCTCGTCACCCGAGACCTGGAACGCCTGGCCGAAGCCCTTGACGAACAGCCCCTGCTCTGGCTTCAGACGAAACAGTACGAAGTCCTTGAGGTTGGAGAGCCCCTTGACGATGTCGCCAAAGCGCCCCTCCAGGGCGGCGATCGCCTGGCCCCAGCGCGCGTCGTCCCGGGCCACCACCTCGGCCAGTGCATCGAAGGTGAGTCGCTTGCGGGCGAACAGTTCGCGGGCGCCGGTCTCGTCCTCGATCAGCATCAGGGAGACCCTGGGCACCTGTTGCAGGTTGCGGGCATGGCGCGCTATCTCGGAGATGAGCACATAGTAGCCATCTTGCTGCAACACGAAGGGGGCGTAGCTGGCGTTGGGCCTGCCCTCGCTGTCCACAGTGGCGAGCTGCAGGGTGCGGCAACCATCGCGAAACTCGCGGATCTCCGGTTGCAGACGGTGTTGCAGGCGCTCCTGACGTTCACTCATGCTTTCACTTCCTCTTGATACTGGTGGCGCAGGGCCTTGAAACGCTCCACCTGATCAGGCAGCAGCCGACGCTGCTCGTCCCGGCCCAGATAGACTTTGAATATGCAGCGGCCGCTGTAGCCGAAGAACTGGAAGGAGTGCCCCTCCTTGCCCATGAACAGCTTGCTGACCAGGGCAATGCCGACCACCTTGTCGAGCCTGAGGTGACCATGGAGCTCGCCATCCCGCCCCATCAGGTTGTAGTAGCCACGGGCCGTCTTGCCCTTGGGGAAGGGGGCCTTCACCTCGAAGAGGGAGCCGTCGGATTCGACGATGGTGGTCACCGGGCCCCAATTGGCCAGATCCGCCAGCAGGGCCTCTGCCTCCCCGGCCGGCACTTGCGTCATCAGCTCGGATGGCAGATGGCGCACCACCTCCCACTCGCTGACCGCCAGCTCGGTGGCGATGGAGGACGGATGGGCGCCGGGATCTTGTTCCAGCAGCGCCTGGATGCGTAGTGCAATGCTCATAGGTTCTCCCTTGGGAGGGGGGTGCCACCCCTCGACTGTCATGGCGGATACTCTAATCAAGCCGCAAAACCAATGCAATTGATAATCAGTTTCATTATCAGTGCATTTTCCCCGCCGGCTTGATATTCTCGGCGCAAATCCAACTTCATTCACTCTTCGGAGGTTAGCATGGGTCCTCGTCTTGCCCTCGCACTCACCCTGCTCGGCTGTTCGGTCATGGCTCTGCCAGCAGGCGCACAGGAACGTATCGTCAGCATAGGCCCGGCCACCACTGAACTCATACTGGCGCTCGGCGGCGAGCAGAGCCTGGTCGCCACCGACGTCAGCAGCACAGAACCCAAGGGGCTGCCCAGGGTCGGCTATCACCGCGCCCTGGCCGCGGAGGGGATCCTCAGCCTGGCGCCGACCCGGCTGGTAGGCAGCGACGAGATGGGGCCGGCCCCTGTGCTGGATCAGCTGCGTCGGGCCGGGGTCGAGGTGAAGGTGCTGGAGACGGCGCCGACCCTGGCCAACCTGAATGCGCGGATCGAGACCCTGGCCCAGCTGCTGGGGGATCCGGCCGCCGGCGCCCGTTTGCAGGGCGAGATCCAGGCCCAGAGCGACGCCCTGGCCGCCCAGGCGAGCCAGAACAGGCCCCTCAAGGTCGCCTTCCTGCTGCTGCACAAGGGCCAGCCCACCAGCATCGCCGGGGGCAATACCACCGCCAGCGCCCTGCTCACCCTGGCAGGGGGCGTCAATCCGGTCGCCCAGCTGCGGGACTACAAGCCAGTGTCCGCCGAATCCCTGATCGAGTTGCAACCGGATCTGGTGCTGGTGAGCGGCCGCGACTGGCAGCTGTATCAGGATCCGGCCAGCGTGCTGGCCCAGGTGCCGGCCCTGGCCGCCACCCCGGCGGGCAGACGGGGCGCCATCCACGCCATCGACGGCCAGGCCCTGCAAGGGGGGCTCAGTCTGCGCTCCTTGCAGCAGGCGGCCCAGATAGCCCAGTGGATCAAGCAGGGGTCATGATGCGCCTGCCACTGCCCTGGCTCATCACCCTCAGCGGTGGCCTGCTGGTGCTGCTGCTGCTCGGGTCCCTCGCCACCGGCCCCCTTGCCCTCTCCTTCACCGAGAGCCTGCGCGCCCTGCTGGCCGGGCAGGAGAGCGGGATTGAGGCACACAAGCTCTTGATCGTGCAGGAGATCCGTTTGCCCCGTACCCTGCTCTGCATCGCCGTGGGGGGCATGCTCGGCCTCTGCGGCGCCGTGATGCAGGGGCTGTTTCGCAACCCCCTGGCCGATCCCGGCATCATAGGGGTCTCCGGTGGGGCGGCGCTGGGGGCGGCGCTGGCCATAGTGCTGCTGGCCCCCCTGGATCAGCAGCTGCAGAGCCAGCTCGGCATCGGCCTGCTGCCCCTGTTCGCCTTCCTCGGCGGGGCGCTGACCACCACCCTCGTCTATTTGCTGGGCACCCGGGAAGGGGGCACCTCGGTCACCGTCATGTTGCTGGCCGGGGTCGCCATCACGGCCTTCTCCTTCGCGGTGATCGGCCTGCTCACCTATCTGGCGGACGATCAGATGCTGCGAAACCTCAGTCTCTGGCAGCTCGGCACCCTGGCGGCAAGCAAACCCGCCGACGTCGCCTTGTCACTGGCGGCCCTGGCCCTGCTGCTGTGGCTGTTCATGCGCGATGCCGGCCCCCTCAATGCCCTGCTGCTGGGGGAAGGAGAGGCCCGTCACCTGGGGGTCAATGTGCAGGCCCTCAAGCGCCGACTGATACTGCTCACCGCCGTGGGGGTGGGGGTGGCCGTGGCGGTGTCGGGCATGATCGGCTTCGTCGGACTGGTGGTGCCCCATCTGGTGCGGCTGCTGGCCGGCCCCAACCATACCAGGCTGCTGCCGCTCTGTGCCCTGATGGGTGCCGCCCTGCTGCTGGGGGCCGACATGCTGGCCCGCACCCTGCTGGCCCCGGCCGAGTTGCCGGTGGGCATCATCACGGCACTGCTCGGCGCCCCCTTCTTCATCTGGCTGCTGGTCAAGCGCCGCCGTACCCTTTAACCGGAGACCCTATCTTGTCAGCACTTCCCCCTCTGCTGCGTTGCCGTCAGCTCAGCCTCACCCGAGGTGGCTGCCTCATCCTGGACGGGCTCGACCTCAGCCTGCATGGGGGCAGCCTCACCGCCCTGCTCGGCCCCAACGGCGCCGGCAAGAGCTCGCTGCTCAAATGCCTGACCGGCGAGCTGGACCATGAGGGAGAGACCAGCCTGTTTGGCCGCAAGCGCCAGGAGTGGACCGGCACCGAACTGGCCCACAGGGTCGGGGTGCTGCCCCAGAGCTCGTCCCTGAGTTTCCCTTTCCTGTGTGAAGAGGTGGTGGCCATGGGGCGTCTGCCCCACAGCGAACCCGGCCGCCGGCGCGACGAGATAGTGAGGGCCGCCATGGCCCATGCCGGGGTGGAACACCTGGCCAGCCGCCTCTACCCGGGCCTCTCCGGCGGCGAGCGCCAGCGGGTGCAGTTTGCCCGGGTGCTGGCCCAGATCTGGCAGGCCCCCGATGCCGATGGCCCCTCCAGGCTGTTGCTGCTCGATGAGCCCACCTCGGCCCTGGATCTCAAGTACCAGCACCAGTTGCTCACCCTGGCTCGCGCCCTCACCTCCCGCAACACCGCCGTGCTGGTGGTGCTGCACGATCTGAACCTGGCGGCCCGCTACGCCGATCGGCTGCTGATGCTGGAGCGGGGCAGACTGATGGCCGATGGCCCCCCGGACGAGGTGCTCACCCCCGAACTGGTGACCCGCCTCTATGACTACCCGGCCCAGGTGATCCACCACCCGGAGACCGGGCTGCCCATGGTGGTGTGATAATCGCTGGGGGTGCGATAACGGGCGCATCGCCCCTCCTAGCCACGACTACCCCGTCCAGACCATCCACCACCCCGGGACCGGGCTGCCCATGGTGGTGTGATAATCGCTGAGGGTGCGATAACGGGCGCATAGCCCCTCCTCGCCACGACTACCCCGTCCAGACCATCCATCACCCCGGGACCGGGTTGCCCATGGTGGTGTGATAATCGCTGGGGGTGCGATAACGGGCGCATAGCCCCTCCTCGCCACGACTACCCCGTCCAGACCATCCACCACCCCGGGACCGGACTGCCCATGGTGGTGTGAATCCCGTCAGGATCCCGAATAGCAGAAGAGCGCCATCAGGCGCTCTGTTTGTTTGCAACGTGAAGGGTGACTCGGGGATCGGGTCGCGACCCGGCTGGTGGGTTGGGCGTCGATAGCCACATCCCTCCGGCATCGGCCCTCGCTATGTCAGGCGATCTGGTAGCGGCCCGGCTTGTGGTTAAGTGTCAACACCAGGTTACAGATGATGGCCGCCACCACGGAGAGGGCCAGGATCCAGGGCGGCACCACGAAACAGGAGGCGATGACTATGGTGCAATCCAGCCCCATTTGCAGCTTGCCGGCGCGAATACCGAACCGATCCTGGATGAAGAGCGCCAGTATGTTGAAGCCCCCCAGACTGGATTTGTGGCGAAACATGATGAGCAGCCCCATGCCGATCAGGGTGCCGCCAATCAGGGCCGCATAGACCGGCTCTATCTTGCCGATTTGCAGCACGGCATTGAGGTGATCCGTCATGAAGGAGACAGCCGCTACCGAGACGAAGGTATTGAAGGTGAAGCGCGGTCCCATCCTGAGCCAGGCCAGGGCGTAGAACGGCAGGTTCATGGCGAAGAACAGCAGGCCGAAGCTCAGGCCCGTCACCTGTTGCAGCAGCAGTGCCAGCCCGGCGGTGCCACCGGTGAGCAGGCCGACCTGATGAAACAGGAAGATGCCGAGGGAGACGAAACCCGCCGCGGTCAGCAGGGCGATCACATCTTCATAGAGGGGGTGCGCAGAGCGAGTGGGCTGCGCGGCGGGCGGGGTGTTGTCCATAACCTGTATCCAATGGCGAAGTGAAAAAGCGTGTCTTGTGGCCGCGGTGGCGGACCCGAGCCCTGTCCTCAGGGCTTCGTGGTGGGCTCCAGTCTATTTTTTGCGACCATGATCACAATGGTCATCGACCACGCCCCCTTTTGGTGCCTGTCATCCTCCATTGACAGTCGTTGCACCAAGATGAGGCTCACTCCAGCGCTATGTCCGCCGGCGCCTCGGCCCTGGGTACATGCTGCAATCCCTCTATCATGATGGCGGCGATCTCGTCATAGGCGGCGGACCAGGCCTGGGCCAGGGGCAGGGTGAAGTGTTCGCCGAGCCGCCGGGCCATCGTCCGGGTCATGGCGACCTTGACCAGGTTGAAGTGTTCCGGCGTCACCCCGTAGCGCCTGTGCTGCTGGCCGAGGTGGCGGATGATGAAGCGCAGCGACTCGATCTGCTCCAGGCTGGTCAGCACCGTATTGAGGGTCTGGGCCACCTTGTCGATGAGGCGCTCATCCGTCATGGTGAACATGGGGAGCAATCTCGGATCCAGATGAAATAACTCCTGATAGATATCCCTGACAAACTCGTTGCTAAACAGCGAGATACGACTCCATGCCCTTTGTACCAGTTCTATCTCATCTGAGCTCATATGCCGTCCTTAGCCATGGCCGCTTCCCTGCCCGGCAGCAATTGCACACTGTAATAACAAAATAGTCACTAGCAACAACTCTGCCAGCCCCCGTCCGTTTTCCACGCCGGGAACGCCCTTGACTGACGTGGCACCCGAGGGCTCGCGATTAGTTCCAGATGATTTCGTTCTCGCCAGACGCGATGCCATAACCACAGGTTCCACCGCGCCACTGGCAGTACGCCCCGATCTCCCCTATAGGTTCTGGACATGCGCTGGAGATTTCCCATGGTGAACTGGCCCGCAACCCTGCTGTTGATAATGCTGCCCCTGCTGCCCGCCGCCGCGGTCCAGGCGGCCGACAAGGGCCAGTTTCGTCAGGCACCGCGCGCCATCAATGCCCTCCAGCAGGGTCAGGCGGCCCAGAACCGGGGCAACATCAGTCAGGCCATACGCCACTACTGCGTGGCGGCCAGCACGGGCAACCCGGAAGGCTATTATCGCATCGGTCGCCTGCTTGCTCCCCGCAATCCCAAGCTGGCCAACGGCTATCTCGCCATGGCCATGCGCCTTGGCAGCCAGCAGGCCGCTCGCTACTACAACAGCCGGGTCGGCAATGCCCCCATAGGGGACAACTGCGGCGCCCAGATGGGTGGCGGCGGCTTCACCATCCCCAGCACCCCCTTCAACCTCGACGCCTATCTCGCCCGCCAGTCTCCCGCCAAGCGCAGGCTCGCCGCCCTGCTGCGCCAGGCCGCCGATCGCCATGAGATAGACTCCCGCCTGGTGCTGGCCATCGCCATCGCCGAGTCCAATCTGGAGACCCACGCCGTCTCCCCCAAGAATGCCCAGGGGCTGATGCAGCTCATTCCCGCCACCCAGGCGCGCTTCGGAGTGACCCGCCCCTTCGACCCGGAGCAGAACATCAAGGGGGCCCTGGCCTATCTCAAGTGGCTGGATCGGGAGTTCGACGGGGACTGGGTGCTGATGTCGGCCGCCTACAACGCCGGTGAGCAATCGGTGGCCCGCTATGGCGGCATTCCCCCCTATGCCGAGACCCAGCACTATGTGCGCAAGGTGCTCTATTTCGCCGGCCAGGATCCCCTGGCCAAGCAGGCCGGACGCCCGAACCGCTAGCCCCTGCCCCCGCCCCTCGACTGGCGCCATGGGGCCATCCCCTCACGGCGCCATCGGCTTTCCCCCCGTCGGCCATTGGTTTACAATCGCCCCGTTATTCGGAACCGGCTGACCCCAGTCGTCAGCTGGCCCCACCACGGCATCAGTTCGTTGACAAAAACCAGTTAACCTGATGAAAAGGAAAGAGAATTAGCCAATGGCTCAATTTATTTACACCATGAACCGGGTCGGCAAGGTCGTGCCGCCCAAGCGTCATATTCTCAAGAACATCTCCCTCTCCTTCTTCCCGGGCGCCAAGATAGGCGTGCTGGGTCTGAATGGCGCCGGTAAATCCACCCTGCTGCGCATCATGGCGGGGCTGGATACCGAGATCGAAGGGGAAGCCCGTCCGCAGCCCGGCATCAAGATAGGCTACCTGCCCCAGGAGCCCAAGCTGGATCCGGAGCAGACGGTGCGCGAGGCGGTGGAAGAGGCGGTCGGCGAGGTCAAGCGCGCCATGGCGCGCCTGGACGAGGTCTATGCCGCCTACGCCGATCCGGATGCGGATTTCGACAAGCTGGCCCGGGAACAGGGCGAGCTGGAGGCCATCATTGAATCCCAGGGTGGCCACAACCTGGAGAACCAGTTGGAGCGCGCGGCCGATGCCCTGCGCCTGCCGGCCTGGGAAGCCCAGATCAAGCACCTCTCCGGGGGTGAGCGCCGCCGTGTGGCGCTGTGCCGTCTGCTGCTGGAAAAGCCGGACATGCTGCTGCTGGACGAACCGACCAACCACCTGGATGCGGAATCCGTGGCCTGGCTGGAGCGCTTCCTGCACGACTACGAGGGCACAGTGGTGGCCATCACCCACGACCGCTACTTCCTCGACAACGTGGCGGGCTGGATCCTGGAGCTGGACCGCGGCGAAGGCATCCCCTGGGAAGGCAACTACTCCTCCTGGCTGGAGCAGAAAGATGCCCGTCTGGCCCAGGAAGCGAGCTCGGAAGCGGCACGCAAGAAGTCCATCGAGAAGGAGCTGGAGTGGGTTCGCCAGAATCCCAAGGGCCGTCAGGCCAAGTCCAAGGCCCGTATGGCCCGCTTCGAGGAGCTCAACACCAGCGACTACCAGAAGCGCAACGAGACCAACGAGCTGTTCATCCCGCCCGGACCCCGCCTCGGCGACAAGGTGCTGGAGGTGGCAAACCTCTGCAAGTCCTATGGTGACAGGCAGCTGATCGACGATCTCTCCTTCGCCATCCCCAAGGGGGCCATCGTCGGCATCATTGGTCCGAACGGCGCCGGTAAATCCACCCTGTTCCGCATGATGTCGGGCCAGGAGCAACCGGACTCCGGCACCATCACCCTGGGTGACACCGTGGTGCTGGCGTCGGTGGATCAGTTCCGCGACACCATGGACGACAAGAAGACGGTGTTCCAGGAAGTGGCCGACGGTCAGGATATCCTGCGCATCGGCAACCACGAGTTCCCGAGCCGCGCCTATATCGGCCGCTTCAACTTCAAGGGCGCCGATCAGCAAAAACGCGTCGGCGAGCTGTCCGGTGGTGAGCGGGGTCGTCTGCACCTGGCCAAGCTGCTGCAGACCGGCGGAAACGTCTTACTGCTCGATGAACCGACCAACGATCTGGACATCGAAACCCTGCGCGCCCTCGAGAACGCCCTGCTGGAGTTCCCGGGTTGCGCCATGGTCATCTCCCACGACCGCTGGTTCCTCGACCGTATCGCCACCCACATCCTGGACTACCAGGACGAGGGCAAGATTGCCTTCTTCGAGGGCAACTTCACCGAATACGAAGAGTGGAAGAAGAAGACCTATGGCGCCGATGCGGTTCAGCCGCACCGGGCCAAGTACAAACGCATCACCAAGTGATGCGCCGCAGGGGGAGCCTTGGCTCCCCCTGCGCGTATCCCCCATGCCCCATTGTCGGCTGCCATACTGAGCGCTGACCCAGGTCCGGATCCACACCATGACCCCACACCCTGCCCGACTCACCCTGCTGATGCGGATCGAGCCCGGTTGCCTCGGCCCGGACGGCAAGCTGCACATAGCGACCTTCTGCGCCGCCGCGACCCGGCTGTTTGCCGCCAGCGCCCCCCAGGGGCTCTGCTGGCAGCTGATCCCGCGCCACGACAAACGCTTGCCCGAACTGAGCTTCCTGCTGCAGGAGCAGGCCCTGACCGACGCCCAGGCCGAACGCTGCCTGCAACGGCTGGGGCTGGCCCTGGCACCACTGCGCGAACAGGCGGACGAGCGACTGGCCGAACTGGTGGATCGCTACCTCAAGGCCCGGGGAAGCAGAGCCCTCTGATCCCGACGCCCGGCGCTAAGCCCCAAGAACAAGCGCCCATCGACACCCTTTTTCACCCCGGCTCGGCAAACGTTTGAACTTTTACTCTATTCATTGATCCGCCTCGCAGAACCGGGGTTTGTAAACGTCGCGGCCTGTGTAAAAATGTGCGCGCTGTCACGGTATCAGGACGCGTCTGGTCGCTCAGTCGCCAGAAACAGGACAACTCAGCCCCCATGGATGGAGTTGACTGTTCACCTGCTGCTTATTTCACGTCACCTATGGAATCCAACATGAATCAACCACACAACGCCACAGAGCAGGCAGCCAGTCCGGCCGCCGGGCAAGGATTGCTCGAGCGCATGTTTGCCCTGAAAGGCCATGGCACCAATGCCCGCACCGAGCTCATCGCCGGGGTCACCACCTTCCTGACCATGGTCTATATCGTGTTCGTCAACCCGCAGATCCTCTCCAATGCGGGCATGGACACCCAGGCGGTGTTCGTCACCACCTGCCTCATCGCCGGCATCGGCAGCATTCTCATGGGGTTGCTGGCGAACCTGCCCATCGCCCTGGCCCCCGCCATGGGGCTCAATGCCTTCTTCGCCTTCGTGGTGGTGGCGGGCATGGGCTACTCCTGGCAGGTGGGCATGGGCACCATCTTCTGGGGCGCCCTGGGTCTGCTGATCCTCACCCTGCTGCGGGTGCGCTACTGGCTGATCGCCAACATCCCCCTCACCCTGAGGGTCGGCATCACCGCCGGCATAGGTCTGCTCATCGCCCTGCTCGGCCTGCACAACGCCGGCATAGTGGTGGCGAGCCCGGCCACCATGGTGACCGTGGGCAACCTCACCTCCCTGCCCTGCCTGCTGGGGCTGCTGGGCTTCTTCCTCATCTGCATCTTCTCCGCCCGCGGCGTCCACTCCGCCGTGCTGATCGCCATCGTGGTGACCACGGCCCTGGGCTGGCTGTTTGGCGATGTCACCTTCAAGGGCTTCGTCTCCCTGCCGCCGAGCATAGCACCGGTTTTCGGCCAGCTGGATCTGATGGGGTCGCTCGACATCGGTCTGGCCGGGATCATCTTCTCCTTCATGCTGGTCAACCTGTTTGACTCGTCCGGCACCCTTATCGGGGTCACCACCCGCGCCAAGCTGGCCGATGAGCAGGGCCGCTTCCCGCGCATGAAACAGGCCCTGGTGGTGGACAGCGTGAGCTCGGTCGGCGGCGCCTTTATGGGCACCTCATCGGTCACGGCGTACATCGAGAGCAGCTCAGGGGTCGCCGTCGGCGGTCGCACCGGCCTCACCGCCATCGTGGTCGGCGTGCTGTTCCTGCTGGCTATCTTCTTCTCCCCGGTCGCCGCCATGGTGCCGGCCTACGCCGCGGCAGGCGCCCTCATCTACGTGGGCGTGCTGATGTGCTCCGAGCTGACCCGGGTCAAGTGGGAAGATCTCACCGAGGCGGTGCCGGCCTTCATGACCGCGGTGATGATGCCGTTCAGCTTCTCCATCACCGAGGGGATCGCCGTGGGCTTCATCTCCTACTGCGTGATGAAGGCGGGCACAGGCCGCTGGCGCGAGATCAACCCCTGCGTGCTGGTGGTGGCCCTGCTGTTCGTGCTCAAGTTCGTCTGGGTCGACGCCCACTGATCTGCAGAAAACGCCGACCAACGGCCAAGCGCTGAAAACAAAAATGCCCGTCATCGACGGGCATTTTTGTTGGCTGGCACCTGACGGCATCAACGGATGCCGCGGGCCTCGCGGATCCACTCCCAGGCCTGCTGGATCTCCTGGGCCTTCTCCTTGGCCATCTCCATCATCTCGGGGGGCAGCCCCTTGGCGGCCAGCTTGTCCGGGTGATGCTTGCTCATCTCCTTGCGATAGGCCTTCTTGACCTCGGCATCTGCCGCCTCCTCGCTCACCCCCAGCAGCTGGTAGGCATCCTTGAGCCGGTCACGGCTCGGTGGCTGCTGCCCCGCCGACTGACGTCCCCCCTGGTACTGGCCGCCGCCGTGGCGAAAGAAGTTCATCTGCGCCTCGGCCATGGCCAGGATCCGCGCCAGCTCTATCTGGCTAAAGCCCAGCTCCTCGGCGATGGTCTGCAGGATGGCCCGCTCGGCCGCCTCTACCTGACCATCGGCGAAGGCCGCCTGCAGTTGCACCTCCAGGAAGAAGCGCAGTATGTCGCGCTGCCCCTGACTGGCACTGCGAAACCCGGCCAGGGTCTGGCGCAGGGGGAAATCCGCCTCCTTGCCCTCGCGAAACGAGCGCTGGGCGCTGCTGCGCTGCTCGGGGGAGAGCCGCATCCTGTCCATCAGGTTGGAGGCGACCCGGATCTCCTGCTCGGTGACCTGGCCCCCCGCCTTGGCGATGTGGCCCATGACGGCGAAGGTAGCGTGGAAGAAGATGGCCTGCTGCTCGGCGCTCGGGGTACGGCGAAACGCCCCCTGGATGCCGATCCCGCGGTCAAATCGGTGACCGAGCCAGAGGCCGATCAGCAACCCGAAGACATTGCCGAGCAGAAAACCGAAGAAGGCGCCAAGCACCTTGCCCCAAATACGCATGACTCAAGACCTCATCTCAATTAGTGGAGCCTGCCAGCTCGTCATCCAGGGCGCGCAACCGCGCCACAGTACCGATATCACGCCACTCCCCGACCAGGCGGGTACCGCCGACCCGCCCCTGGGCCATCCAGTCCCGCAGCAGGGGCGCCAGCTTGCGGCTGCCCTGGGCGAGGGAGGCAAAGGCCTCGGGCCGATAGAGGCCGACGCCGCTGAAGGTCAGGCCAGGCCTGTCTTGCACCCGGTCTGCGGCGAGGGAGAAGTCCCCGTGGGGGTGCTGGGGCGGATTGGGCACCAGCCAGAGGTGAGCGAGATCCGCCCCCAGCGGCTGGTTCACCAGAGCGCCATAATCGGTATCCAGCCAGGTATCGCCGTTGATCACCAGAAACGGGGCATCGCCGAGCAGGGGCAGGGCCTGCACTATGCCCCCCGCCGTCTCCAGGGCACTCTCCTCCGCCGACCAGGCTATCTGCACCCCGAACTGGCGGCCATCGCCGAGGGCCGCCACCAGCTTGTCGCCGAGCCAGGCATGGTTGATGACCAGCTCGCTTACCCCGGCCGCCTTGAGCTTCTCGATATGATGGACGATGAGGGGTTTGCCCCCCACCGCCAAGAGCGGTTTGGGCAGGGAGTCGGTGAGGGGACGCATCCGCTCGCCACGGCCGGCGGCCAGGATCATCGCCTTCATGCGTCGGCGCCCTCTTGATGCCGTGGCGCAAAGCCGGGCAGCACCCGGCGCACCAGCCAGTCGCCAAATGCTTCCAGCACGGGGTGGGCTTCGCCATGGAGGCGGCACACATCCACCACATAACCCAGGGTGCGGGGAATGTCCTTGAGGTAGCCGGATTTGCCATCCCTGTGCCAGAGGCGGGTGAAGAGCCCCGCCGCCTTGAGGTGGCGCTGCATGCCGGTCAGGTCCGCATGACGACGGAAACTGGCATAATCGAGCCCGGCCAGCAGATTGGCCCGGCTCAGGGTATCGAAGCCGTGGCGCATGCCCTGCTCCATCACCTGGTCTGGCCAGCGCACGTAACAATCTTTGAGCAGGGAGACCAGGTCATAGCTCAGCGGCCCGATGACCATGTCCTGAAAATCTATGATGGCCAGCTCGCTCTCGTCCGGGGTATCGCCGCCACACACCATCAGGTTGCGGCTGTGGAAATCCCGGTGCATCACCCCCTGGGGCTGGGCCAGGTTGTTCTCGGTGAGGCAGGCGAAGGTGTCATCGAGCAGCCGCAACTCGCCCTCGTCCAGAGTCAGATTCAGGTGCTGACCCAGCAGCCACTCGGGGAAGATGGCGTTCTCCCGAGCCATGAAGGCGGCATCGAAGGGCTCCAGCGCCAGGGCCACACCACCGAGGCGCGGCAGCAGGGCGATGGCTTTCTGATACCAGGCCAGCACGCTGGTCTCGTTCAGGCAGCCGATGAGCTGGGTGTCGCCCAGATCCGTCACCGCCAGCAGCCCGAGGGCATAATCCACCGCCCGCACCTCGGGGGCCAGCAGGCCGCTGGCCTGCAGGGCGGCCGCATTGCGGACAAACTCTTGATTTTTCTCTGTTTGTGGATTGGCATCCACCCAGACGAGGCCGCCGCCCCGATAGTAGCGGCGGAAACTGGCGTCGCCGGAAATGAGAGACAGGGTCAGGGTGTGGTCGCCCGTATGATGGCGAGCGAACTGGAGCAGGGAGTCAAAACGATCTGGCATGGGTGAAGGACCAAGGTGGAAAGCAGCGCTTGGCTGTTAGCCCTGGCCGCAATAATGCTTTATCATTGCCGGCTAACATAAAGCAATGAGATGCAATGTCAACTCGATGAGTCCTGGCGTATTATGCATGCTCTTGAATCAGCCGTTTCGATACGGATTGCGCGAGTCTTCTACATGACAAAATGGACACTGGGGCGTGCCTGTCCCATCGCCCTGACCATTGGCCTTGCTCCGGCGCTGTTGAGCCCGGCATATCTCCAGGCTGCGCCAATGAGCGTGCCCGCCGCCACGGGTCTGCTGGACGGGCTCTGCTATGACTATGTTCCCAAGATAGAGAAAGCCCCCGCCAATCAGGATGCCAATGCCCTGCCGGTGGAAGTGGACGCCGACCGGCTCGAAGCCAAGCAGGGCGGCACCGCCGTCTATGAGGGTGACGTCAAGGTGCGTCAGGGCGTGCGCAAGTTTGACTCCGATTATGCCCAGCTCGACCAGAAGAGCCGGGATGTGATCGCCATCGGCAACATCTACTACAACGATGGCCAGATCACGGTCACCAGCGACAAGACCCTCAAGTCCAACCTGGATACCAAGGATTCAGAGCTCGAAGAGGGCAGGTATCAGGTTCATGGCTCTGCGGTGCGCGGCTCCGCCGATCGGGTCATCATGACCAACAACAACCAGAACATCACCCTGGAAGGGGCCCAGTACACCACCTGCCCGCCGGGCCAGGAGGCCTGGATCCTGAAGGCGGGCAGCATCGACATCGACCAGAACGAGGTATTCGGCGAAGCCTGGAACGCCAGCCTCTGGCTCTATGACTATCCGGTGTTCTACTTCCCCTATATCAACTTCCCCATCAAGGACGAGCGCAAGACGGGTCTGCTCTACCCCAGCTATGAGCAGAGCTCCAAGAACGGCATGGACATCAACCAGCCCTTCTACTGGAACATAGCCCCCAACTACGACGCCACCATCAGCTCCCGCTTCATGGACAGGCGCGGCCTGATGGAGCAGGTCGAGTTCCGCTACATGCCGGACCCGGCCCACAGTGGCAGCCTCTATTTCGAGAACCTGGCCGACGACAAGCAGTATGATGACACGGCGACCCTCAACGACTATCTGGCCGACGGTCACCGCTATCTGCTCAATGCCCGCCACAGCTCCCGCTTCCTCGACAACGCCATGGTGGTCTCCCTCGACTACACCAAGGTGCGGGACAAGGATTACAACTACTTCAACGACTTCTCGCCGCCGGTCGGCACCCAGGTCGACAACCAGTTGCAGCAATCCCTCAAGGCGGGTTACTACCAGCAGAACTGGAACCTGACCACGGAGGCGCGCACCTACCAGATCCTGCTGGCCGGTGCCCAGCAGCCCCACTCCATGCTGCCGCGCATCAACCACAACTATTACCATCAGGGCAGCTGGTACGATCTGGCCTGGAACACAGAGCTGACCAATTTTGGCTATGACAACGACCAGTCCACCATAGGGGAAGCCTATACCGGCACCCGGCTCTACAGCGCGCCGACCCTGACGGTGCCGCTCAGCGATGCGGACGGTTACTACTTAGACAGCCAGTACAAGCTGATGTACACCCAGTACAACCAGGATGTCCCGGATACCAGCAAGCTCACCAGCTACTACCGCAGCAAGGAGCTGACCAACCTCGACGACAGCGTCACCCGGGTGCTGCCCTCGTTCCGGCTCAAGGGTGGTCTCACCTTCGATCGCCATCAGGACTGGTTCGGCGAGCGCGCCAACCAGACCCTGGAGCCCGAGTTCCAGTACCTCTATGTCCCCTACAAGGATCAGGACAACATAGGCATCTACGACTCCACCAGCATGCGCCAGGACTACTACAGCCTGTTCAGCGACCGCCGCTTCGCCGGGCTGGATAGGATCAGCGACTCCAACCGTGTCTCCGTCGGGGTCACCAGCCGGGTCTATGATGGCGTCGGTGACGAGCGTCTGCGCCTGGCCCTGGCCCAGGCATTCGACTTCGTCGCCCCCAGAGTCACCCTCTATCCCAGCGACGAGGCGAGCACCAACACCCGCTCTCCCCTGTCGTTCGAGGGGGATGCCAAGATAAGCGAGCAGTGGTTCGCCCACGTCGGCGCCCAGTATGATGTGGATAACAGCGAGTTCAGCTCCGCCAACAGCGCCCTGGAGTATCGCCACGAGAAGCTGTTGAGCCAGCTCAACTACCGTTTCGTGCGCGATGCCAACTACGATCTCTCCCGCAGTGGCGAGAGCGCCGACATCAACCAGGTCGGCATGTTGCTCGGCACTCCCCTCAACGACCGGTGGCACCTCTATGGCGGCTACTACTACGACCTGGATCAGAACGTGAATGTTGACCGCAAGGTGGGGATCAAATATGACTCCTGCTGCTGGAGCATCAACTTCAACCTGGAATGGGTCAACAGCCCGGATAACGTCACCTACCAGCCCACCTCGGAGCGTAGTTTCGGCATCCAGTTTGAGATGAAAGGATTGGGCAGTGTGGGGACCGGTGCCAAGGGCACCAGCCTGGATACCGATGCCCTGCCTTACATTCGTCCGTTTAACCTGCGGGACCAGTGAGTCATCGCAAAACGCCTTGAGAGATGGATATGAAGAAGACGTGGATTTCCCTGCTGACCGCAGGTCTGTTCGGAGTCATGAGCCAGAGCGCGTTTGCCTCCCCCGAGCTCATCGACAAGGTGCTGGCCGTGGTCAACAAGGATGTAGTACTCGCCAGCCAGCAGGATGCCCTGGTCAACAAGATCAAGTTCTCGGCCAAGGAGAGCGGCCAGGCGCTGCCCGATGACGTCACCCTGCGCAGACAGGCGCTGGATCGCCTGATCCAGGAGAGCCTGCAATTGCAGCTGGCGGACAGACAGGGCCTCAAGATCAGCGACACCCAGCTCGAGCAGGCCATCCAGAGCATCGCCGCCGACAACAAGATGAGCCTGGCGCAGCTGCGGGCCCAGCTTGAGCGCGAAGGCATGAGCTATGCCCAGTACCGGGAAGAGATACGCCGCGAGATCCTGATGAACGAGGTGCGCCGCAACCAGATCCGCCGCCGCATCAACATCTCGGATCAGGAGGTCAAGCAGGTGGTGCAGGCGTTGCAGGCCCAGGGCCAGCAGCAGCAGGAGTACCACGTCGGTCACATCCAGATCGCCCTGCCGGACAACCCGAGCGCCGAGCAGCTCAATGCCGCCAAGGCCAGGATAGAGAGCCTGCTGACCCGGCTGCGTGGCGGCGCCGACTTCCGTGAGCTGGCCATCGCCGAGAGCAACGGTCCCAAGGCCCTGGAAGGGGGTGACTGGGGCTGGATGAGCCCGCAAGGCATGCCCACCCTGATGGCCGAAGCGGTGCAGGGTGCCAAGAAGGGGGACATCGTCGGCCCGCTGCGCTCCGGCGCCGGTCTGCACATCGTCAAGGTGTTCGATACCAAGGGCATGCAGCAGGTGGTGCAGACCGAAGTGAAGGCTCGTCACATCCTGATCAAGCCCTCCATCATCCTGAGTGAGGAGAAGGCCAAGGGCATGCTGGACGGCTTCCTCCACGACATCAAGAGCGGCAAGGCCGACTTCGCCGCCCTGGCGGAGAAGCACTCCGAAGATCCCGGCTCTGCGGTGCAGGGAGGGGAGCTGGGCTGGTCCGATCCCAACGTCTATGTGCCTGAGTTCCGCGACATGGTCAATCGCCTGCAGCCCGGCCAGTACAGCGAGCCCTTCCGGACCAGCCACGGCTGGCACCTGGTGCAGCTGGAGGATAGACGCAGCCAGGATGCCACCGACAAGGCCCAGGAGCAGCGCGCCTATCAGCTGATCTACAACCGTCGCTTCGTGGAAGAGTCCCAGGCCTGGCTCGACGAGCTGCGTGACGAAGCCTATATCCGCATCGAAGGTGCCGGCAGTTGATCCCCTGTCAGCGTCTTGCCATCACCCCGGGTGAGCCGGCCGGCATAGGGCCGGATCTGGTGCTCGATATCGCCCGGCGGGACTGGCCCCACCAGTTGGTGGTGATCGCCTCCCCCGAGCTGATGCAGCGCCGGGCCAAGGCCCTCGGGCTGGAGATCGCGCTCATCCCCTACGATCCCGCCCAGCCAGCCCGCCCCCAGCGGGCCGGCACCCTGACCCTGTGTCCGGTCGCCCTCGGCGCCCCCGAGCAGGCCGGCCAGCTCGACGAGGCCAATGGCGCCTATGTGCTGGCCACCTTGCAGCGGGCCTGTGACGGCAACATGAGCGGCGAATTTGCCGCCGTGGTGACCGGGCCCGTGCACAAGGGCATCATCAACCAGGCCGGGGTCTCCTTCAGCGGCCACACCGAATTCTTCGCCCAGCAGGCGGGGGTTCCGGATGTGGTCATGCTGCTGGCCACCGACGGCCTGCGGGTGGCGCTGGCCACCACCCACATCCCCCTCGCCTGCGTCGCCCGCGCCATCACGGCGGAGCGTCTGGGCAAGGTGATCCGCATCCTCAATGCCGATCTCAGAGACAAGTTCGGCATCAAGGCCCCCAGGATCTATGTCTGCGGCCTCAATCCCCACGCCGGGGAAGGGGGTCATCTGGGCCGTGAAGAGATAGACGTGATCGAGCCCGCCCTGGACGCCCTGCGTCAGGAGGGGATCGATCTGGTTGGCCCCCTGCCAGCCGATACCCTGTTCCAGGAGAAGTACCTCAAGGATGCGGACGCGGTACTGACCATGTACCACGACCAGGGGCTGCCCGTGCTCAAGTACAAGGGCTTCGGGCGCTCGGTCAATATCACCCTCGGACTCCCCTTCATCCGCACCTCGGTGGATCACGGCACCGCACTGGATCTGGCAGGCAAGGGCCTGGCAGACTCGGGCAGCCTGGTCACCGCGCTTAACCACGCCATCCTGATGGTAGAGAAAAAAATATGAGCAGTAAGATGCACATGGGCCACACGGCCCGTAAGCGTTTCGGTCAGAACTTCTTGCACGACAGCTACGTGATCGATCAGATCGTGGCCGCCATCAACCCCCAGCCGGGCCAGAACCTGGTGGAGATAGGGCCTGGTCTGGCCGCGCTGACCGAGCCGGTCGCCTCCCAGATGGACAAGATGACCGTGGTCGAGCTGGACCGGGATCTGGCGGCGCGCCTGCGCGAACACCCCACCCTCAAGGACAAGCTGACCGTGATCGAGGCCGATGCCATGCGCTTCGACTTCGGCACCCTGATGGGGGAAGGCAAACCGCCGCTGCGCATCTTCGGCAACCTGCCCTACAACATCTCCACCCCCCTCATCTTCCACCTGTGCGACTTCGCCGACCGGGTGGAAGACATGCACTTCATGCTGCAAAAAGAGGTGGTGCTGCGTCTGGCCGCCGGTCCCGGCAGCAAGGCCTATGGCCGCCTGAGCGTGATGACCCAGTACTACTGCCAGGTGATCCCCGTGCTGGAAGTGGGCCCGGGCGCCTTCAAGCCGGCCCCCAAGGTGGATTCCGCCGTGGTGCGCCTGGTGCCCCACAAGAACCCGACAATCGTCGCGAAAGACATTCGCTGCCTGAGCCGGGTCTGCACCGAGGGCTTCGGCCAGCGCCGCAAGACCATCCGCAACAGCTTCGCGAACTTCATCACCGAAGCCCAGCTGGCCGAGCTTGGTATCGACGGCAACCTGCGCCCGGAGAACCTCTCCCTGGAGCAGTTCGTGACCGTGGCCAACTGGCTGGCCGATCAGCAACAGGGCTGACGCCATGGCGACACCGACCATCCAGATCCGCCCCCACCCCAGCTATATCGAGGGCAGCCAGGATCCTTACCAGTTCCTCTATCTCATCGAGATCCAGAACCTGGGGCCGGGCAAGGCGCAACTGCTCGCCCGCCGCTGGCTCATCACGGATGCCAACGGCAAGCGGGTCGAGGTCGAAGGGCCCGGAGTGGTCGGTGAACAGCCCGTCATCGCCCCCGGCGAGACGTTCCGCTACCAGAGCGGTGTGCCGCTCGACACGCCGCTCGGGGTGATGGAGGGGAGTTACCTGATGCGTGACGAGGCGGGCCACGAGTTCGAGGCCCCCATCGCCCCCTTCACCCTGGCCGTCCCCCACATCATCAACTGAGGTTCCATGGCAAACTGTTTTGTCGGCGATGTGCAGGGTTGCTATGACGACCTGCGCTGCCTGCTCGATATGGCTGGATTCGATCCGGCCCATGATACCCTCTGGCTGGCGGGGGATCTGGTGGCCAGGGGGCCGGACTCCCTCGCCGTGCTGCGCTATGCCCATTCCCTCGGCGAGCGCGCCGTCTGCATCCTCGGCAACCACGACCTGCACCTGCTGGCGGTCGCCGAAGGGGTGGCCCCGCTCAAGAAGAAAGACAGGCTGCAGGACCTGATGGAGGCGCCGGACAGGGATCTGCTGCTCGACTGGCTGCGCCATCGGCCCCTGCTCGCCGAGAGCGAGCATCCGACCCGCCCCGTGATGATGATCCATGCCGGCCTGCCCCCCAGCTGGGACGTGGCGACCGCCCGGCGCTGCGCCCGGGAGGTGGAGACGCTGCTGCGGGGGGATCAATACCGGTGGCTGCTGCACCACATGTATGGCGATCAGCCGGATGCCTGGCACGAGGGGCTGCTCGGCATAGAGCGCTACCGCTACATCATCAACAGCTTCACCCGGATGCGGTTCTGCCACCTCGATGGCCGGCTCGACTTCAAGTGCAAGCTGGGTCCGGAGGAATCCACCCCAGGGCTGCGCCCCTGGTTCGAGCTGCGGGCGCGCCGCGACGATGACCCCCTGCTGGTGTTCGGCCACTGGGCGGCCCTGATGGGCAACACGGGGCGCAGTCACATCAAGGCCCTCGACACCGGCTGCGTCTGGGGCAACAGCCTCACCCTGTGGCGCCAGGAGGATGACGCCCTGTTCAGCACCCCCTGTCCCGCCTACGCCCGCTGAGGGGCACAGACAGCAAAAAGGCCCGTATCGGGCCTTTTTCATGGTGGGACGCCGGGGATCAACCGGCGATCCGCTCCAGGGTCTCGAAACGATAGGGGTGGGGATTGCGTGCATCGGGCTGATGGGCCTCCTGCTCGATGCAGCGCCACTGCTGCGACTCATAATCCGGGAAGCGGGTATCCCCCTCGACCGCCAGATCGATGTGAGTCAGATAGAGGCGATCCGCCCGCGGCAACAGCTGGGCATAGAGATGACCGCCGCCGATCACCATCAACTCCGCCACCCCCTCCCCCTCGGACAAGGCGGCCAGCACCTCCTCGATGGAGGAGAACACCTCGATGTCCGGCGCCGTGAATCCTGCATTGCGACTGATCACCAGGTTTCGGCGCCCGGGCAGCGGGCGACCAATGGACTCGAACGTCTTGCGCCCCATCAATACCGGCTTGCCCAGGGTGACCCGCTTGAAGTGGGCCAGATCGGCGGGCAGGTGCCAGGGCATCTGGTTGTCCAGCCCTATCACCCTGCCTCTGGCCATGGCGGCAATCATGGAAATCTTCATCTCGCAGCGTCTCTCACACAATGGGGCGGTTACGGTACACGACCAGCGAGGGTATCGCCAGCCCGAAGCTCAGGGCGCCGACGATGAAGACGGCCTTGAGCCCATTTTCCAGCGCGCTCTGGATAAGCTCCAGGGTCACGCCGTGAATGTTGAGTTCGACGATGGAGATCATCGCCTTGAACGCATAGCTGCCGGGGATCATGGGGATGATGGAGGCGACGCTGAACACCGGCCTTGGCGCCAGCAAGCGCCGCGACCAATAGACGCAGACAAAGCCGACCGTGGTCGCCGCCGCCAGGGTGGCCCATTCGATGGGCACCCCCTGATGAATGAGCAGGGTACGCAGGCTGTGAGCCAGGGCGCCCCCCATGGCGCAATACTTGAGCATGCGCGGCGGCACGTTGAACAGCATGGCAAAACCGACGGCCGGAATGGCGGACCAGAAGGCATCCTTGGCCAGCAACCAGAGCAGATCCATCATATTTTCTCCCTCAACGTCCTGTGCGCGACGGCGCGGCAAGCATGCTGCCGCTCACTGTCAATGTCTCTCATCCTCTCCATCCCCAGATCCCGGTCACCGACATGGCCAGAATGATGCTGGTGACCACTGCGCTGATGGTCAGTAACACTCTTAATACACGTCATCCCCGCCACCCCCAGATCCCGGTCACCGACATGGCCAGGATGATGCCGGTGATCACTGCGCTGATGGTCAGTGGCACTCTTAATGCGCCTCATCCCCGCCATCCCCAGATCCCGGTCACCAACATGGCCAGGATGATGCCGGTGACCACTGCGCTGATGGTCAGTAATACTCTTAATGCACCTCATCCCCGCCATCCCCAGATCCCGGTCACCGACATGGCCAGAATGATGCCGATGGCGGCGCTGATGGTAAGCAGGGTCGCCGCCCCCCAGCGGGCCAACCCCATGTTGAAGTAGCCCTTCACCATGTCGGAGACGGCATTGATGAGGGGGAAGCCGGGCACCAGCAGCAGCACGCTGGCCGCCATGGCGAGATAAGGTTGCTGGCCCCAGCCAAAGAAGGTGGCGCTGGAGGCGAGCAGGGTGGCGATGAAGCCGGTCACGGCGAAGTTGATGAGGGGGCTGTGATGATGACGCGCCATCAGCTGGCGCACCCGCATGGCGCTGGCGCTGGCGAAGAAGGTCACCAGGAAGATGGGCCAGTCGCCGCCAAACAGCAGGCTGAAGGCGCCGCAGGAGAGGCCCACCATGGGCACCACCAGCCAGGGGTGGTAGTGGAACGGCTTGATGGCATCGAGCCGCTGCCTCACCTCCTTCGCCTCTATCAGGTGTTTCTCCGCCATGATGCACAGGCGCTGGATCTCGCACACCACCTGCATGTTGATGCCGTGCTCGCGGACCCGGCGGGTGGTGGTGACGCAGTGCCCCCGATAGAGGCTGGTCAATACGATGGCGCTCGAGGAGATGGCCATCTCGACGCTCTCCAGCCCCAGAGCCAGACCGAGCCGCATCGTGGTCTGCTCGATGAGGCGGCTCTCGGCACCGAACTGGGCCAGCATCTGCCCTGTCTTGACGACGATACGGGTGACGTCCGTCTGCTGTTCCCGGGACAGCTCCCTGCTTGACATCATACTTCTCAATATTCCCTTCGAGACGTAACGTGAAAGCCATTATCTTAACCAAACCCGGCAGACCATTCATCCGCAGGGAGCGGGGGAAACAGGTGAGAAGATCAAGATGTTGGCAGATAACTCAGCCAAGAAGCGCCTCTGGCCGCCGGCACACCGAAGGCGCCCCTTGATATGGCGTCAAACGAATAAGATGTAAGGAGGCGACGGATAACAGAGGTGACCCACGGCCACCTGGTCTTATTTGGGGAGGCGATCTTGCAGCGACACCACATTGTCTCGCCGGATCGGGGGGGGCGGCTCATCATCGGGGGCGAGGGAGCAGAGTCGGTTCATCTCGCAATGCATCAGGAAGAAGGTCTCCTGCATCATGTTGACGATGCGGATGCAGCTGTCGATGGGGTTCTTGGCCAGGCGGCGCTGGCAATCGACCTGAAACTGCAACCCTCGCAACCTGCGCTGCTGATCCGGGCCGGCGCTGGCGATGACCGCCTCTATCTGCTCATAGAGCAGGGTTTCCAGCAGTTGCGGCTCGCTGGCGGCGAGTCGTTTCAGGGTATCGAAGTCGGGTAATTCCATGGCTCCCTCCGCTCTCGAGATGAGAGGGTGTGGTGCCTGTGCCCAACCGGGCCCGGCACCCTCTACTGGTTATATATGCCAGCGAGGGCGGGAGTTCAATTTGACGGCGGCGGGAGGCAGGCTCCCATTGAAAACGTATTGTCATGATGCCTCCATATTCCCCATTAGGGATCAACACCTTGAATATGGAGGGCGGCAAACAAGTCCTAGCTGTATTACTTATACATTTTTCATGACCATGGTCGCGTCATTATTCCCCTTTATCGAAAAATCCCCTGAAAATATATTTTCAGCAACACGAAAGCCCGGGGAAATTGCCGTCTCGAAATAGGGGCCTTGCATATGGCGTTTAACACATCTATCTGATTATGCTATTTTATTTTCCTATTTACCGTCACGACAAGGGGTCGTATGAACAAGGCAAGAATCGGCATCGTCACCGTCAGCGACCGCGCCAGCGCAGGCATCTACGAGGATCTCTCCGGCAAGGCCATCATGGATACCCTGGGCGCCTATCTCAGCTCCCCCTGGGAGGCCGTCTACCGCCTGATCCCCGATGAGCAGGATCAGATAGAGGCGGCCCTGACCCGGCTGGCGGACGAGGAGGGGTGCTGCCTCATCGTCACCACGGGCGGCACAGGCCCGGCCAGGCGGGACGTCACCCCCGAGGCCACCGAGGCGGTGTGCGATCGCATGATGCCGGGCTTTGGCGAGCTGATGCGGGCCGAATCCCTCAAGTTCGTGCCCACCGCCATTCTGTCGCGCCAGACCGCCGGCCTGCGGGGCAGCACCCTCATCGTCAACCTGCCGGGCAAGCCCAAGTCCATCCGCGAGTGCCTGGATGCTGTCTTCCCCGCCATCCCCTACTGCATCGATCTGATGGAGGGGCCCTATCTCGAGTGCGACGAGGCCGTCATCAAGCCGTTTCGCCCCAAGAAATAGCCGCATCCCCCCTATGAATGAACAGAGGCGCCCCTGGGCGCCTCTGTTCATTCATGGCCGGTCATTCATGACCAGCGCTTGAAGATGAGCGAGGTGTTGATGCCGCCAAAGGCGAAGTTGTTGGACATCAGATAGCGGGCATCCAGCACCCGGCCACCACTGCGGATATGGTCCAGGGGGGCGCAGGCGGGATCCGGCTCGCCGAGGTTGAGGGTGGGGGCGAACCAGCCCTCGGCCATCATCTCCAGGGAGAGCCAGGCCTCGATGGCACCGCAGGCCCCCAGGGTGTGACCGAAATAGCTCTTGAGGGAGGAGATGGGGGTCTTGTCCCCGAACAGGGCCGAGGTGGCGTGGCTCTCGGCGATGTCCCCCCGCTCGGTGGCGGTGCCGTGGGCGCTGATGTAATCGATCTGCCCGGCCTCCAGGCCGGCGTCCGCCAGGGCCAGGGCCATGCAGAGCTGCATCGTCTCCTGCTGGGGCTGGGTGACATGGGCCGCATCGCAGTTGGTGGCAAAGCCCACCAGCTCGGCGATGATGGGGGCGCCCCTGGCCTGGGCATGTTCCAGCTCCTCCAGGATCAGGGTGCCCGCCCCCTCTCCTATCACCAGACCGTCCCGCTGCCGATCGAAGGGCCTGGGGCTCAGTTCGGGGTGATCGTTCATCTGACTGGTGGCAAACAGGGTGTCGAACACCACGGCCTCGGAGGGACAGAGCTCCTCCGCGCCGCCCGCCACCATGAGATCCTGGTAACCGTGCTTGATCGCCTCATAGGCGTAGCCGATGCCCTGGCTGCCGGAGGTACAGGCGCTGGAGGTGGGAATGACCCGGCCCCGCAGGCCGAAGAAGAGACCGGTATTGACCGCCGCCGTGTGCGGCATCATCTGCACATAGGTGGTGGCCGTGATGCTGGCCGTGGTCTTGTCGTTGAGCATGGCGCCAAAGGCGCTGATGGGCGCCGTACTGCCGGTGGAGGAGCCATAGGCGATGCCGGTACGCCCGCCGGTCAGCACCGGGTGGCCGAGAAGCCCAGCCCGGGCCAGGGCCAGCTCGGTCGCCACGGTCGCGAGCTCGGAGACCCGCCCCATGGCCCGGGTCTTCTTGCGCGGATAGTGCGCCGGCAGCGCAAAATCCAGGATGGGGGCCGCCAGCCGGGTGTTGAGACCGTCGTAGACGGCCCACTCCGGCATCTGGCGCACCCCGTTGCGCTCCGCCTTGAGACGGGGCCCCACGCTCTGCCAATCGTTGCCAAAGGCGGTCACCCCGGCCATGCCGGTTACCACGACCCGCTTCATATTCCCACTCCCTGCCATGTCTGACGCGTTTGAACCAAGAAACTGACTGCCTTCATATCAGCCCCCCGTTGATGGAGATCACCTGACGGGTGACATAGCCTGCGATGTCCGACATCAGGTAGGAGACCAGGCCCGCCACCTCGTCGGCCTGCCCCATCCGCTTGAGGGGGATCATCTTCATCGCCTCGGCCTCCACCTCGGCGCTCACCATGCCGGTGTCGATGAGACCGGGGGCGACACAGTTGACCGTGATCCTGCGCTTGGCCAGCTCCAGGGCCAGGGCCTTGCTCGCCCCTATGATCCCCGCCTTGGCGGCGCTGTAGTTGACCTGCCCCCGGTTGCCCATGATGCCGGAAACCGACGACAGGGTGACGATGCGCCCGCCCCGGCGCAGCCCTATCATGGGCATGATGCAGGGCTTGAGCAGGTTGTAGAAGCCGTCGAGGTTGGTGTGCAGCACCCCGTCCCACTCCTCGTCGGTCAGGGCCGGGAAGGCGCCATCGCGGATGACGCCGGCGTTGCTGACCACGCCATAGTAGGCGCCGTGGGCCTCGATGTCGGACTCGAGCCGGCTGCGGCACTGTTCCCGGTTCGAGATGTCGAACTGGATCAGCCGCCCCTGGCCCCCGGCCGCCACTATGGCGTCCAGGGTCGTCTGGGCACCGGCCTCATCGCCGTGGTAGTGCACCACTATGTGAAAGCCATCGGCGGCCAGTCTCAGGGCGATGGCGCGGCCTATGCCCTTGCTGGCCCCGGTCACCAGTACGGTGGAATTCATCATCAATCCTTTTCCTCACAGATTCATCAAATTCGCTCTCGCCGCGAGCCGGCGTGATGCGTTTGTGCCCAGTCCGGCGCTCATGGTGATGACTGCGCCAGTAGCTGAGTAAGCTCTCCCTCGGCGGGGAGATAGGTACTGAGCCTGGCCTCGGCGCACGGCTGGCCGTCGCGCAGGATCCGGCACTCGAAGCTGGCCATGGCGCCATCCTCCAGCAGGCATTCGGCCTCGATGGTCAATCTGTCCCCCGGGGCGAAGGCGGCCACCCGGCTGCGGTACTGGCGGCTGCCGAGCAGCATGCCGATGCGCACCGGCTCCCCTCGCTCGCGCCCCCGCATCCCGGCCCAGGCGGCGATGGTCTGGGCCATCAGCTCGATGCCGACCCAGCCCGGCAGGGCGCCGTCGGAATCGAGCAGCTGGGCGTGACGCCCCCCCCCCCGGGTCTCGCCCCAGCCCGGGGCCCCCTGATAATCCAGCAGGCGATCCAGCAGCAGCATGGGGGCCTGATGGGGCAAGAGCGCGTCGATGGCTATCTCATTCATGGGAGCCTCCCTCTTCTCGCGCCGGGACCCGTCCCAGCAGCAGGCTGACATTGTTGCCACCGAAGGCAAAGGAGTTGGACAACACCCGGGCCAGCGGCCTTGCCGGCGCCTCCCCCCGGGCCAGCCGGATGGGGGCCAGGGCGGGATCCTGGGCCTCCCCCTGACGGGGCGGCGCCATCTCCCGCGCCAGCAACAGGCAGCAGATCGCCGCCTCTATGGCACCGGCCGCCCCCAGGGTATGGCCGGTCAGCATCTTGCTGGAGCTGGCGGGCGCGCTCTGCGCCGCCCCGAACAACCGGGCGAGGGCCAGGCTCTCCATCTCGTCGTTGAGCCGGGTCGCGGTGCCGTGGAGATTGATGTAATCCAGCTCGCCCGGCGTCACTCCCCCCTGGCGCAGCGCCATGCGCATGGCCGCCTCGGCCCCCAGCCCCTCTGGGTGGGGGGCCGAGACATGCCAGGCGTCGGAAGACTCGCCCGCCCCCAGCAGGGCCAGCCCGGCCCGCTCCCGGGTCAGCAGGAAGAGGGCGGCCCCCTCCCCTATGTTGATGCCGCACCGCTCGGCCCCGAAGGGACGGCAGCGACTGAGGCTGAGGGACTCCAGGCTGTCGAAGCCGTTGAGGGTCAGGCCGCACAGGCTGTCGACGCCGCCGACGATGACGGCATCCGCCAGCCCGGCCGCCAGCAGCCGCTGGCCGCTGATGAAGGCGCGGGCGCTGGAGGAGCAGGCGGTGGAGAGGGTATAGGCCGGGCCGGTCAGGGCCAGGTGGCGGGCGAGAAAATCGCTCGGGGAGCCCAGCTCCTGCTGGCGATAGTCAAACTCGGCCGGGATCCCCTCCCCCCCCTGCCAGGCGGCGACCGCCCGCTCCGCCTCGGCGATCCCCGAGGTGCTGGTGCCGAGCACGATGGCGATGCGATCCGGGGCCAGCCGGGCCATGAGCGCATCCAGCCCGGGCCGGATCTGGGCCAGGGCCGCCAGCAGCAGGCGGTTGTTGCGCGAGTCGTAGGCCGACAGCGCCGCCGGCACCGAAGGCAAGGCCTCCTTCACCCGGCCGACCGGGGTGAGCCTGCCGTCGCTCAGCGGCTGGCGCTCCCCGTCCAGGGGGCTGATCCCGCTCTCCTGCCAGCGGCTCAGGGCCGCCGCCACCGCCTGCTTGCCCTCTCCCAGGGCGCAGATCAGGCCGTAATCCCCGATGAAGCAGGGAGAGACGCGCGTCATCACAGTGTTCATGGGGCCAATTTCTCCATCTGCAGCGCATAATCGAAGGCGTGCTGCACCAGGCGCACCGGCTCCCGCTCCCCGTCTATCTCCCGGTAGTGGATCTCGCTCACCAGGGTACCTTCAGGATCCCGCAGGCGACGCACCATGCCCTCGTCCTCCAGACGCCAGCCCCTGGGCAGCCTGGGCTGCCAGGCCGAGAGGGGCCAGTAGCCGAGCATGACGTCGGCCAGCACCTGGGCCACCGGCGGCAGCGCCGTGTCCCCCAACAGGCTGGAGAGCTGCTCGCTGCGGATCGCCTCGCCGTCATAGCTCAGCCGAAACAGCCGGATCCCGCTCGGGGTCAGCCCCACCAGGGTGAGCTGGCGACCGTCTGCCTCCAGCACCGTCAGCAGCTGATGCTCGCCGCCCCGGGTCCGGGCGCTGAGCAGCTGCTGGCGATAGAGGGGCTGATCCCGCAGGGGAGCGGGCAGCACCAGGCTGACGGTCGGGGTCAGCAGGGCGCGGTTGTCCGGCCCCCCGGCCCCTGGCTGACCGGCACAGGCCGTGAGCAGCAGCAGACCAAACAGCATCGCAATTCTCATGATTTCTCCAACACCAGGGGCGACAGCAGAAAGGCGGTAAAGATACCCCCGCTCAACACCAGGCCGAAGCCCGCGATGGCCGGGGTGTGACTCAGGGCCAGCAAACCGAACGCCAACTGGGTGGTCAGGTTCGCCAGCAGGACCGCCAGCAGGGTGGCCCGCTGGCGCCGGGGATCGGCGCCGCTGTGGGCGAAGAAGAGCCCATAGTCGATGCCGATGCCAAAGATCAGGGCAAGGGCCAGCACCCCGAACAGGGTGAGAGGCTGGCCGAAGGCGGCGAGCAGGGCCAGACCGGCCCCGAGCGCCAGGCCATTGACCAGCAGGATCCGCCCCCCCTTGCGCCAGCCGAGCCGGTACCAGAGCAGGCCCCCCACCAGGGCGACGGCCAGGGCCAGCAGCTCGGCCAGGGTGAGGCGGTAGTGGGCGAACAGCTGGCTCCACTGGCTGCGCTGATCCTGCCAGAACACCCCCTCTCGCCCCTCGGCCAGGGCCGCCAGGGCGGCGGGATCCGCCACGCCGTTCACCGGCAGCCAGAGGGCCACCCGGCCATCGGCCAATCCGTGCCACAGCAGGCGGCTGCCCTCGCTGACCGGACTGGCCAGCCACTGGGCCGCGGTGAGGGGGCGCAGTGCGGGGAGGGAGGCCGTCACCGGCAACCCGGCACCATTGAGCCGCGCCACCACCTCGGGCAGCAGGCGCGCCAGGGCGTCGTGATCCGATTGCTGGCGCGCCAGGGAAGGCAGCCACCCGCTCAGGGGGACGAAATCCGCCAGCAGCCCCTGCGCCTTGGCACTGGCCAGGGCTGGGGTCAGGGCTTCGAGCCGTTGCAGCGCCGTCTCCCCATCCGGCCCCGTCACCAGGAAGCCCGCCATGCCTCCCTGCTGGCCGGTGAGGCGCTGCACCTGCCGCTCCTGGGCCTGAAGCTCGGTGGGCAGGGGTTGCAGGCGGGCGATGTCATCGTCCACCCTCAGCTGGCTGAGTCCCCAGACCACCAGCACCAGGCAGAGCAGGGGCAGGCCGGTGCGCAGCCAGCGCCGCTCGCGCCAGAGGGCGAGCCAGGCCTCCAGCCACGTCACGACCCTGGGGGTGCCCAGGGGCAGGGGCCCCAGCCAGAGCGGGAACAGGCAGAGCACTGTCAGCAAGGCGGCCAGCAGACCGACCAGGGCGCACAGGGCCAGCTGCTGCAAGCCGGGGAAGGGGGCCAGCCAGAGCAGGCCATAACCCACCAGGGTGGTGATGAGCGCCAGCCAGAGGCTGGGCTGCAGCCGGGCCCGGGTCTGATGGGGACTCTCATCCTGCCCGCAGAGGCGGCGCTCGGTCAGAAAATGGATCCCGTAGTCGATGGCGATGCCGATGAGGCTGGTGCCGATCACCAGGGTGAACAGATGCACCTCGCCAAACCAGAGCAGCACGGCGAGCAGCCCCCAGCACAGACCCACGACGATGGGCAGCAGGGAGAGCCAGAGCGCCCGCAGCGAACGAAACGCCAGCCAGATGAGCAGCACCACCCCCAGCAGGGAGCCGAGCCCTATGGTGGAGATGTCCGCCTGGGCCAGCCGGCTGGCATGCTGGCTGTAAAACAGCGTGCCACGACGCAGCAGCGTCAGCCCGGGAGAGGCGGCCTTGAGGGCCTGCTCCGCCTGGTCGAGGCGCCCGAGCAGGGCATCGTTGCGGGAGAGGTCGAAGGCCGAGAGATTCAGCTCGGCCCGCAGCAGGTACCAGCTGCGCCCCTCCCCGTCCCGGCTCACCAGCCAGCCCCGATCCAGGGTCAGGGGGGTGGCGGCCTGGCCCTGCACCCCGGCCCGAGTCAGCAGCAGGGGATCTTGCTGCCACTCGGCGCGGGAGACGCCGCCGAAGGGGCTGTAGATCTGGCCGAGCACCCATTGGCTCCAGGCCTCCGGGCCCTCGGCCAGCCTGGCACGACTCGTCTCGTCGAGCCGCTGCCAGGCGTAATCGTGCTGATAGGCCTGCCAGGCACCGGCCAGCTCGGGCTGGGCACCGCGCACCGCATCAAGCTCGGGCAGGGTGGCCAGGGCCTTGGCCCACTGCGCCGCCGCCGGGCGGCCATCCTGGCCAGGGGGCAGGCTCAGCATCCAGATCAGCTGACGGTCGAGCTGGCGCAGCAGCCCCTGCTGCAGGGCCGGATCCAGCGAGGCGCGCTCGCTGTGGGGCAAGAGATCCATCAGGCTGGTGTTGATGCGGCTCGTGCTCAGCTGCCAGCCGAGCAGGGCCAGGGCCAGCAGGCAGAGCAGCAGCCAGAGCCGGGCGAGCCGGCGCCAGCTGCCCTCGCTCAGACCCGCCGCGGAGGCCGGCGGAGAGTGCAGCGGAGAATGCGGCGGAGAGTGCGGCGGAGAGTGCGGCAGAGAGTCCGGCGAAGAGTGATGGCCATGGCCGCGCTGATCAGGGTGCAAAATGGGCCTGCTCTTCGGCACCGAGCGGCAGGGTCACCCCTTGCCAGTCAGCGAAGCGGATCCGGGTCTCATCCCCCTGGCGATCCGTTATCAGCAGCCGTTCCAGCCGATGGCCCCCCTCCAGCACCAGGCGGGAGAATACCTTGTCCAGGGGCGCCGCCAACGGGGTCAACCCCAGGCGCCAGCCCTGTTCATCTGAGGAAAAATCGAGGGCGAAGTAGCGGGCCAGGGCCTGCTCATCGGAACCGAACAGCGCCAGCAGCATGGTGCTGAACTCCAGCAGCTGGGGGCTGTCGATGATCTGCGCCTCCCCCTGGCCGACCCGCTGGCGCATGCGCCGCTCGGTGAGGCTGAGGCTCAGCTCAAAGGGGGCCAGTTGATGCCACCAGAGCCCCTGGCCGCGCACCAGCAGCAGCTCGCCGCTGGCCCGCAGCGGCTGGGCCAGCCCGGCCACCTGCTTCTCCTGCTCGAACCGGGCCCACTGGGCAGGATGCTCGGTCAGCAGCTGGTGCACCCGGGCCTGGGTCATGACCTCGGCCTGCACAACCCCCGGCCACGCCGCCAGCAGCAGACAGGCCCAGAGCAAGCCCCGTATGGATGCAATCAGGGCAGATCTCATTCTTCGACCCCCAGCCTGTCGAGCAGCACCCGGGGCGAGGCGAGGCACATCTCGCCGCTCTCCTTGTTCACCGCCACCTGGATGCTGTAGCCCTTGCTGGTGCGCACCCCGCTCTCGGCGTCGAACAGCTCGTACTCTATCTTGAGGCGGTTCTGATACTCCCGCAGCTGCGCCACCACCCGCACCTTCTGGCCAAAGCGCAGGGGCGCCATGTACTTGAGGCGCAAGTCGATGACGGGCCAGAGGTAGCCGGAGGCCTCCATCTGGGGGTAGTTGTAATCAATCTGCTCGAGCAGGGCGCAGCGGGCCAGCTCGATATAGCGCACGTAATGGCCATGCCAGGCCACCGCCATCATATCTACATCATGAAACGGGATTTCGATCTCGATGCTGTGGCGGATCATCCAGGGTTCAGCTTGCATCGCGCGCCTCCTCATAGAGCGGATAGTGGCGCCCCTGCAGCCGGGCGATCAGGGCCCTGAGCTCCTGCTCCAGGGGCCTGTCTTCCACCAGGGCCGGGTGATCTTCCCGCACCGCCAGCACCATCTCCCGCAGCGCCGGGCTCAGGGCGGCCAGGGAGCCCCCCATGGCCAATCGCAGCTCCACCCCCTGCACCGCCGCCAGCAGGCAGGCGGCCCCCACCTGCTCGGTCAGGGTCAGCACCCGCAGGGCGTCCCGCGCCGCTATGGTGCCCATGCTCACCTTGTCCTGGTTGTGGCACTCGGTGGAGCGGGAGAAGACGCTGGCCGGCATGGTCAGCTTGAGGGCCTCGGCGGTCCAGGCGGAGACCCCGATCTGCACCGCCTTGAAGCCGTGGTTGATCATGCGCCGCTCGCCGCTGGCGCCGGAGAGGTTGCTCGGCAGGCCGCCGTTGAACTTGATGTCCACCAACTGGGCCAGCTGGCGATCGAGCAGATCGGCCAGGTTGGCCACCGCCGTCTTCATGCTGTCCATGGCCATGGCGATGTGGCCGCCATAGAAATGGCCGCCGTGCATCACATGCTCCCCCTCCCCGTCGATGAGGGGGTTGTCATTGGCGCTGTTGAGTTCGTTCTCGATGAGCTGACGCCACCAGGGCAGGCTGTCGGCCACCACCCCGATGACGTGGGGGGCGCAGCGCAGGGAGTATCTGTCCTGCAGCCGGTCGCTGTGGCGGGGCAGCTCGCCCGCCACCAGATCCGCCCTCAGCCAGGCCGCGATCCCCTGCATGCCGGGATGGGGCTTGGCCGCAAACAGCCGCTCGTCGAAGTGGAAGGCATTGCCCCCCATGGCGACGCTGACCAGGGCGGTGATCCGAGTCGCCAGCTTCATCAGGTATTCGGTGCGGGCATAGGCGAGGCAGGCGAGCGCCGTCATCACCGAGGTGCCGTTCATCAGCGCCAGCCCCTCTTTTGGCCTCAGCACCAGGGGGGTGACGCCGAGGGCGTCATAGACCTCGGCCGTGCTCGCCAGCTGGCCATCCCGATAGAGTTCGCGCTCCCCCACCAGCACGGCGGCCACGTAGGAAAGCGGGGTGAGATCGCCACTGGCGCCGACCGAGCCCTCTTCGGGAATGCGGGGGATGAGATCCTGCTCCAGCAGCCAGCAGAGCCGCGCCAGCAGGGCCGGGCTGACCCCGGAGACCCCCTGGGCCAGGGAGCAGAGCCGGGTCGCCAGCACGGCGCGCCCCGCCTCCAGGCTCAGGTTTTCCCCCAGGCCACAGCCGTGGAAACGGGTCAGATGCAGGGGCAGCTCGGCCACCAGGGCCGGGGGCACGGCCCGGGTCACGGAGTCGCCATAGCCCGTGGTCACCCCATAGATGACCCCCTCGTCTGCCAGCAGCCTGTCGAGAAAATCGGCGCCCCGCTGGATGCGGGCGGTGAAGGCGGGATCCGGGTTGAGCGCGGGGCGGGCGCGGCGCCGAGCCAGGGCCACCACCTGCTCTATGGTGAGGGGGTCGGCGCCGAAGGTGACCGGGTGCAGGCCGTCATGGCCCTGGCGGGACGGGATGGAATCACTGTTCATCATGAGTTAGCTGCCAGAAGTCGAAGAAGTTGAACCAGTCGAGCGGCGCCTGCAGGCAATGGTGCTGCAACCTGTCCGCATAGGCCTGCACCCAGTGGCGCAGCGCCGCCTCCCGCTCGGCGCGCGGCAACCACAGCCGCTCGGCGAAGGGCTCGAAGTGGACCCGAAAATGCCCCTGCTCCTTGAGGCCGAACATCAGGTAGACGGGGCAGGCCAGCACGCTCGCCAGGGCGAAGGGGCCCAGGGGGAAGGGGGCCGGGGCGCCGAGAAAGTCGGCCCAGACCACCCGTTTCTCCCGGGTGACCGAGGTGCGATCGCCGACGATCACCACCCACTCCCCCGCCTCTACCTTCTCCTTGAGCAGGATGGCGGTATCCGCCCCCATCTCCTGCACCTGGATAAGGTTGAGGCCTGAGCCCGGGTTGATCTGCGAGAGCAGGGCGTTGAAGCGGGCCGCATGACGGGTGAACACCAGGGCGTTGATGCGCACCTGACCCAGGCGGGTGCCGAGGGCGCGGCACAGCTCGAGATCCCCCAGGTGGGAGCCCAGCAGCAGCAGGCCCTGGCCGCTTCGGATCGCCGCCTCGTGGTGCTCGCGCCCCACCAGCTCGACCCGCTCCGGGGCAATGTCCCCGCGCCAGCCCGCCAGCTTGTCCAGGGCCGCCTCGCCAAAGCGCAGGAAGTGGCGAAAGCTCGACCTTGGCCCCTCGGGCAGACGGATCCCCTCGGTCGCCACGAAGGCCTCGAGCCGCGCCAGATACTGCTCGGAGGCCGTGCGCTGGCGGCGCCCGGTCAACCAGAAATAGCCGATCACCGGATAGAGCAGGGCCCCAAAGCCCCGCCGCCCGAGCAACCGATAGCTGGCCAGCATGATCCGCAAGCCCAGCAGGCTGCCCCGTTCCGGCGTGCGTGACCAGTGTCTCTGACCCCACTGGAACCAGGTCTCTCTCGGCCGACCCGGCAGGCTGCCACTCTCCTGTCCCGGGGTACGCGGCCCCTGTCTGCGGCCCCAGGCAAACCAGTTCTCTCTCTGCCGGCCTCGCGCCCGCCACCAGAGCCGGGCAGGCCATCCCGGCAACTTGCCCATGAGATCCCACAGCAGACGGCACACCAGCCGGGTATGCATCCAGGAGATGGCCAGGTTGTCGTGCCAGAGCCGGAAGTGGGAGCTGCCATCGGCGGGATAGGTGACCCGGGTCGGCACGAAGCGCATGGGCACCCCGCGCCAATGGAGGCGCACCATCACCTCGGTGTCGAAATCCATCCGCCGGCCGAGCCGCACCTCGCCGAGCAGGGCGCAGCTGGCCGCCACCGGGTAGACCCGAAAGCCGCACATGCTGTCCTCGATGGCAAAGGAGAGGGTCTCTATCCAGACCCAGACATGGGTGACATAGCGGCCATAGAGGCGCCCCCTGGGCACGGAGTCGTCATAGCGGGGGCGACCGGACACCAGGGCCTCGGGATGGGCCTTCGCCTCCTCGAGCAGGCGCGGCACGTCATCGAGATCGTGCTGGCCATCCGCATCCAGCTGCAGGGCATGGCTGAACCCCGCCGCCCTCGCGGCCATGAGGCCGCTGCTCACGGCCGCCCCCTTGCCCAGGTTCTCGGGGTGGCGCAGCAGGGTGAGCCAGTCCCCGTGTTCCCCCGCCAGGGCGTCCAGGGCGGCGGCGGCGACGGGTTCGCTGCCATCGTCGATCAGCAGGCAGGGCAGCCCCATGGGCTTGAGCCTGGCCAGCACCCCGGCCAGGGGGCGCGCATGGTTGTAACAGGGGATGATGATGCAGGGCGTCAGGGACATAGGGTCACCCGTCCGCTGCTGGCGTGCTCGCCCGCAATCTTGTAGCCAAACAGCAACTGGCCCTTGTCGGCCAGCCAGCTCAGGTGCAGCTCGCACTCCTGACCCGGACGCAGGGGACGCTGGAACTTGAGCTGGCTCATGCCGCCAAAGGCGCCATCAGCCCCCGGCAGCAGGCGGCCATAGTGCATGGCCCAGTGCACCTGGGTCACCCCGGGCAGCAGGGGGGCGCCGGGAAAATGGCCCTGAAACCAGGGCAGCTCGGGGTCAAGGCGCAGGCGCAGCACCAGGCCATCCCGGGTCGGGGTCTGTTCCAGCAGGGTCGGCAGGGCGCTCAATGACATGGGGGCTCCGGTTTCGTGTCTCTCTGCCCGTTCGGGCCGGGCTGTATCTGCTCCGTCGTGGCGGCAACGGGGGACTCGTCGAACAATGCCTTCAGCTCGCTCCAGGGGCGCTTGCCCTGGCTGTTGACAGGCAAGGCGTCCAGGCAGCGCAGCCGGCGCGGCAGGGCCACCGGCTCGAGCCAGGGCCGCAGTCGCTCGCGCAGGGCGATGAGAAAGCGGCCGGGCCCCAGGGCCTGCCACTGGGCCCGCCCCTGCCGGCTCAACACCAGCACGGCACCAAGCTGCTGCCGGCGGCCCAGGGTGAGGGGCAGCACGGCCGCCTCCTCCACCCAGGGCAGGGCCCGCAACCGCCCCTCCACCTCATCGAGGGAGACCCGTTTCTCCTCGAGCTTCACCAGCCGATCCCCCCGCCCCAGCAGCGCAAAGCCCTGCCCAGTCAGGCGGATGCGATCGCCGCAGAGCAGCGGCTCGTCGTCGGGCAGGAAGGGGGAGTGCAGCAACAGGCGATCCTCGTTCGCCACAGACACCCGGATCCCCGGCATGGGCTGCCAGGGGGTGTCGGCCGTTTGGCTCTGACGCCAGGCGATGCCGCCGGTCTCGCTGCTGCCAAACACCTCCAGCGGCAGGACGCCAAACAGTTGCGCCGCCCGCCGGGCATGGTCCAGGGCCAGGGGCCCGCCCGAGGAGACCAGCAGGCAGCAGCCGGGGGCCTTGAGCCCGGGATCCAGCCGGCTGAGCAGGGCCGGGGAGGCAATCAGCGCCCACTTGCCCCCCAGGGCCGCCAGCTGCTCGGGGTAACGGGTCAGGGTGCGGCTGAAGGGCAGCCCCAGGACGAGGGGCAGCAGGATGCGAAACAGCAGGCCATAGATGTGCTGATGGCTGACGCTCGCCAGCAGGCGCGCCCCCGCCAGCGTCTCGCCCCAGCGCGTCACCAGGACCCTGAGCTCGGCCTCGAGCTGATGCCAGGCCTTGGGGATCGCCTTGGGCTCCCCGGTGGAGCCCGAGGTAAACAGGGTCAGCTTGAGGTCGCTTGGGGCCGGCCAGGGCTTGGCGCGCTCTGGCATCTCGTCCAGGGGCAGTCGCAACCAGGGGTGGGCACTCCCCTCCCCCAGGGTCTGGCTGTCGGTCAGCACGGCATCGAACGCGGCGCCGATCTCCGCCAGGGCGGCCGGGCGCTGGTGGCCGGGCAGCACGGCCTCGCGCCCCGTCAGGGCGCAGGCGAGCAGGGCCTGTGCAAACAGCAGGCTGTCCTCGAAACACAGGGCCCAGCGCCGGGCGGGCATGGCGCTCATCCGCTCGGCCAGTGCCTGGGCCCCCAGGCGCAGCTCGCCCAGCCCGTGGCTCCCCTCCGGGCCGAAGGCCACCTCCTGATCAGGGTCCCGCCCCCAGATGAGGGCGAGCAGGCTGCCTTGGTCATTCATGGGTAAAGCTCCGTTTGACCCGCATCCGCACCAGGTATTCCCCCCCCATCAGCAGCCCCATCAGCAGATAGCTGATGAGGCCGTTGTAGAGGCTCCAGAGCGCGAGATCCCCGTGCCAGATGGTGGCGGCGGCCAGGGCGCCATTGATCAGGAAGAAGCCGCACCAGACCCGGGTGACCGTGCGGGTGTAGCGTACCCCGGCCGGGGGCAGCTCGGGATCGGTCAGGCGGGCGAGTCGCTCCACCAGGCTCATGGGCTGAGTCAGGCTCCAGCCAAACAGGCCAAGCAGGGCCAGGGAGACGGCGAGGGGGTAATAGAGCAGCCAGTGCTGGGCGCCAAACAGGGCGCTCAGGGCGGTCAGCAACAGGCCGACGCCGGCGAGCAGGCGGCCGAGCAGCAGCCACTCACGGACAGGCGCGACCCCGGGCAGCAGGCGCAGGGCGAAGGTGACCAGCAAGAGGGCGACCAGGGCAGTACTGCCCCAGCGGGTCAGCCCCCAGTAGACGGCCAGGGGATAGGCCAGCAGCAGCCCCCCCGCCAGCAGGGATAACAGGCGCATCATGACAGGCTCGGGCCCGCCACGGCGCCCCTTGGCTGCGATTTAGGCATCGGCCAGCAGGCGTTCGACCGCCTCGACCACGTCGGCCACGGAGCGCACCGACTTGAACTCCTCGGGCTTGATCTTCTTGCCGGTGAGCTTTTGCAGGTGCACCACCAGATCGATGGCGTCTATGCTGTCGAGCTCCAGATCCTGATAGAGCTGGGCCTCTGGGGTCACCGCCTCCTCGTCCACCTCGAACAGGTTCACCAGGGCGGCCTTCACCTGCGCAAAAATTTCGTCTCTGTTCATCTTCATCGCTCCGAAAGGGACTCAGGCCTGGGCCTGTACCAGGGCCACCAGGGCATCGACGCTGGCAAAGTGACGACGGGTATTCTCGTCATCGGCGGAGAGCACTATGCCAAAGCGGCTCTTGATGGCGAGCCCCAGCTCCAGCGCATCGATGGAGTCCAGCCCCAGGCCGTCGCCAAACAGGGGGGCCTGGCTGTCGATATCATCCGGGGTCAGCCCCTCCAGGTTGAGGCTGTCGATGATGAGCTGTTTTATCTCTTGTTGCAGGTCTTGCATGACGATTCCATATGCTGTCATTGGGTCCCGGGTTGCAGGACCCGGGTGAGAAATCGGGTTAACTGGCGGGCGGCCAGGGCGCTGCTTGCTTCCCCCAGGACCACCTCGGCGGCGCTTATCTGCGGCAGAAATTCCAGGGTGAAGTGCGGCTTGCGCCGCGGCACCCGAAACCACTTGTCCTGTTTGGTCAAAAAGCGCTCGCTGCAGTGGATGCGCACCGGTTGTATCGGCACCTGACTGCGCACCGCGAGCTGGGCCGCCCCCCGCTGCAGCCGGATCGGCTGGCCCGGGGTGGTGCGGGTCCCCTCGGGGAACACCAGCAGCAGACCGCCGTGGCGCACCCGCTCGATGCACAGGAGCAGCAGGCGCTCCGCCTCCACGTTGGCGATGTAATCGGCCGCGCGCACCACGCCGCCGAGGAAGGGATTATGCCACAGGGCCTGCTTGACGATGCAGTCGCATGCCGGCAGCTCGGCGGCCAGCATCACATAATCGAGCAGGCTGGGGTGATTGGCCACCACCAGGGCGCCCCGCAGCCCGCTCGGCATGCCGATCACCCGGTAGTCGAGCACCCTCAGCCCCTTGAGCAGCCCCAGGAAGAGCCGAAAGCTCCATTTGATGCTGGCCTGGGCCAAGGTGCGGCGCCTGGGGCCCCGCAGGCAGAGCGCCAGCAGCGGGAACCAGCAGAGGGTGAGCAGCAGGCCCCCGACGCCGAACAGGGCGAAGCCGAGCCCGGTGCCAAACAGGCGCCAGAGCCGGTTCAGTCGCGCCGCCATGACCACTCCTGACGTCCGTCCCCCAGCAGGCACGCCTGCTGACTCAGCAGCTGGGCACGCCAGAACGCCAGGGGCTGGCTCAGCGTGGGGGGCTGGCTCGCCGCCCTCACCCCCTCGCAGCGCCAGTGCGCAGCGGCCTCAGGGTCGCCCTGGGGCCCCAGCACGAGCGCGACGGCATGGGGGGGCGTCTGGGCCAGCCAGGGGTGATGAAAGGCCGGGATCTCCCCTTCGAAGGCGACCAGCAGCACCCGCCGCTGGCCGGCCCCCAGGTTCGCCACCGCCTCGGTCAGCCCCGCCATCAGGCTCGCCTCCCCCGCCGCCAGCGAGCTCATGGCCAGGGTCGCCTTGCCCTGAATGGAGCAGATCCCCGCCGCCGTGTTGTGCACCGACATGGAGAAATCCGTGGGAGAGAGGGCCTTGCCCGCCGCCAGCCCCTGGAGCAGGGTCATGGAGCGCGCCAGCTCGCCGTGACGGCTGACAAAGACGGCGCTGTCGACGGGGTGGCGCGCCAGCATCGTCAGCCCCAGCTGCACCGCGAGGCGGGAGCCGGCGCTCAGGCGGCGTGCCATCATCATGGGCAGCAAGGGGGTAGCCGGCAGGGGAGCGGCGCCGGGCCAGGCGCCCGACTCGGCCCACTGGCGCCAAGAGGCGGCCTCACTCAGACCGGGCGAGAGCGCCTGCGCATCAAGGAGTGAAAATGAGAGCATGATGGCGACCTTCCGTCCTTGTTCGGCGCTATGGGTGATGATTGAGATAGATCCGTTTAGCGGGCATCAGCCGACGGGCGAGAGGCGCTGCAATGACGAGGGGGTCACGGATGTCATAAATTCGGCGGGCATCATAGCATTATTTCCCCGAAATAATAGAAGGCAGGTCATATAACTCCTTGTCTATAGTCATCTTTTATTGAAAACTACCCAATAATGGTGTCTCATTGCCGCGCTTCATAAGAAACCTATGTAGGGAAACGACAATGCACAAGATGACCAAATCGGCGCTGCTGCTCGGCTGCGCCCTGCTCGCCGCCTGCTCCACCAGCCAGCCGGTACGCAACCTGCCGGCCACTCAGGTGAATTTCACCCTCAACGAGGAGCAGGTCGGCAACGCCATCCTCAATGGCGGCCTGAGCAAGGGCTGGGTCATGAAGAAAGAGCAGCCCGGTCTTATTCGCGGCCAATTGAACGTGCGCCAGCACCAGGCGGTGATCAATATTCCCTATACCGCTCATGACTATTCCATCAATTACGTCAGCAGCATCAATCTCGATGATAACGGCAAGGGTGCCATCCATCGCAGTTATAACCGCTGGATCATGGGGCTGAATCAGGCCATCCAGATCGAACTCTCCCGCACCAGCCACCAATAAGAGCGAACCGGCCTCGTGAAACATTATCAGGGTGAGGCTCATGATGCCCTCGCCGCCATCAGTCAGGCCCAGCGCATCGCCTTCGGCCCCATGTTGTTTCAGGCGAGCTGGTGCCTGCGCGAAACCGGCGTGCTCGCCTATCTGGAGCGCTGTGGCCGCCAGGGTGCCACCACGGCCGAGATAGCCGGGGCCTGTTCCCTCAGCGAATACGGGGTCGGCGTGCTGCTCGACATGGGGCTCGGCGGCGGGCTCTGTCACCTGGAAGGGGAACGCTATGTGCTGGGCAGGGTCGGCCGCTACCTGCAAAACGACCCCATGACCCGGGTCAACATGGATTTCACCCAGCACGTCTGCTATGCCCCCCTCGCCCACCTGCTCGGCGCCATCCGGGAAGGCAGGCCCGAGGGGCTCAAGGTGTTCAGCCCCGATTGGGAGACCATCTATCCCCACTTGGACGAACTGCCTGAGCCGGCGCGGGCCAGCTGGTTCGCCTTCGATCACTTCTACTCGGACTGGGCCTTCCAGCAGGCCCAGGACAAGGTATTTGGCTACGAGCCCGCCACCCTCTATGACGTGGGCGGCAACACCGGCAAGTGGGCCATCTCCTGCGCGACCCGGGATCCCGCCCTCAGGGTGACCATTCTGGATCTGCCCGAGCAGCTCGCCCTGGCCCGTCCCAGGATTGAGGAGGCCGGGGTGGCGGACAGGGTCAGCTGCCATCCGGTCAACATGCTCGAGGCCGAGGGCCCCCTGCCCGGCGAGGCGGACATCTGGTGGATGAGCCAGTTCCTCGACTGCTTCAATCACCCGCAGATCGTCGCCATCCTCACCCGTATCCGTCGCCACATGAAACCAGGCGCCCGGGTCTGCATCCTGGAGCTGTTCTGGGACAGGCAGAGCTTCGAGGCGGCGAGCTTCAGCCTCAATGCCACCTCCCTCTATTTCACCGCCATCGCCAACGGCAACAGCCGTTTCTACCACTCCAAACAGATGTACCAGTGCCTGCGCGAGGCCGGTTTCCACGTGGAGGCCGAGCACGAGATCCCGGGCCCTGGCCACACCCTGCTGGTTGCCCGCCCCCTCCCCGAGGGGCAGACTTGACCCCTTTACCCAGGAGATCGCCATGACTTTGCCACCCTGCCGCCGCCCCTTGCTGATGGCCTTGCTGGCCCTGTTTCTCCTCGGCGGCTGCGCCGATGTCAAGGAGGCGGGTCGCACCGTCGGCCAGACCACCAAGCGGGTGACCCGCGAGATCGGTCACACCACCCGGGACGTCACCCGTGAGATAGGCCACAGCACCCGGGATGCGGTCAAGCAGGTCGGCGACGAACTTAGGGACTGATGGCCATCGGCTCCCGGTGACCGCCGCCAATATGACGCATCCGACACCCGTGGTAGCGAATGCGTCATATTGGGAGACGCGCCCTTGCCCGGCGAGGCGCGCGCAGGCTCCCCCACTGGGACCCGCTCGCAGCGGCCATCCCGGGCAAGGCCAGTGACAATATTCACTCATGATTCACCTATGGCTCACCGGTTATTTACTTATGATTCACCCATGAGTTATTTATTTTATCCCTCCCGTTACCCTGCGAATAAATTCGACCTAATCCCGTTCTGAATATGACACACCTTTATTCCAGCAACACTCAGCGACCCACAGAAAGACAGTAAAAAAACAACAAGATAGAAAACAAAAACTGGGCTGATTGCGGGAGTGAGAGATAAGACCGGCCACGAATCAATGAGGACAATACGCACTAATTCATCAGCAACAAGCGCCCATTAATTAGATTGCTATCATTGCATCGAGGGATTGTTCAATATGCAATGACCCGGAGCCGATAATTAGCACCATGTCATATGCAACATTAATATGCTCGGCAATCGGGAACATAATAAACATTCGGCCTGAGCCCCTGCCCCTATTCAACATGATGCCATTTCACCTTCCTTCATCTATTCAAGGAGGCAAATGGTCGTGCTTTTCAATCAAGATAAGGATGTATGATGAAAACCTCCCTGCTGGCCTGCACCCTGCTGCTCTGCCCCGTCGCCTTCGCCGCGTCCCCGCACTGGGAATACGGTGGCGAGGCCGGCCCGGCGCAATGGGCCAGGCTGACCCCGGAGTTTGGCCAGTGCGATGGCAGCAACCAGTCGCCGGTCAACCTGACAGACCTGGTCGAGGCCGAGCTGGCACCCCTGCAGTTCCACTATCTGGCAGGCGGCAAGACGCTGGTCAACAACGGCCATACGGTGCAGGTCAACTATGCCCCCGGCAGCACCCTGGAGCTCGACGGCATGCCCTTCGAGCTCAAGCAGTTCCACTTCCACGCCCCCAGCGAGAACCTCATCGAGGGCAGGTCCTACCCCCTGGAGGGGCATCTGGTCCATGCCAACGACAAGGGAGAGCTGGCGGTGATCGCCGTGATGTTCGAGCCGGGCCAGGCCAATGCGGCCCTGAGCCAGGCCTGGCAAGCCTTGCCCGCCAAGACAGGGGAGACCCACGGTCTCGAGGCGCCCATCTCGGCAGAATCACTGCTGCCCGCCAACCGCGACTACTACCGCTTCAGCGGCTCCCTCACCACGCCGCCCTGCTCGGAAGGGGTGCGCTGGCTGGTGATGAAGCAGCCGGTGCAGGTGAGCCAGGCCCAGATCGACGCCTTCAAGGCGGTGATGCACCACCCCAACAACAGACCGGTGCAGCCCCTCAACGGCCGCCTGGTGCTGCAATAAGGGTGTTATCTCACCGATCTGCGTAATAGAAAGAGGGCCTTTTGGCCCTCTTTTGCATCTGTCACACCAGCTTACAGACTGGCAGCGATGCGTGCCCCCAGCACGGCGTTGTTCAACACCAGCTGGACATTAACCGCCAGGGAGTCACCGCCGGTCAGTTCGCACACAGAGGGCAACCGTTACAGGCTGGCGGCGATGCGTGCCCCCAGCACGGCGTTGTTCAACACCAGCTGGACATTAACCGCCAGGGAGTCACCGCCGGTCAGTTCGCACACAGAGGGCA